>CAJTQE010000001.1:0-23977 GCA_910578655.1 uncultured Christensenella sp.
GCAACCGACTACACCATTATAAATTTAAGCCAGCTTGAAAAAGTACCTGCGGGTACGGTTGTTGATTTCGATTACGTATCGGAAAACGGTCTTGCAAAGCAAGTTAAAAATTCGGCGGGACTTAAAGTTCTCGGTACCGGCGAATTGAAGGTTAAGTTGACGGTTAAGGCTGCAAAGTTCTCTGAAAGCGCAAAAGCAGCTATCGAAAAAGCAGGCGGAACAGTAGAAGTCGTAAGATAATTAAATACAGTCGTCACACGCAGTATAATATTATCTTAAAAGAGGTTTAAATATGTTTGAAACAATTAAAAATTGTTTTAAGGTCAAGGAAATAAGGAAGAAGATTTTTATCACTCTGCTTCTGCTGCTTATATTCCGTCTGGGCTGCTATATTCCCGTACCCGGAATAGACGTTGACAAGTTCAGCGAGATGATAAACAGCGGAGATTATTCTTTCCTTGAAATTCTTACAAATATAACCGGCGGTTCGCTTGCCAATGCAACGCTGTTTGCTTTGGGTATAAGTCCTTATATCAACGCATCGATTATAATACAGCTTTTAACCGTCGGTATCCCTGCGTTAGAGCGTATGCAAAAGCAGGGCGAGGAAGGCAGAAAAAAGATTGCTCAGATAACCCGTTACGTAACTATCGCACTTGCGGTTGCACAGTCGATAGGTATCGTAATCAACTTCGGTTTACAGAGCGACTCGATAAAACTTTCGATATTCGGACACTATGCGGACGGTTCGGGCATTTCCGAAGTCGGCGCAAAGTGGATTGCAGGCATATTTCTTACGGTCGTTTATACGGCCGGCTCTATGTTGGTTATGTGGATAGGCGAAAGAATTACCGAATACGGAATTTCCAACGGTATTTCGCTTATAATCTTCATCGGTATCATATCAACCGCAGGTTTGACAATCGTAGAAAAATTCTTAGGAATATTCGGCATCGGCGAGTTCAAGAATGCAGGGCTTAACAACCTTTGGGAACTTTTAGGCTTCGCAATATTGACAGTGCTTGAATTTACCGCGATAGTCGCCGTAGACTTGTCCGAGCGGCGAATCCCCGTTCAGTATGCAAAACAGGTCAAGGGCAGAAAGATGTACGGCGGTCAGTCGTCGATTATCCCCATAAGAATAGCGGGTTCGGGCGTTATGCCTCTGATATTCGCGTTTGCAATTATTTCATTCCCTCAAATGATAATCAGCCTTTTCTGGCCGAACAGCTCGGCAAACGACGGCTTGACGGAATGGTTCTCGGCAGGCGGCGCCTGGTACGGACAGCTTATCTATATGATAACGCTTTGCTTACTGATTTTCGCTTTTGCGTTCTTCTATCAGTCAATGCAGTTCAATCCCGAAGACGTATCGAAAACCATTCAGCAGAACGGCGGTTTCATTCAGGGTTTCAGACCCGGCAAACCGACAGCGGATTATCTCAAAAAGATATCGAACCGTATAACGCTTTTCGGCGCGATTTATCTCTCGCTCGTTGCGTTTATACCTTCGCTGATTTCTATTATTGCACTTACAATTCTCAAAGTCGAAGACACCGCGCTTTTGTCGGTATTCTCGACTACGGGTATTTTGATTGTCGTTTCGGTTGCGCTTGAACTTGACAAACAGTTGGGTTCGCAGCTGATGATGAAGAATTACAAGGGCTTCTTGAAATAATAAAAAGCATTAAGGAAACATTAATGAATATAATTTTACTCGGCGCGCCCGGTGCAGGAAAAGGTACTCAGGCAAGCAAAATTGCAGAAAAATATAATTTACTGCACATATCGACGGGCGACATTTTCCGCGCCAACATCAAAAACGGCACGGAGATAGGCAAGCTTGCCAAATCCTATACCGATTCGGGCAAGCTTGTACCCGACTCGGTCACTTGTGAAATAGTTAAGGACAGACTTAACTGGGACGACGCACAGCACGGTTTTATGCTTGACGGTTTCCCTCGCAATCTCTATCAGGCAGAACAGCTCGATAAGTTTGCCGAAATAGATATTTGTCTTAACATTCACGTTGACGAATCTCTGCTGATGGACAGAATTTGCGGAAGACGCGTTTGCGCGTGCGGCGAAAGCTATCACGTTTCAAACTTAAACGGCGCAACAACTTGCGCAAAGTGCGGAGGTAATCTCTATCAGCGTCCCGACGACGTTCCCGAAACGGTGAAAACCCGTCTTGATACTTACAAGTCGCAGACCGCGCCGCTTATCGACTATTATAAGTCGCAGGGAAAACTTAAAACAGTTACGGGCGGAACCGGCAGTCCCGACGAAGTATTCGCACAGATATGCGCAATATTCGATAATGATAAGAATTAAGACGGAAAAAGAAATTGAACTTATGCGCGAAAGCTGCCGCATAGTCAAGGAAACTCTTGACTTCGTCGGTAAAAATATCCGTGCAGGTATGACCACTAAGGAAGTGGACGAACTTGTTTACAGATATATAACCTCTTGCGGCGCATATCCTTCCGAACTCGGTTACGAGGGATACCCTGCAAGCTCTTGCGTGTCGGTCAATGAAGTGGTTGTTCACGGTGTGCCTTCCGACAGAGTAATTTTAGACGGCGACATAGTAAGCGTCGATATTACCGCTGAAAAGAACGGTTATCACGGCGACGCTTGCCGTACCTATCTGATAGGCAATGTTTCCGCAGAAAAGAAACGGCTTGTAAAAGTCACCGAAGAATGTTTTTTTAAAGCTGTCGACGGTTTGCAGGCAGGCGTTCCTCTATTCGATATAGGTTATAAGGTTCAAACTCACGCAGAAGCTAACGGTTACGGAGTGGTTCGCGCTTTGACCGGACACGGTATCGGCAAGGAAATGCACGAAGACCCTTCCGTTCCGAACTACGGTAAAAAGGGTACGGGGATGCGCCTTAAAAGCGGAATGACTATCTGTATAGAACCTATGATTACAATGGGAACGTACAAAGTCAATTTCAATCGTGAGGACGGTTGGACGGTGACTACCGCTGACGGACTTCCTGCCGCGCATTATGAAAATACAGTACTCATAACTGACGGTGGCGTAGAAATATTAACCTTATAATTTGGTGCTTATATGAAATTAAAAGTTCCCGTTATAGGCGGTATATGTCAAAGTACACAGGGCAGAGATAAGGACAGGTATTATATAATTCGCGAAATTTATCCCGACGGTGCGATAGGCGTCGTTGACGGTAATTTTAAAAAACTTGCCTGCCCGAAGAGAAAGAACGTTAAACACGTCCGACTGTTGCATGAAAAAGCCGAATCCATTTCGCTTAAATTCATCGACGGCAGACAAGTGTTCGACAGTGAGATATTTTCCGCGCTTAAATCTTATAATTACCCCCAAATGGAAAAAACAGAACAAACCAAAACGGAATAATTCCGTAAAAAACTTTAAGAATGAGGAATATTGATGTCCAAAAACGACGTTATTGAAGCCGAGGGCAAAGTAATTGAATGCCTTCCCAACGCCACGTTTAAAGTTAAGCTTACAAACGGATATATAATTACCGCTTACATCTCGGGCAAACTTCGTATGAACTATATCCGTATAATCGAGGGCGACAGCGTAAAACTTGAAATGAGTCCTTACGATTTGACTAAAGGTCGCATAACCTGGCGCAGCAAAAACTGACCAAAATGCAAAAGTGAAAACATTAACTTACGGTGCAAGCAAAATCGCATTTTTGCGCAAGCCTGTATTAATTGTTTGTAAAAAAGGAGTTTATTTATGAAAGTCAGACCTTCAGTAAAACCTATGTGCGATAAATGCAAAGTGATTAAAAGAAACGGCAAAGTTATGGTAATCTGCTCGAAGAGCAAGAGCCACAAGCAGCGTCAAGGTTAAAACGCATAAAAGCGCGTACTGCACCGTTGAGTTATGTGTTCGCTCGGCCGCATACATACCGTGTATGCTCACCGGCAAATACATACGCACCCTGCACTACTTGCTTCTCTGCGTTTTATGCGCTTTGTCGGGCTTTAAGCACAATTCTAAAACCAAAAATAATTTCGTACAGACTCTGCGCCTCATTCCGAATTTTCAGGCGTAGGTTTGTTGCGGTTGATATAACAAAAATACACTTTATTAAAAATTAAACGGAGGAATTAAATCTATGGCACGTATTGCCGGTGTGGATTTACCCAGAGAAAAGAGAGTAGAAATAGGGCTTACCTATATTTACGGTATCGGTTTAAAAACGTCGCAGAAAATTCTCGCTGCAACAGGCGTCGACCCCAACACGAGAGTTAAAGATTTGGACGAGCAGACCGTATCAAAACTGAGAGAATATATCGACCATAATTACAGGGTCGAAGGTGAACTTCGTACGGAAGTTTCGCTCAACATCAAAAGACTTATGGAAATAGGATGCTATCGCGGTATCCGTCACAGAAAGGGCTTGCCCGTACGCGGACAGTCCACAAAGACGAACGCAAGGACGAGGAAAGGCCCCCGTCGCACAGTCGCAAAGAAGAAGGGAGCAAAGTAAGGAGGTAAAGTATGGCAGCAAATACTAAAAAGCAGACTACAAGAAAGCGTAGAGAGCTTAAAAAAGTTGACAAAGGTCAGGTTCACATTCAGTCAACGTTCAACAACACGCTCGTCACAGTTACCGATTTACAGGGTAACGTAATTTCGTGGTCAAGCGCGGGCAGCCTCAACTTCAAAGGTTCGAGAAAGGGTACGCCTTATGCAGCGCAGATGGCGTGCGAAACCGCGGTCAGAGCAGCAAAAGAACACGGACTTCGTTCGGCGGAAGTTTATGTAAAAGGTCCCGGCGCAGGCAGGGAATCGGCAATCAGGGCAATAGGTGCGTGCGAGGTTGAAATTACCCTCATCTCCGACGTATCCCCCATCCCCCACAACGGTTGCAGACCGCCTAAACGCCGCAGAGTATAATCGGAGGTAAGAAAGATATATGGCAACATACAGAGAAGCAAAATGCCGTCTTTGCAGAAGAGAAGGCGGAAAGCTGTTTTTAAAGGGCGATAAATGCTATTCGGGTAAATGCCCGTTTGAAAAAAGACCTACGCCTCCGGGTGTACACGGCGCAGGCAGAAAGAAAGTTTCCGAATACGGTCAGCAGCTTCGTGAAAAGCAGAAGGTTAAGCGTATTTACGGCGTACAGGAAGGACAGTTCCGTTCATATTACGAAAAAGCCGACAGAATGAAGGGCATTACCGGTGAGAATATGCTTTCGCTTTTGGAACGCAGACTTGACAACGTCATCTTCCGCATGGGCATAGGCGCAAGCCGTGCTCAGTCAAGACAGCTTGTCAATCACGGTCATTTCCTTGTAAACGGCAGAAAGGTAAATATCCCCTCGTACATCATTAAAGCCGGTGACGTTATCACCGTTAAAGAAAACAAAACTTCAAATAAATATTTTGAAGGGATAAAGGCTATGAAAGTCGGCGTTATGCCCAAATGGCTTGAATTTAACCCCGAAAAATTGGAAGGTAAGATTTTAGCACTTCCTGCAAGAGACGACATTGACAGCCAGATTGCAGAGCATATGATTGTCGAGTTGTACTCCAAATAATAATTAAAAACAGGAGGTAACATAATGATTGAAATAGATATGCCCAAAATCGAAGTGGAAGAAAGCGAGGACCAGTCGTACGCAAAGGTCGTCGTTGAACCGCTTGAAAAGGGTTTCGGTCTTACTATAGGCAACTGCCTCAGAAGAATTTTGCTTTCCGCACTTCCCGGAGCAGCCGCACAGGGTATACGTTTCCTTGACGGTACGGTAAAGCACGAATTTTCGGCAGTGGCAGGCGTTAAAGAGGACGTTACCGAGATAATTCTCAACTTAAAAACGCTTGCAATTAAAACAAAAGTTACTGATAAGGATTACGTAAAAGTAGTTCATCTCTATAAGGAAGGTCCTTGCGAAGTTAAGGCAAGCGACATTTCCGAAGACGCTGAAATCGAAATAATCAACGGCGACCAGCATATTTGCACGGTTGACGCGGGCGGCAAAATCGATATGGAAATAACCATCGGCAGAGGCAGAGGTTATAAGGGTGCAGACCATACGCGAACCGAACTTATCGATTACATTCCCATCGATTCCATTTATACCCCGGTCAAAAAGGTGAACTATTCCGTTGAAAATACGCGCGTAGGTCAGAATACCGACTATGATAAGCTTACATTAGAGATAACGACAAACGGCGCGTTCAGCGCAAAGGAAATCGTATCTCTTGCGGCAAAGATAATGCAGGACCACATATCGCTTTTCGTTGACCTTTCCGACAGCATTAAGGAAATGGATATACTCGTCAAGAACGAAGACGACAAACAACAGAAAATACTTGCAATGCAGATTGAAGAGATGGATTTATCCGTCCGTTCTTACAACTGCTTGAAACGTGCCAATATTCACACCGTAGAAGATTTGACCAAAAAGAGCGAGGACGAAATGCTTAAAGTAAGAAACTTAGGCAGAAAGTCTTTGGACGAAGTTATCTTGAAGCTTCAATCCTACGGATTATCACTTGCTAACAAGGAGGAATAAAAAATGCCCGGCAAATTAGGAAAAACGGCAGAGCAAAGACAGGCAATTCTTCGCAATCAGGCTTCGGAGCTTTTATGGTTCGGTAAAATAACCACAACCCAAGCAAGAGCGAAAGAGCTTCAGCCTTACGTTGAAAAAATAATAACCAAAGCAATGAAGGTGTACGACTTAAACGAGGAAACCGAAAGCGTAACAACAGACAAAAAGGGCAAGGAAGTGAAAACCAAGTCCATAAAGGACAGCCCCCAAAAGCTTGCTGTCCGCCGTGCGCTTATGGCAAAACTTCGCGATTTGCAGGAAGTTAAAGGTTTCAGCGAAAAGAAGTCCGACTTTAAGAAAAGAACGGCAGACATTCGTCATCCGTTAATGGAAAAGCTCTTCAACGAAATTGCGCCTAAATACGCTCAGCGTGCCGAAGAACTCGGTCAGGGCGGCGGTTATACCCGTATCTATCTTTTGGGCACCCGTCGCGGCGACGGCGCCGAAGAAGCCATAATCGAGCTTGTTTAAAATACTCATAAAACCTGCGTTGACAGTTAAGTCAACGCAGGTTTATTTTTTATTTATCCAGCAGTTCGCCGTAATTGACGTTGAAAATTTTGCTTAGTGCAACCAGCTCTATATCGGTTACAAACCTTTGCCCGCTTTCTATTCTCTGAACTGCATTTTTATCAACGTCAATACCGAAAAGCTGTAACTTTTCGGCAAGAATTCTTTGCGACATCTTAGGCGTGCTGTTTTTTCTTAGCTCGTAAACCCTTTGTCCGCATATATTGTTTTTGCCGTTTGTTGCCTTATTTTTAAACATAACTATATTTTTTATCTCATTTTTGACTTTCAGTACTTGACAGCCTCATTATATTATGATAAATTAAAGCAAATGACATTCACTGAATGTCAAAATTAACTAAAAAGGAGTCAAATATGAGAAAAAAGAAACTTATTGCTGCTTTGCTTGCTTCGGCGTGCGTAACGGCAGGAGCATTCGGCATCGTCGGTTGCGGCGGCAACGAAACTACCGACAACCGTGACCAACAGATAGTGGCGGTATACAATCTGTATGCAGATAACGCCAAAGCAAACGGCGAAACAGTGCTTACGTACGAGCAGTGGCTTGCTTCGATTAAAGGCGAGGACGGTGCAAAAGGCGACAAGGGTGACAAGGGTGACAAAGGCGACAAGGGCGACGCAGGCGACAAGGGTGACAAAGGCGACAAAGGTGAAAACGGTTCGAACGGCGCAGCCGGCGAGCAGGGCGCAAGCGTAGTTTCGGTTGAGCAGGTAAGCGACAAGTGGGGCATTTGCTCGTATTTCGTATTTACCCTGAGCGACGGCAGCACGATAGACACCGGCGCTACCCCCGTGATAACGGTTGACAGGGGCAGACATTATTTGGTTAACGACGAAACCGAAAAAGCTTTGCTTATAAGTTACGGCGTGTATAAGGACAGAATAGAGGTCAGACCTATAACTGCCGTGAAAACGAGCAAGCAGACAATCTATCTCGATGAAGCCGACGAATTTATGAGAAAAGTTTATATTCACGAACAGATGAAAACCGGCGGACAAATGAGTGTTTCTCTTTATGAGGTAATCGAGAGCGGCGGAAAAGTCGATTTGTCCGCAGTCGATTTGGGAAAGACCGGTACATATTCCGTTTCCGGCGTGTACAGAGGTTTTGAGTTTGAATTCACGGTTATTGTCACTGAAAGAGTGCTTGTGGCAGTCACAGGGCGCGATTGCGTTGTCGACATAGGGGAGTTTGCGGGCTACGAATATGACTTCGATCGCCTAATCGAGCGCTTGCAAGCGACGTTGATGTACAGTGACGGCTCAACAAACTACGTCAGTGTTAACAGTCTGCGCGATAACGGCTTGGAGATGGACGTAAGTGTTGATTTAACCACTGTCGGCGTTTACGCAGTGACCTGCAAATATAAAGAGTTTGATTTCAGCATAAAAGTAGTAGTTACCAATGAAGAAAATAAAGAAGAAGAACCCCGTCTTTTGGCGGTTAATCAGCCGTACGCGGCTATCGCTCTTCCCGGTGTAAACCCCGATGATATTTTAAACGGTTTAAGTTTTGAGTTAATTTACACAAACGGAGAACGAGTGACAAAAAATCTTATAGAAGTCTGCCCTAATATTGACGGACTTGATTTGACGACGCCCGGATTAAAGACTTTCAAATTCACTTATGAAGAGATAGACTGTCAGTTTGAATTATTAATATATGAAATTGTAGTTTCTGAAACCATTACGGGAACGGACGTCTCGTCGCCGTTTGCGCTGCAAGGCAAGCCCATCACAAAAATCGAATTTATTCAAAATGGAATTGCACAGGTCTATTTTGAGGGGCAGGCAACGCCTGTAAGAATGCAATATATGACAGCACAGGGTGATTTTCTGTTGATGGTAGACGAAGCTACTATGTCCGCCGCCGTTTTAAAGTATGACGGTAAGAACCCGACGTTCGGTGAGTACACTGCGTCTGACGCGGAAAACAACGGCTGGGTAAAGGGCGAAAAGTTCGACGTTGAAAAAGACGGTAAGTCGGGCACGCTGCAGATGTACTTAAAAGACGAAGGCGTAGAAGGAGAGGCACTCGCTTTCTATACGGTTGACGGAAAGACTTATACGCTCTACAGTATGTATCAGAATGGCGACAACGGCAAAATGGTCTGGGCGCTCGGTTTAGGCGCATTTGCGTATAACGCAGAGACTGGCAAATGGACGGAAACGCAAATCCCCGAAATGTAATAACATAATAATCCGACAAAAATATTCCCGCCTTTCGGCGGGAATATTGACATATTATAAAAACGGTGGTAATATAATATTAAACGAAAGAGGAGATTGTTATGGATTTTGATAAATGGTTTTACGGTCAGGACAGAATTGTACAGATAATTCTGCTTATAATACCGTTCATAGGCTGGATAGTGGAATTGCTTGTAAGGCTTTCTGTAATGCTCAGGACAATGCGTGCGGAGCATATAGTGGTTTTTATTCTGTTTTTAGTGTTCGGCTGGGGCTGGTTCCTTTGCTTAATCGATATCATATATCTTGCAGTCAAAGGTCGCCTTATCCTTGCTTAGCAAATTAAAATACGGCAACCGCCGTCTTTCTATGCCAAATTGTTGACATTTTTTTTAAGTGTGATATAATATAATTATTAAAACAAAGGAGAGTTTTAAAAATGGATGCTTGGTTTCACAAACAAAACAAACTTGTTCAGATTCTCTTACTTTTCATTCCTGTAATCAACTGGTTTACAGAAATTCTTGTAAGATGGTCTGCGTTCCTTAAAAAGGGCGGCGCACTCAGACTTGTTATAAGCCTTATCGTAACAATCGGCGGATTATTCATCGCTTGGCTTGATATGATTTGGGTTTTACTTTTCAACAAGCTTCTTGGCGAATAATTACTGTTTAAAACACCGTCGGGTAATTCCGACGGTGTTTTCGTTATCTTCTTCTTATTACGATTTTGCGGCGCACTGTCTGCGGACGCCTGACTTGCACGGGGGCAGGCTGCTCTTCTTCAACCTGTTCCGCCTGTTCGCTGCGTTCGCGTTCAGCGTCAATATCAAGCTCGTCGTAAGGCTCTCCGCTTAACTCTTTAAAAGTAAATTTGCGGTTTTCATAGACTATATATCCGCGTTTGCTGCCGTCTTTGGGCAGTGAAAGGGAACCGGGATTAAGGTGATAATGTCCGTTTTCCTTCGCGTTCAGCGCAACGTGAGTATGCCCCGTCAGATAGACGTCGCCGTCGGAAAGTAAGGGTGCATCACCGTGTCCGTGCGCAAAATATATATTCAGCCCGTCGGCAAAAACAGCGCCTAAATTCGATATTACGGGGAAAGGCAGTAAGCATTCGTCTATCTCCGCGTCGCAGTTTCCCTTTACGCAAAGTATCTTGTTTTTAATGCTTTCAAGCATCTGAACGACTTCCTGCGGGCTGTATCCGTCAGGCAGAGGATTGCGGGGGCCGTGATAGAGCACATCTCCCAAAAGCAAGAGTTTATCGGCATTTTCGTTGTTAAAAGCTTCGATCATCTGACGGCAATATTCAGCCGAGCCGTGCAAATCGGACGCAATAAATATTTTCATAAAAATATTATATCGCAGGTATCGGCATTTGTCAATAATTAAAACAGTGGTGCAAGCAGCCTTAAAAAAAATCTGTAAACGGCACGGAACGGCGAAATTTTTTGCGGCAGGAACGGCATAGAGAGGCGCATGCAATCCCAAAAATCCCTTTCGGCGCGCCGGCAGATTTCACCGTCGAATATTGCTCCGCATTCATAGTTTAATCTCAGCGAACGGAAATCTAAATTATAAGTGCCTATAAAAACTCTGTCGTCGCAAATAACGCTTTTCGCGTGCATAAAGCCCGGCGTATATTCGTAAAACTTAATTCCCGAATCGACAAGCATCGAGGCGCAGGTGCGCGACAGTTCGAACGCATATTTTTTGTCGGGAATATGCGGAATTACAATGCGTACGTCAACGCCGCGCATTGCGGCAAGCTTTAACGCCTCGTTAATTTTTTCGCCTGCGCAAAAGTAGGGGGTGAATATATGAACGCGTTTCTGCGCCGAACTTATTGCCGACATATAAAAATTTTCCAACGCGCCCGTAAGACGCGGAGGGCTGTCGTAATATATTGTACAGCGGTGCCTGCCCTCGTTGCTTATTGCGGTTTTATAGTCCTTGTGCCAAACGGATAAAAACATACCCTCGAAAACTTTTGCCGCTTCGCCGTATACGGCAACGCCGTTATCTTTCCAGTATCCGTAAGGGCTTTCGATATTTGCGTATTCGTCGCCTATATTGAATCCGCCGGTAAACGCAACTTTGCCGTCGACGGTTGCAATTTTTCTGTGGTCGCGGTTGTTCAGCCCCGTATAGAAAAGGGGTTTAAGTCTATGAAACACCTTGACGGTCGCCCCGACCGTGCGCAGAGTTTTCAGCTCGCGCCGTCTTAGTTTGAAAGCGGAGCCTATACCGTCGATAATAAAGTAAATTTCCGCGCCGTTGCTTTTCGCCGTGCGCAGGGCGTTTATAAGTCTGTTGAAAATTTTGCCGCCGTGAACGATAAAATATTCAAGACAGACAAGCTTTTCCGCCTTTGCTATTTCCTTGAAAAGCAGGTTAAAAAACTCGTCCCCGTTGCCGAAATAAACCGCCTTGTCATAGCCTGCGCCGCCCGTTCCGCAGACGGCGTGAGCGGCGCGCTCATCACCGGATTGCGGCAGACAGTCCACTTGCAGTATACCGCGACGTTTGGTTTGCAACACGGAACAGAGATAGAACGCCGCGCCGATAATGGGAAGCGCGGTAATCATAAGAATGACCGAACAGTTAATTTCCGGCGAACTGCCTCTGTAATACGCAGTTGCGGCTGTGATAAGACTGAATGACCATATTCCTATAATTACAGCCGCGACGGGGAAGTAGGACGGCAGACATATTAATAAAAAAATAATTGCGGCTATTTCAGCCGCAATCAGAAATATATAGATTAGGTTAATATTAAACAGATTGCGCATTATGTACATTTTCGCTTGCTCTGAACTGCGCAAAAGTTTGTCAATTTTACGCGCCGCTACAGTCGTTTACTTCTGTGTAAACTCCATTGCGGCTTGCGCAATTTCCTGCTTTTACTTGTTCATAACAACCGAAAAGCATGCTCTGAACTGCGCAGAAGTTTATCAATCTTACGCGCCGCTGCGGTCGTTTATTTCTCCCTTGCGGTTTGTGCACTTGCCTGCTTCTGCTTGTTCATAGCAACCGAAAAGCTGCTTGCTTAGAAAATCAGTTTCAGCACTGTAAGTTTACTTTTACCGGGCGTCAGAATTTTTTCGCTCAATTCGGTTAAAATTTTCACGGGGTCAAACTTATCGAGAATCTCTTTGTCGAAATAGTCGAAGTTTACCGCGCCGTGCAAAAGCATATTGATGACCGAATCGGTATATCCCGCCGCGCTTGTTACGCCGAAAACGTGCAAATCTTTTTCAAGCACGTCGCGCACGGCAATGGAATTCCTGATTGATGCAAATCCGCTTAAAACAATCGATTTTTGGTTTCCGACAATTCTTGCCGCCAAAGATACGGGCAGATAAGAGTCGGTCGTATATATTGCCGCGTCGCACATATTTCCGTTTGTCGCTTCGGCAACGTTTTTCATAGCCTCGTCATCGGCAGGGAATGCGTAGTAAACGCCGCATTTCCTCGCGCGGTCAAGGTTAGCCTGATTGTTATCTATGACGATAGGGATAACTTTATGGTATTGCAGAACCTGAGCGATGATATTTCCCAGCGTATCGCCGCCGATAACCGCAACGCGCTGCCCGACGGACAAATTAAGCCTGTCGTAAATATTTTCCGCAATGCCGATAAGTTCTATGCAAAGCGCCTGTAAATTGTCGACGGAATCCGGCAGCGGAGCAACTTCGTTATATTCGCAAACGACGAAATCGCGCAAAAAGCCGTCAAAATCCCTGCCCGCAATTTTAATGTCTGCACATTCTTCCGCTTTGTCGCTTTTGCAGTTTAAACACTCGCCGCAGGGCAGGGCGGATTTAATATAAACCCTGTCGCCTTTTTTAACGCCGTAACAGTCTGCGCCCGCTTCCGTCACCAAACCGCTTGCAAATCTGCCTATCGTTTTGGGATACTGCGTACCTATGTCGCCGTTAAACAAAAGCGCGTCAAAGTTGGAAACAAGCAAATGCGTAACTTTTACTTTGACCTGCGTCGAAGTAATCTCCTGCGGTTCGCCCGCTTCATTGACAAGGTTTCGCACACCTTTTAAAATCCAGTTATCCATACGGGTAATTAACCTCAACAGATGCATTTTTACGGGCGCAATCACAGCCTGTACACCCAAACCCGCGTTCGGCGTGTGTACGACACGTCTTCACGCTGTTTTGTTCGTCCAGCCTCGCTATTTCGCACCGTAAAAACGCTGCGCGCTCTGAAAAAGCTGTTTTGTTGCTATATCAAGGCAAACGAGCGATATTGTAGTCGGTGCTACTATAAGCGAGTTTAACGCAGAGAGAGTGCAAAACAGCTCTTTCAGTGTGCATCGCTTGGGATTAATTACCCGTACTTCAATTATATTCTAATTTTAATCTTTTGGCAACTAAAATGACCGTCAATTTATTTTTGCCGAAAGCGGTTAAATTAATTGACTTAAAAATATAATTTGTATATAATGTAGAAGAATTTATATTAAGATACAGCGAGGTAAGTTATATGAAGCCCGAAATACATCCCGATTATCACGAAGTAACGGTTGTATGCGCTTGCGGAGCCACATTCAAAACGGGTACCACCAAAAAGGTAGACACTCTTAAAGTTGACATCTGCAATAAGTGCCACCCTTTCTTCACAGGTAAACAAAAG
The DNA here is from genome assembly GCA_910578655.1 of uncultured Christensenella sp. Taxonomy (GTDB): domain Bacteria; phylum Bacillota; class Clostridia; order Christensenellales; family Borkfalkiaceae; genus Coproplasma. The sequence continues at coordinate 13,943 of CAJTQE010000001.1, forward strand.
CTTGTGGACACAGGCGGCCGCGTAGACAAATTCAAGAAAAGATATAATATCTGATTCAAAGTGTGGCTCCAAGTATTTGGAGCCACATATACTGTCAATATTAAGTGTTAAATTATGTCAAAAAAAGTTAAGAAAAATTGTGCCTCGATAGGCGGTCAGGCGGTCATAGAGGGCGTTATGATGATGGGCAAATCATCAATGGCGACCGCTGTCCGCGATCCTGACGGGGAAATTCAAATTGAATCAAAGCGTTTATCACGCGGTAAACATCTGTCACGCGCAATGAAAATTCCTTTTGTGCGCGGCTCTGTCAATCTTGTAACTTCGCTTATATTGGGCATTAAAACGCTTATGCGTGCAGCCAGCGTCAGCGGTGACGGCGACGAGGAGGTAAGCAGACTTCAAAAATGGCTTGCCGAAAAATTCAAAGCGAATCTTGTAAACGTGCTTATAACCGTTTCCGCGGTAATCGGCGTGGCGCTTGCGGTTGCAATTTTTATATTGTTACCTCAGTTTCTCGTCGGGCTGTTAGGGCGTGTGTCGCCTATCAACGAAATGCACTGGGCTTATTACGTTCTGCTGGGAGTGTTAAAGCTTTTGATTTTTATCGGCTATCTTTCGCTTATTCTGATAATGAAAGATATCCGCAGACTGTATATGTACCACGGCGCGGAGCATAAGACTATTAACGCATATGAACGCGGCATAGAGCTTACGCCGGAAAAAGTCAAAGAATGTTCAAGAATTCACGACAGGTGCGGAACTTCGTTCCTGTTTATCGTACTGTTCGTGAACATAGTAGTTATTTCTATAATAAACTGGGCGTTTTTCACTTACGTTGCGGTCGGCGTTAAAAACAGAGCTTTAAGGTTTTTGATTAAGTTCGGCATAGAGCTTGTCCTTTTACCCGTAATTGCCGGGCTTTCGTACGAAGTGTTAAAATTCCTTGCAAAGTACGACAATAAGTTTGTAAACTTTTTCAAAGCCCCCGGCAAGCTTATCCAAAAGACGTTGACCACGCGTGAACCGGACGACGAAATGATTGAAGTTGCAATTTGCGCTTTCAATAAGGTCCTCGAAATGGAAGCGGACCCTGCCGTCCCCGAAACCGAATTCGTAACCAGCGGAATACTTTCCAAAATGCTTGCCGAAACCAAAGCGGCGTTTGCGCAGGCGGAAATCGACGAAAGCGACGCCGAGTGGATATATTCTATTGTTTTGGGCATAAAGCGCGAAGAATTGAAAAACGAACGCGTAGTCGTTGCAATGGAAAGCAAAAAGATACACGCCATCATTGAAGAAAGGCTGACGGGCAGACCGCTTTGGTATATTATCGGCGATACCGATTTTTACGGCTGCCGCATCAAAGTCGACGAAAGGGTGCTCATCCCCCGTCCCGAAACCGAATTACTTGCCGATTATGCGGTTAAATCCGTTGAAGAGGGCGACAAGGTTCTGGACCTTTGCACGGGTTCGGGCTGTCTTGCAATTTCAATAGCCAAAAGCTGTTCGAAAAAGATGATTTCCGTAACCGCTGCAGATTTTTCGGACGCGGCGATTATGCTTGCCAAAGAAAACGCCAAATTGAACGGCGTCAACGTCGACTTTGTTCAAAGCGATTTGTTTACGACCGTGCGCGGACGTTATAACCTTATCGTCTGCAACCCTCCGTATATCAAAAGCGACGATATTCCCAAACTTCAAAAGGAAGTCCGCAATTTCGAACCGAAGATAGCATTGGACGGAGGGGACGACGGACTTGATTTTTACAGGCGCATAGCGCAGTCTGTCAGAAGCTATCTCGCCAAAGACGGCATTCTGCTTTTAGAGTGCGGCGAGGGTCAGGCCGAAGAAATTCTAAAACTTTTCGAGCGGCGCGATTATGCTATGGTTATGAAAGACCTTAACGGGGTTGACCGTTTCATCAAAATCGCCTTTTAGTAAAAACTTCAATTATGGAAAAATTTTTAATCAAGCTCCAAGATATCTACAAAAGATATTTGGAGCTTTCTGAAAAACTGAGCGACGCGGCGGTAATTTCAGACCCTGCGCTTTGGACAAAGACAGCCAAAGACCAAGCCGAAATTACCGAAATTTCGCAAAAATACGAAGAATATCTCGCCGTTTTCGACAGACTGAAAAAGGCTGACGAGGGTATACGCGGAGAAAGCGATCCGGAAATGAGAGAGCTGTTTCTGGCGGAGATAGAGGACTGTTCGGCGGAGGTCGAACGGCTTAAAGGCGAACTGAAAATCGCGCTTCTGCCCAAAGACAAAAACGACGACAGGAACTGTATCGTAGAAATCCGCGGCGGCGCAGGCGGCGACGAAGCCGCGCTATTTGCCTACGAACTTTACAGAATGTACTTAAACTATTGCGAACGCCACCGTTTAAAGGTCGAGCTTGTTGATATAAGCGAAACCGAACTCGGCGGCATCAAAGAAGTGGTTTTCAACGTTGCGGGCAGGGACGCATACAAGCAGCTTAAATTTGAAAGCGGAGTTCACCGCGTTCAGCGCGTGCCCGAAACGGAATCGCAGGGGCGCGTTCACACGTCGACGGCAACGGTCGCCGTTCTCCCCGAAGCGGAGGACGTCGAAGTTGAAATAAAGGATGAGGACATCCGCGTGGACGTATACCGTTCGTCGGGCGCAGGCGGACAGAAAGTAAACAAAACCGAAACCGCTATACGCATAACTCACTTCCCGTCGGGCATAGTGGTAACTTGTCAGGACGAGCGGAGTCAGCTTAAAAATAAGGACAAAGCTTTCAAGGTTCTGCGTTCGAGGTTATATGATTTTTACAGCTCGCAAAACCGTTCGGCTTACGACGAACACCGCAAAAGTTTGGTCGGACGCGGCGACAGGAGCGAGCGGATACGCACCTACAACTTCCCTCAGGGCAGAGTAACCGACCACAGAATAGGTCTTTCTCTGTACTCCATAGACACTTTTATAATGGGCGGCATCGAAGAAATGATAGAGGCCCTTACGGTAGCTGAACGCGAAGCTCAGCTTGCAGGCGAAGAATAACATCGGTCGGGCGAAAACGCCCGACCGATTTAAACGGGAACAATTATGACATTTAAAGAAAGACTGAAAAAATTTTTTACACCTATTGATTTACGGCAGGGCAAAGAGTGGAAAGTTCTGCTGAAATTTTCTTTGCCCGTCATAGTATCGTATCTGTTGCAGCAAGTTTACACTATCAGCGACGCGGCGATATGCGGTCAGACCCTTTCCGCGGACGAAGTGGCAGGGGTGAATGACGTATCGTCGATAATATTTGTATTTTTGCAGTTTGCATTCGGCTGTACGGCGGGCTTTACCGTCATTATATCCGACAGAGTCGGCAACGCGGACAGTGACGGAATACGCCGTTCTTTTGCCGTACAGATTATTCTCTGCGCGGCGGTGACGGTAATACTAACCGCAGTTTCCATGCTGTGTTTGCAGCCTATGCTTAAATGGCTGAACGTCACGCCTGCCAACGCCGGCGTATACAACGCGGCTTATTCGTACTGTTTTGTCATTTTTACAGGCATATTCGCCCAGATGTTTTACAATTTTATCTGTTCGGTGCTGCGCAGTATAGGCGATTCCGTAACGCCGCTTATATTCCTGTTTATTTCGACGGTGATAAACATCGGGCTTGACTTGCTGTTTATCGCGGTGTTTAAATGGGGCGTAGTCGGCGCGGCGGCGGCAACGGTAATCGCGCAGGCGCTCAGCACCGTGGCGTGCTTTATCTACACCTTTGCAAAATTCAAAAATCTGCGTCTTAAACGCAGTGACTTCAAGGCAGGCTGGGGCGAATATGCAAAACACATAAAGCAGGGCGTACCGCTTGGTTTGCAGTTTTCGGTGCTTGCGCTCGGGCTGATAGTCTTGCAGGGCGCAGTGGTGAGCTTCGACTTAACTCCCGACGGCGCGATGGTTGCCGGAAATCCTGCACAGAACGGCTACGGGGCGGCGTGCAAATTAGGCAACCTGTTAATGTCGCCGATGATAGCGTTCGGAACCGCTTTAGTAAGTTTCAACGCCCAGAATTTCGGCGCAGGAGAATACGGCAGAATTAAGCGCGGAACTTTGCAGGCGTCGCTTATGATGTTTGTTTTTTACGTTGCGCTTGCAGGGACGGGACTTTTGCTGACGATAGGCGGAGCGTATCAGTATCTGTTTTTAAGCGAGGATAAGATAACCGAACAGTCAATCAGATTCGGTAATTATTATTTATACGTCGCGCTGTCGCTGTACTTTATTCTGGGTACTCTGCTCGTATGGCGTTCGGCGGCGCAGGGTATCGAAAAACCGTTTTTTACTTTGCTTGCAGGCTCAGCCGAACTTGTTGCAAGGATTTTGGTCTGCTTTTATCTTCCCGAGGCAGTCAACGGCGGAGCGATAAATTGCGAAGCTTCTTTTTCCGCGTACGTTGCGCTCTGCTTTGCCGACCCTGCCGCGTGGCTTGCCTCCGTTCTTGCCCTGAGCTATCCGTTTATAAAGTATATCTGCCTTAAAAAATATAAACAGCAAAAAACAGACGCATAGGCGTCTGTTTTATCATTTAACTTTTATTCTGCGGTCTACTTTGTATTCTACATTGTCAAGCGAGTGTCCGACAAGAAAAGTATTTATTTTCAGCTCTTCAGGGAAAGGTATTTCTTTCAGTTTTTCGTAAGCCGCTTGAAGTTTGCTTTCGTCGCCGTCTAAAACTACGGTTGAGTGGAAGATATATTCCTTGTCTAAAGCGTGCTGTTTTACGGCATAACTTTTTCCTATTTCGTCAATCTCTTCGTGCAGAGATTTAAGCTGCTCGTTATCCTCTATCCTCAGCCATATAATCCCGTCGCGCAGTTCGTATCCCGCAACTTTTGCGGTAAACGGTTTTGTTGCTTTAAACAGTTCTATGATGTCTTTCATACAATGCTTTGCAAGTGCTTCATCCATTTCAAAAGATATTTTCAGCGAAATATGCTGCGGAAAATTCAGTGCGGTCCGGCAAAGATTTAATTCTTCGCTTATCTGTTTTACCTTTTCACGGAATTCCAAAAATTTGGGGTTAATGTCGCAACCCGTCCATATGTACATAGTAAATCTCCTTTAACGTGGGCAAATATTATATAGATATATTATAAAGTATAATAATGAAAATTGCAACTTCCGTATTGACATAAATACAAATCTATTGTAAAATAGACGTATGAGTTATAATCAGTCGTCGGAAGACTATCTTGAATGTATTCTGCTTTTATCGCGCGAAAATAAATTCGTGCACAGGGTGGACGTGGCGCGTCGGATAGGCGTCTCGCAGCCTGCCGTGCAGAAAGCGATTAAATTATTGCAGTCCGGCGGATACGTCGAAACGAACGGAATGCACATATATCTTACGGCAAACGGTGAGAAGTACGCCAACGAAATTTTCGACAGGCACTGCACTATCACGCGCTTTTTGTCCAGTCTCGGCGTCAATGCCAAGGACGCGGAAGAGGACGCCTGCAAAATGGAACACGTCATTTCGGACGCTTCGTTTGAGGCAATTAAAAAATTCCTTAAAGGATAATTTTTAAAATGACACGCCGCGGCGTGTATTTTTTTGCAAAAAAACTTAACTTTGGTTTATTTTTAGTTGACAAACGCTTGCCGTGCGAATATAATAATTAAAAAATAACTTAGGTTAATTTTTGTAAAGGAGGGTGGACTATGCCTGTTTCAATTGCGCCTGAGGGTAAAGAATTATGTATCCGAAGAGTGGGGGCGGACGATAAGACAAAAAAACATCTGCGCGAGCTGGGGATAGCGGAAGGCGGTCGGATTACGCTTATTTCCTCGAACGGCGGAAGCGTCATAGTAATAGTGAAAGACGGCAGACTTTGCCTTGACAAATCTCTTGCGTGCAAAATTCTTGTGTCTTAAAGTGTACGGCGTGCAGCCGTTTTAATACTATTTAAAAAATAAACCTTAGTTAATATTTGAGGTGTCTATGAAAAAATTACTCAGTGAATTTACGGTTGGAGAAAGCGGCAGAATAGTTGCGGTAACCGGCGAGGGGCGCGTTCGGCGCAGGCTTTTCGATATGGGGGTTACTCCGGGGGCAACGTTAGTTATGCGCAAAAAAGCTCCGCTCGGCGACCCAATTGAAATAACTATACGAGGCTACGAGCTGACTTTGAGAAAGTCGGAAGCGGCTTGCGCGGAGGTGGAAGTATTATGAAAACTTTTGCTTTGGCAGGCAACCCCAATTGCGGAAAAACGACGCTTTTCAATGCGCTTACGGGTTCGACGGCGCACGTCGGAAACTGGCCGGGCGTTACCGTAGACAAGCGGGAAGGCTTATATAAAGGCGGCGAAAGCAATGTAAAAATCGTCGATTTGCCCGGTATCTATTCTTTGTCGCCGTATACGCCCGAAGAGATTATTTCGCGCAATTTTATATTAGACGGGAAACCCGACGGAATAATTAATATAGTCGATGCGACCAATTTAGAGCGCAATTTATATCTTACCACGCAGCTACTGGAAACGGACGTTCCCGTCATAATCGCGCTGAATATGACGGACGAGGTTGAAAAGGCAGGCGAAAAGATAGACGAAAGCTTGCTTGAAAGTGCGCTCGGCGTGCCTGTCGTTTCAATTTCAGCGCTCAAAAACAAGGGTATAAAGCGGTTAATGGAAAGGGCTGCCGCTCTGCCTGCCTCGCGCAAGGGCGTAACCGTTTTGCAGGATGCGCTGAAAAACGAAATTGCCGTGGCGCGCGCCTACTATGAAAACGAAGGCGTATCCTCGCCGTTGTTTCACGCTGTTAAACTTCTCGAAAACGACGAAATCGAGCGCGAAAGAAAAGGGGCGAAAGAAGCTGTCGCCGCATTGAATTCAGACCTCGAAGCGGAAATCGCCGACAGGCGTTACAGGTACATATCGTCAAATCTTGCGTCCGCAAAAGCCGGCGCAAAAAAGACGGCTTTTACAAAATCGGATAAGATAGACAGAATTCTCACTCATAGAATCTGGTCCATTCCCATATTTATAGTAGTGCTGTTTGCTGTTTTCCATCTGACCTTTTCGGAAAATCTGCTCTTTCTGAACGGCTTTACCGAAAGTCAGGGTTGGATGCCCGCGCTTGAAGAACTCGGTTACGGCGACAGCTTCGGTACGTCGCTGCTTGCCTGCTTTTACGACGGCGCGGTATTTTCTCCGGGAGTGATTTTAACTAATTTACTCAATCTCGTGCTCGGCTATATAAGCGACGGAGTTTCCGCGCTGATAGGCGTTTGCGGCGGTTCGGCGTGGGTAGACAGCCTCGTCTGCGACGCGATACTCGGCGGTATATTCGCCGTGCTCGGCTTCCTGCCGCAGATTTTGTTTCTGTTTCTCGGCTTTTCGGTTATGGAGGATACGGGATATATGGCGCGTATTGCGTTCGTGCTTGACAGAATTTTCCGCCGCTTCGGACTTTCGGGCAGGGCGTTTATGCCTATGATAATGGGTTTCGGATGTTCGCTTCCGGCAATGATTAACACGCGCACTCTTGCCGATGAAAAGGAACGAACCGCTACGATAAGGGTAATTCCGTTTTTCTCCTGCGGGGCAAAGCTGCCCATACTTACTGCAATGTCGGGCGGAATACTCGCTGTGTTCGGCGTCGGAAACGTCGATTTGATTACGCTTTCTATGTATCTTGCCGGTATTGTAATAGCTGTGTGCGCGGTGCTCTTAATGCGCAATACCACTATGCGCGGCGAAACTCCGCCGTTTATTATGGAATTGCCTGCGTACCGTCTGCCGGCAATCAAAAATTTGCTGCGGCATTTGTGGGATAAAGCAAAGCACTTCGTCAAAAAGGCGTTTACTATCATTTTTGCGTCGACGGTAATTATCTGGGTTCTGCAATCATTTTCCTGGAACTGGGAATTTTTATTACAGGACGCGCAGCAGCTTTTCGGTGCTGACCCCGTGAAGTGGCAGTCGCTTGCGGAAATAGAGGGGCTTGTAAATGTGCAGACCGATAAATCCATTCTCGGAAGCTTGGGCATGTTTGTGCAGCCTCTGTTCACGCCGCTCGGCTTCGGCTCGCAGCTTGGCAAGACGTTTGGCTGGGTATTCGCGGTTGCGGCAATAACCGGTCTCGTTGCAAAGGAAAACGTAATTGCAACTTTCGGCGCACTGGCGGCAGTTGTTGCCGGCGCATACGTGGATTGGGAGGCGGACGAGGTTGCAACCGCCGTCGCAATGATTGAGGGTACGGGCATTACTATTCCGGCGATTATAGCGTTTATAGTTTTCAATATGACCACTATTCCCTGCTTTGCGGCTTGCGCAACCGCAAAGGCCGAACTTACGAAAGGCACATTCAGGTGGACGCTTGTTTTCTGGTTGGTTACAAGCTATCTTGCCGCTGCCGCTATCTATACGGTGGGCAGTTGGTGGTGGACGCTGTTTATCTGGCTCGCGGTTGCAGGCGCTGCCGTAACGCTTATCGTTTTGAGAAATACAGGCAAATTCGACGTAACTAAAATTTTTAAAAAGAGGAGTAAAAAATGAACGCGTTCGACATCGTCGTAACGGTAATTATCGCCGTTTCCGCTCTCGCCGTGACAGGTTGGCTTATCTATAAAAAAGTAAAACGCAAGGGCGGCTGCTGCGACTGCGGCGGTTGCACCGCCTGCGATAAATGTAAAAAAAAGTAATAATAAACCCGAGCGTTTTAAAAACGCTCGGGTTTGTCATTCTGTGCGGAAAAAACTTGACGCCGTCCCCCTTTATGTTGGTATTGACATTTCTTGGCATTTGTGTTATTATTTAATAAAATTTAAGGTATGTGGTTAAATGATTAAAAGGAAATTTTGGCTTGTATATTAAGTTTATGCTTTATTGTAAGCTTAATATTATCTTCATTCGGCGTTTACGCTGCTATCAAAGATATGGATAAAGTTATTATAGACCCACTCGGCACGGGACAAAGTATTTTCAGAAAGACCTAGTTTCTTGGCTAGGTGATTTGCAGCAGCTAACCAATAGCGTTTCTAGAATAAATTGGTTTTTTAAAGACTACGAGCTTTTAAGCGGAGGAAGATAAATTTTATGTGTAAGAATAAAAAAGCGAAAAATAGCATTTTCACAGCCGTAATGGTAAGTGTCTTTGTAATCACAGGGACGTGCGTCATTTTGTTTTTTGTGGTACTGTCAAATATTTTCGGTGAAAAAGGACTTAAAGGCAATTTGTTTGACGAAAAAGTATTAATCAAGTATGAAATAAGTTGGCTAAAAAAACCGCGAAACGCTGTTAATGAAAAGCAATACTGTGAACAGTTTTACTATATTTTTGAGTGTGAAATATTCGATATCGAAAATTTTGAAGAGTATGCCGAAACGGTTTTTAAAAACTTCAAGTTAGGCAATTATACCATTGCGCATTATGTAAGAACAGTTGATATTATGCCGCAACCGCTTTTTTGCGAAGTAGCTCAGTCCGATGAACTTCCCGACTATTGTAAGGTTTATGACGATGAAATCTGCTATACGTTTTATTATTCGACGCAAACGGTTGAAAAAATGAAAGAAAAGGACAACGCAAAGATTTTCGGTGATAGAAGCTTAGAGATTGTGTTTTTAAAAAACATAACGGAAAAGGGGATATACAAAATGAAGATACGGTTATTCGGCGGCAAACTTGAAAACAGCAATATTATTTGCGAATAGCCAAAAAGAGTATACTCATTTAAGAGGCACGTTATGATTAAAATTTCTCAAAGGTCGGGGGCAATTGCGCCGAGTATGACGCTTGCCATTTCCGCAAGAGCCAACGAGCTTAAAGCGTCGGGCGAAAAAATAATCAATTTCGGCGTGGGCGAACCCGATTTCGCTACGCCTGCGCACATAGTGCAAGCCGCTAAGGACGCGCTTGACAAAGGCTATACGAAGTACGTTGCCGCGTCCGGACTGCCTGCGCTTAAAAACGCAATTGTAAAAAAACTGAAAACCGAAAACAATCTCGATTACGCCCCGTCGCAGATAATCGTTTCAAACGGCGCGAAACATT
>CAJTQE010000001.1:23987-50292 GCA_910578655.1 uncultured Christensenella sp.
ATAACGCCCTGTTCGCAACGATAGACGAGGGCGACGAGGTGCTTATACCTAAGCCCTATTGGCTGACCTATCCCGAAATAGTGAAAAGCTGCGGCGGCGTCCCCGTATTCGTTATGGCGACTTACCGTCACGGTTACAAGGTCACTGCGTCGCAGATAGAGAATATGATTACGCCCAAAACCAAAGTCCTCATATTCAACAGCCCTTGCAACCCGACGGGCGCAGTGTATACCGAGGAAGAAATTTTAAAGATTGCCGACGTCTGCCGGAGATATAATCTGACCGTCATCTCGGACGAAATTTACGAAAAACTTATTTACGGAGGCGAAACTCATTTTTCAATTGCGTCCGTATTAAAGGAGCAGACCATAGTAATTAACGGTGTTTCCAAGTCCTACGCGATGACGGGCTGGCGTCTGGGATATCTTGCCGCGCCGGAGCACGTTGCAAAGGCGATAGCGTCTTTCCAAAGCCATTCCACTTCCAACGTCAACACCGTTACGCAGTATGCTGCTATCGCCGCTCTGACGGGCGACGAAAAACCTATGCGCGATATGATTGCCGCATTCGGTAAGCGCAGGCAGTTTATGCTTGACAAATTGGAAACAATGAAAGAATACGGCTTTGACTATATCAGGCCCGACGGCGCGTTTTACGTTATGCTGCTATGCGATAACTTATACGGCAAAACCCACGCGGGGCGCAGAATACGCGGCAGCGCGGACTTCGCCGAACTGCTTTTGGAAAATAAAAAAGTTGCCGCAACGCCGGGCGTCGTGTTCGGCGACGACGACTTTATCCGCCTTTCTTACGCGCTCGGCGAAAAGGATATCGAAGAGGGGCTTTCGCGGATAATCGAATTTGCAAAAGAAACAGAATAAATTTTTTAAGGAATTTTCAAAAAACTATTGTAATTTGCTTTTTTCTCTGTTAAAATGTAATTATAAAGAGGAGGCTTACGAATATGATTAAAATTATTTACGGTCAAAAAGGTACGGGCAAAACAAAACAGCTTATCGACTCTGCAAACGCAAACGCGCAAAACGCAAAGGGCGTAAGCGCGTTTATTACCGATACTAAAAGATATATGTACGATTTAAACCGCAATATACGTTTCGTCGACGTCAAGGACTGGACGATAACGGGCGAGGACGCGCTTTGCGGATTCGTAAAGGGCATTGCGGCAGGCAACGGCGATTACGAACATATCTACATAGACGGCATTGTAAGAATTGCGGGAAAACCGCTTAATGAACTTGCAGGCATATTCTTTATGCTTGACAAAATTTCTTCGGATAACGGAATAACCGTAACCATTACTTGCAGTGCGGCGAAAGAGGAACTTCCCGATTTCGTAGCAAAATACGCTTAAAAAAATTTTCAGAGGGCGGCGCAAGATTTGTGCCGCCTTAAAAACGGAGGCAATATGCGCTTTATCAGTACGAGGGGCGGCGAAAAGGTGAGCGCGGCGGAGGCGGTTATAAAGGGAGTTGCGGCGAACGGGGGACTGTTTGTGCCCGAAAAATTTCCCGTAATTTCCGACGCGGAATTTGACGCGATGCTTGAAATGAGTTATCCCGAACGCGTTACGCTGATACTTAAAAAATTTTTTACCGAATACGACGGCGAAGAACTTTCCCGCGCCGTAGAAAAGGCGTATTCCGGTTTCGGCGCAGACCCTGCGCCTGTGGTCCACGCCGATGACGGCGTATATATTTTAGAGCTTTTTCACGGCCCGACCTGTTCGTCAAAGGATATGGCGGTTGCCGCGCTGCCTTATTTGCTTGAAAAGAGTCTTGCGCTGTGCGGAAAAAGCGGTACGGTCAATATCGTTACGGCTACTTCGGGCGATACGGGGAAAGCCGTTTTAGAGCTGTTTAAAGACCGCGACGGGTACAGGGCGCTTGCGCTGTATCCTGCCGACGGACTTTCCAAAATGCAGAAATTGCAGATAGTAACGCAGGAGGGCGGAAACGTTGCCGTGCTCGGCGTAAAGGGCAGCTTTGACGACTGCCGCAATGCGGTAAAAAACAGTCTTTCAAACGGTTGCGTTACGGCAAACTCTTTCAATTTCGCCTGCGTTGCGCCGCGCATTGCATACTATTTTTCGGCCTATCTCGATATGCTTTCTTCAGAGCAAATCGAAAACGGAGAACTTATTGACTTTTACGTTCCCTGCGGAAATTTCGGCAATGCCGTTGCCTGCTATTATGCAAAGATTATGGGGCTGCCTGTCAGGCGTATTCACTGCGCCGTCAACGAAAATAACGGACTGTGTTCGTTTTTCGGCAAGGGCGTGTTAGACGTCAACCGCGAGCTTGTCAAAACCACTTCGCCGAATATGGACGTGTTAATTCCGTCCGACCTTGAAAGGCTTATATTCGAAATTTCGGGCAGGGATGCTAAACTTACCGCAAAGCGAATGGCAAGCCTCGATTCCGACGGCCGGTACTCCCTGACCGAAGCCGAGCTTGCAAAGTTGAATGAAACGTTTGACTGCGGCTTTGCCAACGAAGAAACCTGCGTTGAGGCTATGTACGACGTGTTTATCGATATAGGTTACGTTCTCGACACCAACGCGGGTTGCGCAATGAAAGTTGTGCACGACTGGTATGAAAAGAACAAAAAGGACGAAACCAAAGCCGTAATAATCGCCGCAGACAGCCCGTATAAATTTCCGCAGGACGTTTTGTACGCAATGACGGGCAACGACGTAAAGGACAGCTTCAAGGGCGTAAAACGGCTGCACGACGCAACCGCAATGGCTGTGCCCAAATGTATTAAGGAGCTGAGGGACAAGCCCGTTATTTTTACAAAATCGGTAGACAGAAAAAAACTCCCCGAAGAAATTGAGGAATTTATAAAATAAAGTAAAAACGCGGACGTTAACGTCCGCGTTTTTATGTTAAACTTGTGAATTATAAAGTTTAGTTTTGTGATTAAACGCATAAAGCTTGAAAATATCTTTACAATTAACGGAAAACTGTGTTATGATATTCAGGTAAAGGAGTAAATATGGACGGCGAAAATAAAAATCTTTATTCTGCGGTACAGCCCACCAACAACTTAACCATAGGCAACTATCTCGGGGCGATAAAGAACTGGGTACGGCTTCAGAACGATTACAACTGTTTTTATGCAATAGCAAATATGCACGCTATAACCGTAAGACAGAATCCCGCCGAGCTCAGGCAGAGAACGCTTGCGCTTGCAGCTCTGTTCATTGCCTGCGGAATAGACCCCGAAAAGTGCGCGCTGTACGTTCAGTCAACCGTGCCGGCGCATGCGGAACTTTGCTGGGTGCTTAATACGTTCACTTACGTCGGCGAAATGAACAGAATGACCCAGTTCAAGGATAAGAGCGCGAAACATGCCGATAATATAAATATGGGTCTTATGGACTATCCCGTGCTTATGGCGGCGGATATCCTTTTATTTCAGGCTGCCGTAGTGCCCATAGGCAAGGACCAGACCCAGCATCTTGAAATTGCCCGCGATATCGCGCAGCGCTTCAACAATGCTTATTCTCCGACCTTTACTGTTCCCGAAGGGGTTTATCTGAAAGCCGCAGCAAATATAAGCGACCTTCTCAATCCCGACAAAAAAATGTCCAAATCAGCGGAAAACCCCAACGGCTCGATTTTTTTATCTGACGACAGGGATACCGTAATCCGTAAATTCAAGCGCGCCGTGACGGACAGCGACGGGGTAGTAAGATACGACCCCGAAAAAAAGCCGGGCGTAAGTAACCTGCTTTCCATATATTCGGTATTCTCTGATAAGAGCGTGGCTGATGCGGAAAAAGAGTTCTGCGGCAGGGGGTATGGCGAATTTAAGCTTGCCGTCGCGGAAACTGTTGCGGATAAGCTTGCACCGATACAGGCGGAGCAGGCAAGGCTGTTAAAGGATAAGGAATATCTTGACGGCGTTCTTTTAAGCGGTAAAAACCGCGCGGAATACGCCGCAAAGAAAACTTTAAACAAGGTCTATAAAAAAATAGGCTTTTATCAAATACAGAGTTAATTTTTTGAGGTCGCAATTTGTTTGGATATATTCAACCCGACGCCCCGTATCTGTTTAAAAAGGATGAAACGCTTTATAAAGCTCTTTACTGCGGACTTTGCAAAAGCATAGGTTCGGGTTGCGGACAGTGTGCGCGTTCTGCTTTGACATACGATATGGCTTTTATGTCGGCCCTCATTCATAATATCCGTCGGGAGGACGTAAATATTAAGCGTGCGCGCTGCTTTTTGCATATATTGAAAAGGCGGCCTATGGCGGCGGTAGACGAAGTTACCGTAATGCTCGGCTGTATCAATACCGCGCTTGCGTATTACAAGCTTTGCGACGATAAAGCCGACGGTGACGGGAAAGGAGTTTTCCGTCACCTCTACAAAAAAGGCTTGAAACGCGCTTTAAAAAGGCATAAGGAAGCGGTTGAAATCATCAGCAGCCAAATGCTTGCCCAAAGCGAGGTTGAAAAGGCGCAGTGCGCAATAATCGAAATGGCGGCGGAACCGACTGCGGTTATGATGCGCAATCTTTCGGTGTATGCGTTGGGTGATTATTCTACCAAAGAAACGGAAGCGCTGTTTTACGATATAGGCAAATGGGTATACCTTATCGACGCCCTTGACGACTACGATAAGGACGTGAAAAAACGCCGCTACAACGTTTTGTATAATGCGTTCGGCGCAGAGAGCAAGGCGCAGGCGGTTGCGGAAAATATCGACGAACTGACGTTTCTTTTCGACAGCTTGTTTGCCGATATGCGCACAAGACTTTCAAAGATAAATTTCGCGTTCAACCGCGATTTAACGGACAACATAATTCTGCGCGGCATTCCGTTAAAGACGAGAGCGATATTAAACGTGCAGTGTAAAAAATGTAAAAACAATAATAACGGAGAAATATATGAACAAGAAAAATCTTGAACTTTTCGGTCTTTCCGAGGACGCCACTAAGGAGCAGCTTGACGCGGCTTACGACACGCTCAGGGCGAAATATTTAGAGGAGCGGTTTATGGACGGCGAGATCGGCAACAACGCGGCAGCAATGCTTACGCGTCTGGAAACGGCGTATAACGACCTTGTGCGCGAGTTTTCCGAAAGCGCGGCAACCGAAGAGGACGGCAGTTCCTTTGCGCGCGTCGAGCAGCTGATAAAGGACGGCGATTTGACTGAGGCACAGCGCCTTCTGGATACTTTTAACGAGCGCGGCGGCAAATGGCATTATCTTCAAAGCGTGCTTTTTTACCGCAAAAACTGGGTAAACGAAAGTAAAAAACAGCTTGAAATCGCCATTCAGTTGGAACCCGAAAACGCCAAATATAAGGAAACTTACCGCAAGCTGAACGATAAAATAAACTCCGACGCGCAGCGCTCTTCATCAGAAAGCGTGTATCAGGGTCAAACGGTCAATTCCTCGGACGAGGGGCAAATGGGCGGAAATTTCTGTGCAAGCTGTATTGAATGCTGTTATCTCAATATGTGTCTTAACTGTCTTTGCAACGGCTGCTGCCGTTAAAACTGCGTATACGCGTCGCAATACTGTGTCGGGTTTGCGTTTTGTTTCGGCCGCGTACTTAATTGTGCGCTCCCTGCAAAAATTCGCGCTTTCCTTGTCCTGCTTGCATCTTCACCGTTTTCGGATAAAGGGTTGTTAAAATGAAAAATAAATATTCGCGGTCGTTTGAAATTGCGCTTTCCGCTATTTCCTGCTCGGCGGCGGTGGTGTTGCTGCTTGTCGGGTTCTGGAGCGATATTCTGCTTGCATCGGGTTATCTGTTTGCAATGGTTGCATTGATGGTCCCTCTTTCAAAACAGTTTTATCGCGGCGGCGTGCTTGCCTATTTGGGTACCGTCATTCTTGCAATAGTAATGGGCGCGGCGGCACGGTTTTGGGATTTGGTTCCGTTTATAATGTTTTTCGGGCTTCATCCTTTGATAAATTCACTGCAAATAAAATTCAATATCAACAAATGGCTTGCGCTCGCGGTGAAAACAGTCTGGTTCGACTTTACGCTTTGGGTGGCGTATATCCTTATCTTCGGCAGCATAATCGGCGGCGCTGACGCCGAAAGCGGTTTTTTCAAATTTTTAAACGACTACATTTACTTATTTATTTTCGTCGGCGGTTCTGTTTTTTTCTTTCCGTACGATTATCTCGTTTTCAAAATGCAGATAACCGTCGACAAACTCGTTTACAGGATAAAGAAGTGACAGCAATGAAAAATGCACTATTGAAAACGCTTTTAATTATATCCGCATTTGTGGCGGCGGCTTGTTCTGCTGTTTTTATAAGTTCGTGCGGAAGAGAAGAAAGCTTTGCGCAACAGATAATAAATGCGGAAAAGAAATCATTCGGGGCTGACGAGTATTATGCGTCTAGCAGTTTTTCCGTACACTTTGACGGTGGAATAACCGCCGGCTATTTCGGCGCTGCCGCGGACTGGTGTGAGATAATCGAAGATAATAACAAAGTTGAGTATTTTCATACAAGTAACGACGATAAACTATACCGTGCGCGCGGTTTCGATTTTACTTTCAGTAACTACGGTTATTTGAAAGACGTTAAAAAAAGCGGCAATAATCAACTCATACCGCAATTAGAGCCGGATAAACTTGAAGATTTCGACGGTACGGAAATAACGCTTGAACAGGAAGGAAATTATAGCGTTTATAACGTAAAGGTTGGCAAAGACGCCTTACTTGAACAGATTAAAGATTTGCAACCGGATAGCGATGATTTAGAAGATTTCGATTTGTCGGATATTGATTTCGGCGATGAAATAATAATAAAATATTGCATAGATAAGGACGGCTTCTTTAAGGGAACCAACATTTGGGATTTAAGAATTTCCGTCGACGTTGACGGAGTAAAAGTCGGCGCTTCAATGTATATGAGTTTTAATATACAAGTCGACAGAGAGAAGATCGTATTGGATGAGGTCGGGCAGTGTATGAATTACGCAGAATACTATACCGACGAAGATAAAACGGTAAAATGGATTAAAAACAATGAAAATCCCGAAGCAGCCGAGCTTGTTTCGGAAGAAGGACACCTCAAAGGTTATAAAATAGCAAATTACGGAAAAGAGGTTGGCTATATTTCCGGCGATAAATCGGGTGCAATTGCTGCTGCCTCATATGATGAAAAGGGTCTTTTCAGTTATATAGATATCTATGATAAAGATTTACGCAACGTTAAGACGGTGAAAGTAAGAGGTAAAGTTGAGCAGCTTCAGCTCAATAACAATTTTATATCTCTCAATTTGGAAGCCCGGTATTTAGACGGCAGCGAAGATTTTACTCGCGTTGTAATCGATTTGAACGACGGAAACGTTGTTTTCAAAGATAAAATCAACCGTTTCGATCATGGCGTATTATTCGGGAACGCGCTTCTATACAGTGATGGAATGAACGAACTCAATTTTTACGATCTCGATAAGGATAAATATATCAAACCCCTCTTTAACGGTAAACCCATAAACGGATCGTCGGTGGAGGTAAACTCAAACGGCAATGTTTCCGTAATGACCAATTGCGAAGACGGAATTTACCTGTTGGAGATAAACGATTCGGGCGAAGTTATTGCAAGCCGCAAAAAAGAAATTACGACTTTCGGGGATGATTTTATCGGAAATTATTGGGTAGGTGCGGATTTCAACGACAGCGATAAAAAAGTCTACTATAACGCGCATGAAGAAGTTTATGACATAGACATCGGGGAGTATGAGGGAAACGGGCAAGCCCAGTTTATGTACATAGACGATAAATATGCCGTAATTTTGGACAGCTTTGGCAGCGGATATTTCGTATACGATTTTCAAAAAGGCGAATACGTATTGAAAAGTAGCGACAAAGAGCTCGGAATAATCGATTTCCGCGTTTATTTGGGCTCGGAAAATTGGCTGACTTCCTCTTATTACGATGACTGCATTCATATATTCGACATTTGATATTAAAATCAGAGGCGACTAAATTATGGATGAACATACCGAAGAAAATGCCGAGAATACTTTTGAAGAGCCGATTGAGAATAAGTCGCCGCTGGAAGTGGCGGAGGATTACATAAATTGGGGCGAGCTTGAAAAGGCGCAGGAAATTTTAAACAGCGTCAAGGAAAAGAGCGCGAAAAAGTTTTATCTTCAAAGCCTGATATATAAGAAGAAATGCTGGTATAACGAACAGCGCAAAGCCTTAAAAGCCGCACTGAAAGAGGACCCCGAAAACAGCGAATACAGGGAAGAACTTGAAGCATTGAAAGAGTTTTCTAAAACACCCGAATACAGAAGCGCGGTAAGACAAAAACAAATGGGCGAAGCCGGCGGCGTTTGCGCCGAGTGCTGCGCCGAAGGTTGTTGTGTGTGCATTTGTCAGGGCATATGCGAAGGCTTGGGCAACGGTTGTTGATATGTTACATAAAAACGGTATCTACGAAGGTGTCGTCGAGGGCTTGGGCTCTAACGGCGAGGGAATAATAAAGTCGGAGGGCGCAACTGTGTTTGTGCCTTTTTGTCTTGTCGGAGAAAGAATTGCATTCACCGTTTTAAAGGTGAGCGGCAATATCGCATACGGCAAGCTCAACCGCATTTTAGCGGAGTCTGCGGACAGGGTTCAGCCCCGTTGTCCCGTGTTCGGCAAATGCGGCGGCTGTCATTTGCAGCATATGAGCTATTCCGCTCAGCTTGAATTTAAGCGCACGCTTGTGCAAAACTCGCTTTCAAAAATAGGCGGTATAAATTTTCCCGTTTCCGCAGTTCAGCCCTGCGCGCAAGAATACGGTTACAGAAACAAACTCGCCCTGCCCGTTGACGGCGGGGAGGTAGGTTTTTACGCCGCGCGCAGTCACAGAATAGTTCCCGTATCGGACTGCGCAATTCAGTCTGTTTGGGTCGGTGACGTAATCTCGGCGGTCAAAGAGTTCGGCAATAACGCCGTCCGACACATAGTTGTGCGCGAGGTAAAGGGTAAATTCATATTCGCGCTTGTCTGTACCGAACGTATTGACGCGCGTCCGTTTGTCCGGATACTCGGCCGCAAATTCGCGCAGTTCACTCTGCTTTTAAACATAAACCCGACCGATACAAACGTCATATTCGGCGACGAATGGTTCACCGTATACGGCGACGGCTTTTTCGGCGCGGAGGAGTCCGGCATAAAGTATAAAGCCGGCGCTAATACTTTTTTGCAGGTCAACGACGGCGTCCGCGCCAAGCTGTACTCGGCTGTTCTCGACGAGGCGGAAGAGGGCGTTACCGCGCTTGACTTATACAGCGGAGGCGGACTGCTTACCGCTATGCTCGCCCGAAAGTGCGGCTGTGCATACGGCATAGAGATAGTAAAAGAGGCTTCGCGCTGCGCGGACGAACTGAAAGCGGAAAACGGGCTTTCCGGTAAAATGCACAATATCTGCGGCAAAGTCGAAGAAGAGATTGACAGGGTTTTCGAAAAAACCGTGGGCAGGCGCATTATCGTCTGCGACCCTCCGCGCAAGGGTATGGAGCGCAGTGCGGTTGCGGCGATAAAAAACTCCGGTGCGGATAAAATAATTTTGGTTTCCTGCAACCCCGCAACCCTTGCCCGTGATTTGGGGCTTCTGACGGGTACGCTGACGGAAAGCGCAGGTCAGCTTATTAAGTGCGGTCAACCGCAGTCGGAATACAGTATAAAAAGCATAACTCCGTTTGATATGTTCCCTCAGACAAGGCATATCGAGACGCTGGTTGTTCTTTCCCACAAAAAACCCGACGGACATATCAACATAAAGGTTGAGTTCGGCGAAGAGGAAGGGCAAGTATCTTTGAAAGAAGTTGCCAAACGTGCCGAAGAACGCAAGCCGAAAGAAAAAGTAACCTATAAGAAAATGCAAGACTATATCGAGCAAACTTACGGCTTCAAAGTCCACACGGCGTACATAGCCGAAGTCAAGCGTGATTTAGGCTTGCCTATGTACGACGCCCCAAACGCCGTCGAAGAATTAAAACACCCTCGTCCGCATCCCACACCGAAAATGGTGGAAGCGATAAAGGAAACATTAAAACATTTTGAGATATTGTATAATTGATGAAGAGGATACAAATATCGACGGTTTGCGCCACGTTATTTTTAAGCCCGAAGCCACCGATAATAAATCCGAGTAGAGGACATGGAAATTTTAGGAATTATATTTTTTGCGATATTCAAGCGGGGAGCAGTCGGCGTATTTCCGGAAAGCGCGGGAAAAGTGGCTCTGCGAAGAAAAACCGAGATAAGCACTGATTGCGGTCAACGTTTTGTCGGTATAACGGAGAAGTCTTTTGGCTTCGTCCGTTTTTTCTTTTAACACGAAATCGGTAAGCGTCATCCCCGTTTCTTCCTTGAATTTTACGGACAAGCGCGTACGGCTCAAAAACATAGCGTTCGCCAACGCTTCGATGTCGACGGGTTCGGAAAGATGGTGTTGAACGTAATTACTTATCTCTATAACTAACTTCGACGGGGATTTTCCGAGCCGAAGTTTTTCAACGCGCTCGGTATAATCGAGAACCATATGATATTGCAAATTTGCTATTTGTCCCACGTTATTTAAAAGCTCGCATTTTTGTATATACGCATCGGAAAGAGTCAGCGCGTCTTCAACGTCCATTCCTCCGCGTATTGCCGCCCGAGAGATAAGGGTGGTTGTTACAATGAACGTGTTTTTCAATTGTCGCATTTGCTCGGTGGCGAGAATTCCCGCGCGCACGGCGGGGGCGTTCGCAATCCATTCGCGGAGCGCCGCAGTATCGCCTTTGCGGACGATATTGACGAGCATTTGTTCGAGAGTTATGGTGTTGTGGACGGCTTGAGCGGATTGAATTATTGCAATATCGGAATTGAAATTCTGATTGGCTCTGTCGGATTCTATAATCTCTTTAAGTTTTTGCTGTTCCGCGTCATATATTTTTATCTTTTCCAAAGAAAGTTTTTCGTCGTTCATCACGTAATTCATGGTGCATAAAATTTGCAATATGCTGTCAAGCGGCATAGCGACGATGCTTTTCATCCCCGCGGCAAATTCATTGACCTCATCTGATGGAACGTCGCACTTAAACGCCAATTCTTTTATGTCTTGATCGTTCATAGTCCCTTGACGTGAAGGTCCGATAACTAATTTATATGGCGGACAATTAACAATTCCGTAATAGTTAAAATACGGTGTAATGAAATAACCGACATGGTCGGTTATCGATAAGATATCCGAAAGATATGGTGTTATTGGATCTTTAGGCAGACTGACAAGCGAGTGATAAAACACTTGCTTGTCATTTTTATATGTCCTTACAGGAATTCCCGCAAGATTGCCTATAATTGCGCAAAGGTAATTATAATCAAGATTTTTCATATATTCTCCAAAAGTTAGAACTATTATAACTTATTCAGAACAATTATGCAAGAAGTTTAATATGCTATTTGTTATAATTTATACACAAAATGAAAGGGAGTATCATTTCTATGGATATTCAGAGATTATTGAGAGAGCTGACGGTAGAAGAAAAAGCGGCTTTGGTTGCGGGCGTTGACTTTATGTACACAAACCCCGTGCCGAGGCTTTCAATACCTTCCGTTCGCATGTCTGACGGTCCGCACGGACTTCGCGTGCAGTCGGAGGGTGGGGATAACGGCGTTGCGGGTAGCGAACCTGCGACGTGCTTTCCCACGGCGGTTGCAACGGCTTCGAGCTGGAATCCCGAAAATACTTATAAAATGGGCGTTGCAATCGGGGAAGAATGTGCGCATTACGGCGTAAACGTCCTGCTCGGTCCGGGAACGAATATTAAACGCAATCCCTTGGCGGGGCGTAATTTCGAGTATTTTTCAGAAGATCCGTTACTTGCGGGTAAAATGGCGGCGGCGGAAGTAAAGGGCGTTCAGGAAAACGGTACGGGCGTTTCGGTAAAACACTTTGCGCTCAACAACAGCGAAAACTACCGCTTTATGGGCGATTCCGTTTGCGATATGCGGACAATACGCGAACTTTACTTAAAGCCCTTTGAAATCATCGTAAAGGAAAGTAAGCCGCAAACTTTAATGTGCGCGTACAACAAAATCAACGGAACGTATTGCTGTCAGAACAAGTGGCTTTTGACCGACGTCTTGCGCAAGGAATGGGGTTTCGACGGTTTGGTTATGACCGATTGGGGCGCAACGCACGACAGGCTTGAAATGATACGCGCGGGACTCGATTTGGAAATGCCGGGCGACACCAATATTTGCCGTAAGTGGATAATAGACGGAGTAGCGGACGGAACGCTGAAAACAGAAGATTTGGATAAGGCGGTAGAGAACGTGTTGCGCCTTGTCGAAAAGCACGAAAACAACAAAAAGCGTGAAGCCGACTTTGCGGCGCACAATGCGCTTGCCGCAGAGATAGCCGCCGATTGCGCAGTGCTTCTCAAAAACGACGGGGTGTTGCCGCTTGCAAAGGACGGAAGTTACCTTGTAGCGGGAGAACTTTTTGAAAAGCCGCGCTATCAGGGTTCGGGCAGTTCTATGATAAACCCGACGTTCCTTTCCACGCCCAAGACTGCGTTTGACGAGAAGAAAGTTAATTATAAGTACGCCAAAGGTTACAAGGAAAATCAGCTTGCGCCCGACGAAAAACTTATAAAAGAAGCGGTTGCGCTTGCAAGCGGATATGAGAAAATATTGGTGTTTGCGGGGCTTACAGATTACGTTGAAAGCGAGGGCGCGGACAGAGAAAATATGCGTTTGCCCGAAAACCAGCTTGCACTCATTGACGCGCTTACAAAGACGGATAAAAAGATTATCGTCATTCTCTACGGCGGTTCGCCCGTAGAATTACCGTTTGCCGATAACGTGAGCGCAATACTCAATATGTACTTGCCGGGGCAGAACGGCGGAACGGCAATGGCGCAGCTTGTATTCGGAGATAAGACGCCTTGCGGCAAACTTGCCGAAACGTGGGCGATAAGTTACGACGACGTACCGTTCGGTAAAGACTTCGGAAAGACAAGAAACGAGATATACAAAGAGAGCATATTCGTTGGCTATCGTTACTACCTTACCGCAGACAAAAAAGTGCGCTATCCGTTCGGTTACGGACTTTCTTATACGTCGTTCGATTATCGGGCGATAGAAACAAGCGAAACAGAAACGGAAATAAATGTGTCCTGCGAGGTCGTAAACAAAGGCAAGTATGACGGCGCGGAAATCGTTCAGCTATATGTGAAAGCGCCGCGGGACGGGGTGTTCAAACCGCTTAAAGAACTGAAAGGCTTTACAAAGGTATACTTGAAAGCGGGGGAGAGTAAAAAAGTTACCATAACCGTCGAGAAAGACGATTTGCGGTATTGGAACGTAAAGGGAAACCGCTTTATATTGCAGGGCGGCGAATACGACTTTGAATTATGTTCCGATTGCCAAACCTTGAAATTAAATAAAGCTATTACGCTGAAAGGAGAGGAAGGGGTAAATCCCTATACGGAAGCGGTAAATAAGGCATATTGCGGGGACAATTTACAAATAACCGACGAAATATTCGAGCAGATGTCGGGACTGAAAATACCTTCGTTACCGCCCCAAAAGCCGATACATTTGGAAAGCCGATTTACCGATTTGCGGCAGACGGTTATGGGAAGAATTCTGTTCAACTCCGTTCTGTCGGTTGCCAAAAAGGATATGAAAAAGGCGAAGAAACTTCCAGAAGGAGCGGAACGCGACAATAAAATAAAGGGCGCAATGTTTTTAAAACGCATACTCGAAAGTAATTCGATTATCACGATGTCGATGTCTGCGGGTAAGAGTTGCCCGTACAACTTTGCAACGGGCTTTGTAAATCTTGCAAACGGGCATTTAATCAAGGGTATAAAGTGCTTCTGCACAAAAATAAAAGCATCGGCTTTGCCGAAGGATAAGGAGGATAAATAAATGGAAAAAGGTAAACTGTTAAGCGGAAGAATTTTCAATAGTAAAGTCCATTCCAAAAACGTTGAGGGAAAAGAGAAGTGGCTCGGCTATCTTCTCGGTCCTTGCGGGGCGCTTCTTTTAAACGCCGTACTCGCTACATATCTGAACGTCTTTTACACCGACGTTTTGAAACTTACCACCGTGTGGGGCGGACTGTTCCTTGTTGTATTTCCGCTTGTGTCGAAAGTGATCGACGCAGTAACAAACGTAGTTATGGGTTACATAATAGACCGCACCAAAACGAAGCAAGGGAAAGCGCGTCCGTGGCTGCTCCTTTCCGCGCCGCTCTTGTTTGTTACGGGATTACTTTTGTTTTTAGTCCCGAGCGGCAATCAGACTTTGCAGATTATATGGGTAATGATTTCATATAATTTGTTTTACTCGTTTGCATTCACTATCTACAATATGAGTCACAACTTAATGTGTCCGCTTTCAACCCGTAACACCGTTCAGCGTGGCGGGCTTTCGGTATTCAACCAAATCTCCACGATAATGATGAGCGGAATTTTGGTTGCTCTCGTATTCCCCATGGCTATTATGCCTATGCTTGGTGTGGATAAATCGCTCTGGATTATCGTTATGGGCGTTCTTGCGGGCTTGGCTTTGCCCTTGACTCTTCTCGAATACTACTTCACGAAAGAGCGCGTAACGGAAGAACAGGCGGCGGCAGGCGAAAAGAAGATACCGTTCTTGACCCAGCTTAAAATAGTTCTTACCGATAAATATATGTTAGTAATGTTTGTTTACTTCCTCATATATACTTTCGCTTCATCACTTAAAAATATGGGGCTTGTCTATTATTGCAATTACGTTTTGGGAACGTATAACGACGGAATTACGCAGATGCTTGTGTCCGTTATCGGCGGTATTCCCATGGGTATCGGTGTGTTTGCAGTGTGGCCGCTTGCCAAAAAATTCGGTAAGCGCAACGTAACGCTTATCGGATTTCTTCTTTACGCATTGGGCAGCGCGATTTGCTGGATGATGCCTACTAATTTATATATAGTGCTTGTTGGGCAGTTTATAAAAAATATCGGCGGGCTTCCCTGCGCTTACGTGTTTATGGCTCTTTTTGCCGACGGGCTTGACCATATAGAATGGAAGAGCGGTATACGTTGCGACGGTACGGCAATGTCCGTCTATAACATCATTGCGGTTGCGATAGTCGGTGTGGCTACGTCCGTGTTCAACGCTATGATTTCGGGCGCGGGGTATGTCGCTCCCGAAATTGTTGACGGTGTTACGATTGCCGCAACCCAGTCGAAGGCGGTGCTTGACGTTATAACCTTCTCGTTCGTAGGTCTCGAAACGATAACGGGGGTAATTCTTGCGGGCTTGCTTGTATTCCTTTCGGTGGAAAAGACTATAACCCGTAAACAGACAATGATACGCGAAAGACAAAAAGCGGCAACCGAAGCACGCGGCGAAGAATGGGTCGCACCCGAAATTCAAGCGGAAATCGACGAAAAGAATTTCCTGGAAGAAAGCGAAAGAATTTTTGCCGAAGAACTCAAAGTGAAGTGCGGGAAAAAGGGCTTGGACTATGAAGCCGAACTCGAAAAGCATAATAAAGCGGTTGCGGAAAATCGCGCAAAGCAAGCTGAAAAGAAACGCCTTGCGGACGAAAAAGCGGCGGCTAAATTAAAGAAAGCCGAAGAAAAACGTGCGGCTAAACTTGCCAAGCTCACGCCCGAACAGCTCGCCGCCCGTGAAGAAAGAGCAAATAAGCGGCAAGAACGGGAGTCCGCGGCTTGGGCGGCAGAACTTGAAAAAGGCGAAACGTATTATAAAAAAATTCAAGCCGAACTTGCCGCAAGGCAAAAATAACGGAGTAGCGGAATGAAGGCAACAAATCTTAAATGCGAATATTTATATAATCCCGTAGGGATAGATATTCAAAGACCGCGTCTTTCGTGGAACTGCGAGGGCGGCGTAAAACAGTCGGCGTACCGTATCATTGCAATGTCTGACGGCAAGGCTGTTTGGGATAGCGGTAAGGTGCGTTCGGACGGCATGCACGCCGAATACCCCCACACGCTTGTAAGCCGTCAAAGAGTAGAGTGGCGCGTTACGCTTTGGGACGAGAGCGATAAAGAGGGCGAAAGCTCGTCGGCGTTCTTCGAAACGGGACTGCTTAAACAAACCGATTTTACGGCGAAATGGATAAGCGGCAACTATTCCGTAAACAAGAAAAAACGCTATCCCGTCGATTGCTTCAAAAAGACCTTTACGGCAATATGCGTTCGGCGCGCGCGGCTTTACATTACGGCTTGCGGAATTTACGAGGCAAGGCTAAACGGCAAACGCGTGGGCGATTTTTACCTTGCGCCGGGGCATACCGATTATACAAAGCGTATTCAGTTGCAGACCTGCGACGTAACCGAACTTATAAACAGCGGCGCAAACGACTTGACGGTGGAGCTTGCCGACGGTTGGTACAGGGGAAGCTGCGGCGCGTGGGGAATTAAAAACCAATACGGTACGCAAACCAAACTCTACGCGCAGTTGGAACTAATCGGACAGGACGGAAAAATAACCACGGTGTGTTCGGACGGAATGTGGGCTTGGAGTAACGACGGCGCAATCCGCTTTGCGGACAACAAGGACGGCGAAGTGTTGGAAGCATACCGCACGCCGACTTATAGCGGTAAAGCAAAGGTTGTCAAGTGCAACGTGATTCCCACGGCTTCAAACAACGTATCCGTTACCGAACACGAAACGTTCAAGCCGAGGCTCATAAAAACGCCGAAGGGCGCAACCGTACTCGATTTTGGGCAGAACCTTACGGGATATATTAAGTTTTCGCTTAATGCGAAGAAAGGACAAAAGATAAAACTGCGTTTCGGGGAATTGCTCAATAAGGACGGCGAATTTACGCAAGTCAACATTCAATGCCGCAACAGGAAAGGCACGAAAGTAACGCCCTTGCAGCAAGTTATTTATACTTGCAAAGACGGCGCAAACGACTACAAAACCAAGTTTGCGATATTCGGCTTTCAGTACGTTTTAATCGAAACGGAAGTAGAATACAACCCCGAAGATTTCACGGCTGTTGCGGTTTATTCGGATATGCCCGAAACGCTGTCGTTCGACTGCTCGCACGAACTTATAAATAAGCTTGTGGAAAACACGCGTTGGTCGGCAAAGAACAACCACGCCGACGTCCCCACCGACTGCCCTACGAGAGAGCGGCACGGTTGGTCGGGCGACGCGCAAATCTTCGTCGGCACGGCAAGTTACTTTTTCGATTACGGGAGTATGGCGAAAAAGTATTTGCGGGATATGTACGATTGGCAGAAGAAAAACGGCAGACTTCCGCAGATAGCGCCCGCGGGCGGAGTGGACTTTTATATGGCTACGATGAACGGCTCTGTCGGTTGGTCGGACGCGGGCGTTATTATTCCTTATAAACTTTGGAAACAATACGGCGACAGATCAGTGCTTGAGAAATACTACGACGGTATGAAACGCTATGCAAAGTTTATGATAAAGCGTTGCGGAAAGAAAACCGTACTTTCAAAGCCTATTCACTTAAAGCATAAATACAGAAAATTTGCGGTCAATTACGGGCAGAGTTACGGCGAATGGGCAGAACCCGCCGACGTGTCCCCTATGAAATGGACGGATATGGTATTGCCGCACCCCGAAGTTTCCACCGCATATACAGCGTATGTAATGGAGCTTATGTGTAAGATTGCAACCGCGCTTAAAAGGACGGAAGATATTGCGCTTTATAGAAAGTACGCCGACGGCACGAAACAAGCGTACCGCGCGCTTCGCAAAACGAAGGATTATCCGCTCGACACCGACAGGCAGGCTATGCTCGTCCGTCCGCTGTATTTTAACCTTCTGAACAAAGAAGAAACGGAGTATTCTAAAAAGCGGCTTGTAAAGGCTCTTGAAAATTACGGTTGGAGAATAGGCACGGGCTTTTTGTCAACGCCGTTAATTCTATACGTTTTAACGGAAATAAATCCCGAATACGCCTATAAGCTGTTGGAAAACGAGCAAATGCCGGGGTGGCTTTATATGCCGAAAATGGGAGCTACGACAATTTGGGAAAGTTGGGAAGGCACGGAAGCGCAAGGCGGCGTTGCCTCGCTAAACCATTACAGCAAAGGCGCGGTCTGCGAGTGGCTGTTTGGAGTAATGTGCGGAATTAACGTTGCGGGCGAAAACCATTTTGTGATTAAGCCTGTACCGGGCGGAACGCTCACGCACGCAAAAGCAAGTTATCAAAGCATTTACGGGACGGTTGCAAGCGGTTGGGAAAAGACGGGTAAAAGATATAAGTTTACCGTAGAAATTCCCGCAAACTGCACGGCAGACGTCATCTTGCCCGACGGTAATAGACAAGTAGTCGGCGCGGGTAAATACGCATTTTAACTGCAAAAATATAGTGGTGTAAAAAGCTTAATGTGTTGTGGAATATGGAATATTACTTGGCAATAGATATAGGTGCGTCGAGCGGGCGGCATATCGTCGGTTGGCGTGAAAATAACGAAATAAAAACCGACGAGGTTTTTCGTTTCCCGAACGGCACGAAAAGGCAGAATAACTGTCTTGTGTGGGATACTGACAGTCTTTTCGAAAACGTTAAAAAAGGCATTAAAGCCGCAATAAAGAAGTACGGACAAATCAAATCTCTTGCGATTGACACTTGGGGTGTGGATTATGTGTTGGTAAACCGCATTCGCTCCCTGAGTCCGTGTTTTGCATATAGGGACAGTCGCGCGGAGACGGTTATAGACGAAGTCCACGGGAAGATGTCTTTCGAAGAGTTGTATCGCAGAACGGGCATACAGTTTCAACCGTTTAACACCGTCTATCAACTCTATGACGATATGAAGCGGGGTAGATTGGATAGGGCCAATGATTTTTTGATGATACCCGAATATCTCAACTACTTGCTTACGGGCGTGAAGATGCACGAATATACCAACGCGACGACGACGGGGCTGGTAAATGCAGAAACGAAAGAATACGACAAAGATATTTTATCTGCGTTAGGTCTGCCGACAAGGTTATTCGGTCAACTTTATCAGTCGGGAACGAGGGTCGGATTGTTATTGCCCGAAATCGCTTGGGCGGTCGGCGGTCAAACGGAAGTCGTTTTATGTGCAAGTCACGATACGGCAAGCGCGGTTGAAGGAATACCTATGACGGAAAACAGCCCGTACATATCGAGCGGAACGTGGTCGCTGTTGGGCTTGAAAGTGCCGCAAGCTATTACGGACGAAAAGAGCCGAAGGGCGAACTACTCAAACGAGGGTGGCGTGGGTTACGTCAGATACCAAAAGAACATTATGGGTATGTGGGTCGTCAACCGTCTGCGCGGCGAGCTATGTCCCGACAAACCGTTCCAGCAGATAGTAGAGCAAGCACGGCAAAGCACGTTCAACGCTTACGTTGATGTCAACGACAATTCGTTCCTTGCGCCGAAAAGTATGAAAGAAGCGTTTGACGGCGCGCTCAAATGCAAGCCGCAATCAGAAGCGGATTATTTCCGTTGCGCATTTTTAAGTCTTGCCATAAGTTATATGGACGCTTTGGACGAATTAAAGGCAAACAGCGGAAAAGACTTCGATACACTTTACATAGTAGGCGGCGGGGCAAAGAATAGTTTATTGAACGAACTAACCGAACAAGTTTGCAAAATTAAAGTTTGTGCGTTGCCTATCGAGGCAACCGCACTTGGAAATCTTAAACTAACAGGCTACGCGAGATTGAAGAAGAAATGCAAGAGGAGTACGAAAAGGAAAATCGTCCACAGGAAGAACAACCGAAGTCGACAAACAACAATTGGAAT
Organism: uncultured Christensenella sp.; assembly: GCA_910578655.1. Lineage (GTDB taxonomy): Bacteria > Bacillota > Clostridia > Christensenellales > Borkfalkiaceae > Coproplasma. The sequence goes on from CAJTQE010000001.1 coordinate 43,749, forward strand.
TGGGGGAAGTAATATGTAAAAAATAAGCCAAAGTCGTATTAACATCAGATAAACGCTTGACTCCAAAAGCCAAAAGTGATAAGATATAGTAAATCGTATAAATACGACTAATATATTTCACGGAGGTTGGGTTATGGAAAACAGCAGAAAGGTAAAAGACAAGCGTTACGAGGATAAACACAAAGAAGAAAGAAAAGCCAAATGTATGATTTGGGGAACGAGCATGCCGAGAGAGAAAGCCGAGAAAATTAACGAATTTTTGAAAAGATACGGCTACACAAAGGTAGAGCTAATACAAGCGGGATATGAAGAATTATTAGCCCGACACGACACCGACTTTGCAAAGTTAAAGGACGGGTATGACGATTTTTTCGGTTTTGAGGAAGTCGATAAAAAGAAAACCGAATAACTATTAAATCTTTTCGCAAAAGGAGGAAAACGCGATGGAAAGAGAACATAGTATTCAAAGCTATAAGGACGCGGAGTAATTCCGAGTTACCGTCCGAATAAGGATACTTGAACAAAGAGCAAGAAAATTACGATGCTTTTATTGATTTTATGGCACAGTTGATACAAAAATACGGCAACACAATTTTGAAAAATGAACAGCCGAAAACGGAGGACAATGATGAATAGAGAAGGAAAGAAATGCTTCTTGTATTCGAGAGTGAGTACGGAAATGCAAGTGGACGGTTATAGTTTGGAAGCGCAGAAAAGCGTTCTCAAAAAATTTGCTGAGCGTGAAGAAATGAAAATAGTTGAATATTACGAGGATGCAGGCAAATCAGGCAAGTCGATAGAGGGACGACCTGCTTTCAAGAAAATGCTTTCCGATATAGAAAGCGGACAAAGCGTGGACTATATTCTCGTTTATAAACTTTCACGCTTTGGAAGAAATGCGGCGGATATTCTAAATTCGTTGGAGTTAATTCAGACCTATGATGTGAACTTGATTTGCATTGAAGAAGGGATTGATTCATCGCAGACAAGTGGTAAGTTGCTCATATCCGTGTTGTCTGCCGTTGCAGAAATCGAAAGAGAGAACATTCTTGAACAGACTATGAACGGGCGCAGGGAAAAGGCTCGTCAAGGTTTGTGGAATGGTGGCCCCGCGCCGTATGGCTATACTCTGAAAGATAATAAACTTTACATAAACGAAGATGAGGCGGAGTTGGTCCGCCTCATCTATGATAAGTACGTAAACACTACAATAGGGTATTCAGGCATAGCTAAATATCTGAACTTGCAGGGGATAAAAAAGGTTGTGCGCACGGACAGAATGATTGAAGAATGGAGTGCGCATTTCATAAATCTGATTTTAGAAAATCCCGTGTATTGCGGTAAAATCGCTTATGGCAGGAGGACGCTTGAAAAAGTAAAGGGTAAGAAGAACGAATATAAGCGAATAAACGCTACCGATTATATTACGGTTGACGGCTTACACGAATCGCTTGTAAGTGAAGAGATTTGGAATAAAGCGCAGGATAAACGGCAGGCAACGGGCCAGAAGTTTGCTTCAAAATACGGCAAGGACAGAACGCATTTATTGACGGGTTTATTAAAGTGTCCCGTGTGCGGAGGTCCTATGTATGCCAACCGCCATTGTTGGACGAAAAAGGACGGAACGTATAAAGAAGTAGGCTATTATGTTTGTGGACGAAACAAACACGATAGGGGAAAGTTCTGCGATTATAAGGCTGACTTAAAGAAGAGTGTAATCGAACCACTTGTGATAGAAGCCGTAAAGGAAATCGTAAGCGAAAAATATTTTGCTCAGGCGATTAAAGACAGAATCGGAAGTATCAGCAAAAATGACGATATCGACAAGGAAATAAAGAACTTTGAAAATAGGCTTAATGAGATTGAGCTGAATAAGGCAAGATTGGAAAAGGAAATAGATACGTTGCCTTTTGATACGAAGTTCCGTGAAAGAAAGTTGCACGATATGAATTTACGCCTTGACGGAATGTACGAAGCTACTCTATTATTGCACGCAATCAATTAAATGCAAAGTAAAAGCGCACTATACCTTGCAAGCAAGGTATAGTGCGCTGTGCTTTTATTCTGTTCCCGCGTTAAAATTCCCTGCAAGAACTGCCGTTAAAGGACGGGCGTTTTGCTTTTTAAAAGTTTTTTCGGCAAATTTCGACAAAAATATTCCTTTTTAAAAAATTATATGCTATAATATTTTCAAGTAACGTTTCTGCGGCTGCGGAAACCGACTAAAATCTATTTTAATATAATGATATTATGTTACAAAACGACGCGCTTTTAGAACCGCTTGACGGTTATAACAAACTTTATAAAGAGCAGCATTTGCAAAACACCGTGGCGCTTTTTGACGAACTGACTAAAAAAGGCAGGGTGGACGTTGCGGCAAATAAAAAAACCGTAACGGAGTATAAGCTTAAACTTGCCGAAATTAAAAAGACGCAAAAAGCAATTTCAAAAGCGAAAAGCCTGAGAATTTTTTTAATAGTTTTAAGCGTCATTCTGGCGTTTGCCGGCGCGGCGACGCTTGCGGCGGCAATCTACCGAAAGGTGCAGCTTTGGATAGGCATAGTTGCGTTAGTTGCGGCGCTTTTACTCATAATTGTGTTTATCGTTGTGATTTGCGTCAGCATAAACCGCAAAATAAAATACAACGAAGAAGTTTTAAACAATCTCAGACAGGAGGCGGAAACGCTTTTAAACGAGGCGTGGACACAGATGTCCGGACTTAACGCGCTGTATGACTGGGACATTCCCCAAAGTCTTGTTACAAAGACGGTTCCGCTGATTGAAATGGACGAAAACTTCGACGAAGAGAAGTTCGTTTACCTCAGAGAAAAATACGGGTTGGGGAAGAACGACGACAAGACGCGTTCAACACAGTTTTGTCAGTCGGGCGCGATACTCGGCAATCCGTTTCTTATCTTAAAGGACCTCAAACAAAACTGGGTCAACCAGCTTTACACCGGTTCGATTACCATAAGCTGGACGGAAACCGTGCGCACGAAAGACGGTACCAGAACGGTACACCGCACGCAGGTGCTTACGGCAAGCTTACATAAACCTAAACCCGTATATTGTTGCGAAACATACCTCGTCTACGGAAACGAGGCCTGCCCCAACCTGACGTTTTCGCGTGAGCCTTCGGGGGTATCCGGACTTGACGAAAAGCGCATTGAAAAAAAGGTCAGGTCCAAAGTAAAAAAGCTTGATAAAATGGCGCGCGAGGCTCTGGCGGAAGGCGACGACTACACGCGTCTGGGCAACGACGAGTTCGAGGCTCTGTTCGGCGGCACGGACAGGGACAACGAAGTAGAGTACAGAATGTTGTTTACGCCGCTTGCGCAGAAAAACATTTTAAAACTAATAAAAACGCCTCAGCCCTACGGCGACGACTTCACTATACATAAAATAAAAAAACTGAACTATGTTTACAGCGAACATTCTCAGGGTTTCGATTACGAAGTCGACCCCGTAAACTTTATTCACTACGATTATGAGGAGGCGGCGAAAAACTTTATCGAAATAAACACGACTTATTTTAAAAGCCTTTATTTCGATCTTGCTCCGCTTATCAGTATTCCGCTGTATCAGCAGACGAAATCGCGAGAGTTTATTTACAATAAGCCGTATTCAAGCAACGTTTCCTGCTACGAACACGAGTCTATCGCAAACTCGTTCCAAAAAAATCTTTTAAAGCCCGAACATTCGGTAACGCCGTCGATACTGAAAACCGAGCTTATCAGTAAAATGGACAGCGCGGACGAAGTGCTTATAACCGCTTACGCCTATCGCGGAGAAAGGCGCGTAACTTACATTTCCCGAATGGGCGGCGACGGCAGAATGCACGCCGTACCCGTTGTATGGATAGAGTATATTCCTATAGAGCGGACAACGCAAATGGCTGTTCAGAAAAAGCGCAGTTCGCGTTCGGACTTCAATTTAAACAGCTCGCGCGGACAGTTTAAGGATACGGTCAGCCGTTTTTCGGATAACGGCGCGTGCCTGTACGAGCGCGGAGTGTTTGCAATGCTTATGCGTTCCCGTCTGACGGCGGACGTGCTGAAAAGCATTAACGGCGTGTACGCAACCGGGGAAGACAAACCCAACGCCGAAGAACTTGCCAAAATAATTTGGGAAGAGGAGCTTATGCGCGACCGTTCAAACGTTCCCGACGACGACGCGGACGCGCTGCTCGGCGACGATACTGCCGAAACTTGCGAGGTTGAAGCAAGCGAAGAGGACGTTGCCGAGAACGACGAAATCTAAAAAATAAAAAAATAAAAGGAGAAAATAAATTATGGCAAACGTATTGGACGAAGAAACCGGCCCCGTAAGAGAAGAGGGGCGCGAAATCAACGTCATAGCAAAACAGATTCCGGTTCAGGTCGGAATCGGTTCGAAAATTTTCGAGGTATTGTTATGGATACTCGGAATTATTCCCGGACTGATATTTCTTTTAGTAAAGATTAAGGCTGCGCAGTATCTGCGCCAGCTTGAGCAGAAGTTACAGCACGACGCTTCGCAGATTGACAACTATCTCGAACAGCGTGTGGTAATTCTGTCAAATCTTGCAAAGCTTGTAGATAAAGCGGTTAAGCTTGACAACGAGACGTTTACCGCTATCGCAGAAGCGCGCAGCGGAATTCATTCCGGCGACGGTAATGAAATGAGCGCGACATCCGCCAAGATAGATTCTATCGGCTGGAATATTAACAGAACTTTTGAAAATTATCCCGATTTAAGGGCTCATTCCGAAATTTCAGACGCGATACAGCAAAACTCGTATTTGCAGAAGGAAATTACCGCCGCTCGCGAGCAATACAACGATACGGTTAATACCTGGAACAGGGAAATTCAGGTCTGGCCCGCCAAGATGATAGTTGCCGCAAAGCAGGGCTACACCACCAGAATTCCTTTTATTGCAAGCAAACAAATAAAGGAACAGTCTACGGGCGTGTTCTTCTGATAAATATTTTTTGCGTCCGCCGCGCTTTTCCAAGCGCGGCGGACGTTTCGTTTATGCGGTTTGTTGAAAACAAACAAAAAATGTTAAAAACTTATTTTTATACATTTTTTCATTATAATTATGCATAAAATCGGGTTTTTTGTGTTATTTTTGCATAATTATAAAATTTTTTTATATTTTTTATGCAAAACGATTGACAAACCGGCTATAACGCTTTATAATGCATAACAATACATAGTAAAAGGGATAGATTATCCGCTTTACAAAATTATTCTTTTCAAAATTGAAAAATAAATCGGAGGATATATATTATGAAAAAGAATTGGAAGAAACTGACCGCAGTAGCGGTTTCCTGTGTTATGGCTTCCTCTATGGCTATCGGTCTTGCTGCCTGCGGCGGAGATGAGCCCGGCCCCGGTGACGGTTTGAAACAAGGAACCTATCGCACCTATTCGTCGGCTTTGCCTTCAAACTGGAACGAACTTTCCTATGAAGACAACATTAACTCCACTATGATAGGATTTTTAACAAGTTCCTTTGTGGAATGGGACTATGTGTTTGACGAAGCAAAGGGCGGAAAATATAAAGCAGACGGCACGGTTAATGGCGACGCAATAGTGGAAAATGAGGTTGAAACCGTATATTCCGCAGCAACTAAATTTGAAGACGTTACGTCTGCCGTCGCCAATAAATGGGGCTATACCGCCGATCAGGTAAAAGCAGGCGGATACGCTTATAAAATTACTCTTCGCGAGGACCTTAAATGGGACGACGGTACCCCCATCGACGCAAGCGATTTCGTATACTCTATGAAAGAACAGCTTAACCCTCTGTTCAAGCACTACCGTTATTCAAGCTATTTAGAGCAGATTCCCATTGTAAATGCAGGCGGATACGTAAATCAGGGTTCAAGCGGCTGGTTCTCCGCACACTCTCCTTATTCTAAGTTTGAAGAGAGCATTTACAGTAAACTCATATTCACGCTCGGCAGCAGTAAAGAAAACGCTGATTACGGCGGTGCGGTTTGCAGTTTAAGAGGCGCGGCAGGCGTTCCTGCTGCCTGGACGAAGAACGATCTCGCAGCACATTTTGTAAATACGGGTTTTAACGGCAAAGCAGAAACTACTGTTGCGGCTATACTTGCGCTTGAAGGCAAAACTTATTCGGAGATAGTTGCGAATACCGCTTTAAAGGCGGCGTTTGACGCGGTTCTTGCAACATGGAAAACAGAGGATAACGAAGAGCTTGACTTCTTCGTAACGAATTATACCTATCCCGAAATGAGTTTCGATAAAGTCGGCTTATATTCCGAAAGCAAGTACGAATTGACTCTCTGCCTTTCGGCGCAGCTGCCCGATTATCCTTTGAATGAAGACGGTTCGCTTAATTTCTGGGCTGCTTACTATATGTCAGGTCTTCCCCTTGTTAAAGAGGATTTATTCGAAAGCTGCAAGAAGGAGCCTGCAGCGGGTTCAACGCTTTGGACTACGAATTACAACACTTCAAAGGACACCACTGCAAGCTGGGGACCCTATAAGATTGCAGACTATCAGTCGGGAAAATCTTATACGCTTGTAAAAAATG
>CAJTQE010000002.1:0-5040 GCA_910578655.1 uncultured Christensenella sp.
GTTATGCCGGATGCGATGAGCGGACGCTATTCGCTTATGGGGATACAAATTCCGTCGGTGCTTATCATAAGTATGATTATCGGAATAGTTCAGCTTTGCGCCGGTTACGTCTGTCGCGCGGTGCAGTGCTGGCGCAGGGGCGCCATTTGGGACGGCATATTCGACGGCGTTACTTGGGCGGCGTTTATGGTCGGCGTATTGCTTGCCGTAATAGGATTGGTAGAAGATTTCAACTTATCGCCTCTTGCTTTGGCAGGCGGAATAATCGCCGGCGTGTCGCTTGCCGCGGCAATGCTCACGGCAGGCAGAAAAGAAAAGTTAGTCGGCAAATTTACAAAGGGCTTCGGGGCGGCGTACGGAGTTATTAATATCGTTTCCGATATTCTGAGCTACGCAAGACTTTACGGCCTGATGCTTTCCGGCGCGGTAATCGCGCAGATAATTTCGGGCTTCGTCGTTACGGGTTATAACGGCAGTACGCCCTTCCTTTTCAGCGGCAATGCGTTGCTTATAATTCTCGGCATATTGCTGTTGGTTGTGGGGCATATATTCAACCTTGCAATCGGGCTTTTGGGTGCGTATATTCACGACGCAAGGTTGCAGTACGTTGAATTTTACGGCAGGTTTTTCGAGGGGGAGGGAACGGCGTTTAAACCTCTCGGCTCGAATATGAAACACACTTATCTTGTTTTAAATAATTAATATAAATTTGGAGGATAAAAAATGAATGATTATGGTTATATTATCGGTATAATCGGAGTTGCAATCTGCGTATTGCTTTGCGGTATCGGTTCGGCTGTCGGTCTTTTCAAGACGGGTAGCGCGGCGGCAGGCGTTTTGGGTGAGGACCCCAAAAAATTCGGTAAAGTTCTCGTTCTCGTTCTGCTCCCCGCAACGCAGGGTATTTACGGCTTTATTATCGGCATTATAGGCTCTTCTTCGCTTGTAGACACGATGACGTTTGCGGAAGGCTGGGCGCTTTTCGGCGCGGTTATGCCTATGGCAATCTCGGGTTTGGTTACGGGCATTTTGCAGGGCAAGTCGGCAGTAAACTGTATTTACGCCGTCGGCAAGCAAGATTCTTTGGGCGGTAAACTTATCATTTACCCTGCAATGATTGAGTTCTATGCAATTCTCGGACTTATTATTTCGATAATGGTAATTTAAAATCCGGAGGTATACTGTGAGCGAACAGGCAATAGTCGACAGAATAATATCCGACGCGGAAAAAGAGGCGCAGGCAATAATTGCCGAAGCTGAAAAGAGGGCGGCGGCAACCGTTGCTTCGGCAAAAGAACGCGCTGAAAGACGCCTGAAAGGCGAAAAGCAATCGGCGGACAGGAAAGCCGAAAGCATACTTGAAGGCAAAGCCGCGACCGCACGTCTTGACAGTGCGAAAATTCTGCTTGCGGAAAAACGCGCGCTCATAGACGAGGTGTACGCCCGTGCTCTTAAAAATTTAAGCGACATAAGCAAGACCGAGGCGCTGCGTTTATTTGAAAAGCTTATTGCCGAATTTGCGGAAGAGGGCGACGAAATAGTGTTTGCCGAAAATTTCCGCTACGCTCAGGACGCGGCAAAGCTTGCAATAATCAAGGACAAGAAGTTGACCGTTTCGTCTCAAAAGGCGGATATTGACGGCGGATTTTTGCTCGTCGGAAAAAGTTCCGACAAAAACCTCTCTTATTCCGCGTTGCTTTCTGCGGACAGGGAAGTTAACCAGGCTGATATCGCCGCTAAAATTTTTTCGGTATAAAAATGGCAATGGATTTAACTTATACGAACGGCGTAATTGCCGTCCGTGAAAAATATCTTTTAAAAGATAAGCTGATAAAGCTTTGCGAAGGCAGTGCAGAGGACGCATTGCGTACTCTTTCGGAGAGCGGTTTCGGCAAGGACGCACAAATCTCTTCCGTCTACGACTATGAAATATTGGTCGGCGCGGACGAGAGCTCTATCGACGACTTTATCCGTGAATACGCTCCCTCTAAAGCAGAACGCGAATATCTTTTATCTCCGCGCGACTTCCACAACGCAAAGGCGCTTTTAAAGGCGGTATATCTCAATGCCGACCCCGAAAAGCTGCTTGCTCCCGACGGGCTTGTGCATAGCGAAAAAATACTTGAATGTATCCGCGAAAAACGGCTTGAACCGCTAAACGAAAGCTTGCGCAACGCGATAGAAAAGGCGGAGGCGTTACTTACGGAAGAAAACGCTTCGGGGGCGGAAATAGGTTTGATTTTTGAAAAGGCGCAGTTTGCGCATTTAAGCTCGGTTTGTTCAAAAAACCCGTTGCTTAAAAAACTAATTTCGGTCAAGGCGGATATGACTAATATTTTAACCGCTTTGCGCTGCGACAGTCCCGATTACGCCAAAAAGTGTTTCGTCGGCGGCGGAAAGCTTGACGAAAGCACGCTTTTAAAACTTTTTAACGAAGATAAAAAGGCTGCTGCCGACACTTTTAAATGCACGCCTTATTACGATTTTGTGAAGAGCTGTTTCGACGCGGCGGCTGCGTCACTGCCCTTGACCAAAGCGGAAAAAATTGCCGAAAGTTACGAGGCGGAATATTTTTCCGCAAAGAAATACGACTTAAAACGAAATCAACCGTTTTTATATTACGTCTTTCGCAGAAGAGTTGAAAACGCCAACGTGAGAATACTTTTCGTGTGCCTTCTTGCAGGTATGCGCGAGGCGGAGATTAAAAACAGACTGAGGTTATTATGATAGAAGGCAAGCTTGCCATTGTCGGCGACGGCGACAGTATAACGGTATTCAAAGCCGCGGGCGTGGCTACGTTTCCTGCCGAAAGCGCGGAGAAGGCGCGCGACATTCTGCGCAGAATAGCAAAGGATTATCAGGTCATTTTCCTGACCGAAGAATACGCGCGTGCGCTGACGGATTTTTTAAAGCGGTTTGACGAGCAGCCGTACCCGGTCGTGCTTAGTATTCCGTCCAAAAACGGAAGTTCGGGTTACGGTGTGGAACAGATGAAAAGCGCGATGGAACGCGCGCTCGGCGTAGATATTCTTTTCAACGAGTAGAAAACAATTTTTGTGAGGAAATATATGGGTAAGACGGTAAAAATTTCAGGACCGCTTATTATAGCTGAGGGTATGGCAGACAGCAAAATGTTCGACGTCGTGCACGTATCCGATAAAGGGCTTATCGGCGAAGTTATCGAACTTCGCGGCGATAAAGCCTCTATTCAGGTTTATGAAGAAACGTCGGGGTTAGGTCCCGGAGAAGAAGTGGTATCTACGGGAGAACCTCTTTCGGTAGAGCTTGCGCCCGGACTGCTGTCGGGCATTTACGACGGTATTCAGCGTCCGCTTACAACGCTGTTTTTCAAATACGGCTCGCGCATATCTCGCGGTGTGTCGGTAAACAATATCGACAGGCAAAAGAAATGGCATTTCTCCCCGAGGGTAAAGTCGGGCGATGCCGTTTGCGAGGGCGACGTACTCGGCGTAGTTCAGGAAACGGAAATAATCGAACACAGGATTATGGTTCCTTTCGGCATTTCGGGTAAAGTGGTTTCCGTCGAAGAGGGTGACTTCACCGTAGAGGATACGATTGCCGTTATTCAGACGGACAAAGGCAAAAAGCCCGTCAGTATGCTTAGGAAATGGCCCGTCCGCAAGGGCAGACCGTATAAAGAAAAACTGATGCCCGATAAGCCTATGGTTACGGGTCAGCGTGTAATAGATACCCTTTTCCCTATCGCGCGCGGCGGCGTTGCGGCTGTTCCCGGCCCGTTCGGAAGCGGCAAAACGGTCGTTCAGCATCAGCTTGCCAAATGGGCGGATGCGGACATAATCGTCTACGTCGGCTGCGGCGAGCGCGGCAACGAAATGACCGACGTTTTAAACGAGTTTCCCGAACTTATCGACCCGAAAACCGGCTACCCTATAATGAAGCGTACAGTGCTTATCGCGAACACTTCCGATATGCCCGTTGCGGCGCGCGAAGCTTCTATTTATACCGGCATAACCATTGCCGAATACTTCCGCGATATGGGTTATAACGTTGCAATTATGGCGGACTCCACTTCGCGTTGGGCGGAAGCTTTGAGAGAGATGAGCGGCCGCCTTGAAGAAATGCCCGGCGACGAGGGGTATCCTGCATACCTCGCAAGCCGACTTGCCGAGTTCTACGAACGCGCAGGTATAGTCCGCATTTTAGGTACGCAGGACAGGCAGGGTTCGGTTACGGCGATAGGTGCGGTTTCTCCTCCCGGCGGCGACTTGTCGGAACCCGTTGCTCAGGCAACGCTGAGAATAGTTAAAGTGTTCTGGGGACTTTCCGCGTCGCTTGCATATAAACGCCATTTCCCCGCGATAGACTGGCTTATCAGCTATTCGCTGTACGCCGATAAAATGCAGGATTGGTACAGCGGAAACGTCAGTTCGGAATTTTTGAGATACCGTCAGTTTATTATGACGGTGTTGCAGGAAGAAGCTGCACTTGACGAGATAGTCCGCCTTGTCGGTATGGACGCGCTGTCGTCAAAGGACAGACTGACTATGGAAACGGCGAAAATTATCCGCGAGGACTATCTTCACCAAAACGCTTTCGACGAAGTCGATACCTATACTTCGATGAAAAAGCAATACCTTATGTTAAAGCTTATCTACGAATTTGACAGCCGTGCAAGGGAGGCGGTTTCCTCTTTTGCGTCGGTTGACGATATATTAAAATCTTCCTGCAAGGATAAAATAGGCAGGGCTAAATTCATACCCGAGGACAAACTTGAAGAGTTTGACGAAATTTTAAAACTTATAAACACACAGATGCAGTCGCTGAGTCAAGGAGAGGAAGCCGATGTTTAAGGAATACAAGACAATTCGCGAAGTCGTCGGGCCGCTTATGGTCGTTGACGGCGTTGAGGGCGTAACTTATAACGAACTCGTCGATATAGTCTGCGGCAACGGCGAAATAAGGCGCGGCAAAGTATTGGAAGTCAACCGCGATAAAGCGGTAGTTCAGCTTTTTGAAAATTCGCAGGGACTGCAGATTTCAGACGCGAAAGCCCGTTTT
>CAJTQE010000002.1:5050-22574 GCA_910578655.1 uncultured Christensenella sp.
AGCCAGAACCTCGCCTGCTCGCGCGATATGCTCGGCAGAGTGTTCGACGGAATGGGCAACCCCCGTGACGGCGGCGAACCCGTCATTCCCGAAAAGGTGCTTGACATCAACGGAGAGCCTATTAATCCGGCCGCCCGAAATTATCCCGACGAATTTATTCAAACCGGCATTTCCGCGATAGACGGACTCAACACGCTTGTACGGGGACAGAAACTTCCCGTATTCTCTATGAGCGGTTTGCCCCACTCCGAGCTTGCCGCGCAGATAGCGCGTCAGGCAAAAGTAAGGGGAACGGACAGCAAGTTCGCCGTAGTGTTCGCTGCGATAGGTATCACGTTCGAGGAAGCTCAGTACTTTGTTGAGGACTTTAAAAGGACGGGCGCGATAGAGAGGACGGTTCTTTTTACCAACCTTGCAAACGACCCTGCGGTAGAGCGTATTGCAACTCCGCGTATGGCGCTGACCTGTGCGGAATATCTTGCGTTCACCTGCGGTATGCACGTCCTCGTAATAATGACCGACATTACCAACTACGCGGAAGCGCTCAGAGAAGTGTCCGCCGCCAGGCGAGAAGTTCCCGGCAGGCGCGGTTATCCCGGCTACCTGTATACCGACCTTGCTACAATGTACGAGCGTGCCGGCAGAATAAGGGGCTGCGAGGGTTCGATTACGCAGATACCCATTTTGACAATGCCCGAAGACGATAAAACCCACCCCATACCCGACCTTACGGGTTACATTACGGAAGGTCAGATAATGCTGTCGCGCGACCTTTATAAAAAGGGAATTAATCCGCCTATCGACGTATTGCCGTCGCTGTCGCGTCTTAAAGACAAGGGCATAGGCAAAGGCAAAACGCGTGAGGACCACGCGGGTACTATGAACCAGCTTTTCGCGGCGTACGCAAGCGGCAAAGAGAGTAAGGAGCTTTCCGCAATTCTGGGCGAAGCCGCCCTTTCGGACATCGACAAGCTTTACGCAAAGTTTGCCGAAGAGTTTGAAAAAGTGTATGTAAATCAGGGTTTTAACGCTGACAGAACTATTGAAGAAACTCTCGATATAGGTTGGGAATTGCTGAAAATATTGCCCGTCGGAGAGTTGAAAAGAATTAAGCAGGAGTTCATCGACAAATATTTAAATAAGGACGAAAATGGCACGACTTAACGTAAACCCTACGCGTATGGAGCTGAAAAAGCTTAAAGCGCGTCTTAATACGGCAGTGAGGGGGCATAAACTTTTAAAGGATAAATCCGATGAAATGGTGCGCCGTTTTTCATTGATAATAAAGGAAAATAAGCGTCTCAGGGACGAAGTGGAAAAAGAGCTTTCCGATATCCTGCGCCGCTTTTCGGTGGCGCGTTCGGTCACGCCTTCTTATCGCGCCGAAACGGCGTTTGCAATGCCGTCGGTTGCAATTAAAGCTGAGTGCGGCGTCAAAAGCGTGATGGGGGTCGAGGTCCCCGACATTAAGCTTATAAACGAGAAACGCGCGGACGGACTGCCATACGCTTATTCCGAAATTACAAGCGAAGCAGACTTTTCCGTGGCGCAGGCCGCAGAGCTTCTGCCCAAAATGGTAGAGCTTGCCAAAACCGAAAAAGCCGTCCGTATGCTCGCCGCCGAGATAGAGCGCAACAAACGCCGCGTCAACGCGCTTGAATACGTTATGATACCGCAGCTTGAAGAAACGATAAAGTATATCAAAAGCAAGCTTGACGAAAACGAGCGTGCCGCAGTAATAAGATTAATGAAAGTAAAAAACAAACCGAATGCATAACGAAAAAGGCATAGCTTCAAGCTATGCCTTTTTCGTTATTTGTTTTTATTACATCATATTTTTAATCATATTGATTACAGTATCGGTCATATCAACGTAAGTTGCGTCGCCCGTTACCGTATCGGGAACGGTGACGGTATCGTTATGAGTAAAGATTTCCAACGAACCTTTAATCTTTACGGACAAAGTGGGTACGGGTGCTGCAACGTCTGCACCGTTTTCCGGCATAGGCATAGAAACGTCTACGTTGGTTACTATGCTTGCCGCATTGAATTTGCCATCCGCGTCAAGCGCGAAATACAAATCGAACTTGAATGCGTTGAAGGTTATAAGTTGTTTCAGCTGTTCGATACTTACCGAGGTTTCGCCGCCTTCCGCCATAACGAATTCGGCAATCTTCCAAACGGTTTCTTCGGTTGCGCTGAGTTTAAATTTAACGCCCTTGCTGTCGTCAACGGTAATCTTAATGCCGAACTGCTGAGCCATTGCAAGCATATCTGCAATCGAAATCGCGTCGGAAGCCGCGTAGAAAGAAGGTAAAGGTTTTTCTTCGACGTTGGGTTGGAGCGCGTCTATAAGCTCAACCAAATTTATTTTAATTTTATCGTCGCCGGAAGCCGCGTAAACGAATTCCGTATTGGTGTATGCCGTGCCGGAAAATTCGCTGCTGACGGTATGTCCGTTGCTTGTTTGGCTGCTCTTTAAACTTACCGAGCCCTGTCCGCCTAATCCGGATTCGCTTGCAGATACTTTGTAATCAAGTCCTACCGTAAAGCTTGAGCTTGAAAAACCTGCCGTATCCGTTGTGCCGGAAAAATTAGCCCTGACACCCATATTAACTGCGTTCGAGTCGAAAATCTTTTCCGCATCGATGTCGTTAATAATAGCAGTAAGCTGTTCGGGTGTTTTTTCCTGATAGTTTCCCTTAATTGCGCCTTCGTCGGTCTTTTCGCCACAGCCGGTAAACGCCAACATTGATACCGCAACAGCGGATACTGCCAAAGCCGATATAACTTTTTTCATAATTCATTCTCCTTAAAAAATAAATTCATTATTTTTATAATATTATAATTTATCGTTTTTATAATGTCAAGTTATAATTTATCGTTTTTATAATGTCAAGAGATTTTTTTGTTGTGAATAATTACCTGTTAACGGGCTGTTTTTATAAATCGAAAGCAATTGCTGTGATGTCGTCGTCAAAGCCCGACTTAAAATTCTTTAAATTATTTTCCAGATTTTTAATAAATTCTTCCGCCGTGCGTGAAACCGAAAGCGTTTTAATCGCACCCTCCGCGCCGAACATCTCTCCGCGTGCATTCTTGCATTCGGTTACACCGTCTGTCAAAAGCACAAGAATATCGCCTTTTTTATAGTGGATTACGTCCTCGTAATAGGAGGGGTTTTCAAACCAACTCGAAATCGGCGGCGAGTTCAGTATTACGCGCGTAATTCCGGTTCCCGTTTTTAAAAGAATGGGAACGTTGTGTCCTGCCATAGAGTAGGTTATGCTGTCCTCGTCGATTCTTACCGACGCTACCGTGACGTAGTTGCGCTCGTCAAGGTTTAACGCGGCAAACTTGCGGTTCAGGTTTTCTATCGCTTTTGCAGGTGAAAGTTCCGTCTTATCGTAGGCGGCTTTGACAAATGCCGAAAGCATACCTGCGGAAATTCCTTTGCCCGAAACGTCCGCAATTACGCCGAACGCCGAATTTCCGACAGTGAAAACGTCGGGCAAATCGCCGCCGATGTCGCGGCAGGGGACGTACAGATATGAATATCTTTTACCGCCTGCCCAGTTGCCTGCGGGAAGAAGCCTTTGCTGAATGCTTTTCGCCGTCTGCAATTCCTGCGCTATTTCAAGCTCGAACGCGTCGTCGATAATCCCCATACACAGCGCTCCGCCAAGCGGTTTAACGGTAAGGGAATAGGCAACGTCGTGGTTAACTCCGCCGTTGATTACTTTTTGGAAAATTCTGCGGTTGACTTCTTTTTTATTAAGTCGAGCCTCCGTAAAAGCTTCTTTCAGCTGACAGCCCTTGCAGTCACCGCCGTTGCAGCGTGAGGAAGAATGCGCGCAACAAGTGATTTCCCCCAAAAAGTTTGCCTTGTCGAAGGGGAAAAGATTTTTAAACGCAACGTTTGAAAAAACCGCTTTTAAATTTTTGTCTATTACGACGACCGCCGTCGGCACGCCGTCTATTATTTGTTTTAAATACTTGCCTGTCATATCTTCACTCGCAATACAATTTCTATTATAAACCAAATCTTTAATTATTGCAATTGTTTTAAAAAAGTGCTAAAATAAAAATATGAAATTACAAGTTTCAAAAAATCTCCGCGTTCTTGCCAGCGCCTGCCCTTTTCCGCTTTATATCGTCGGCGGATACGTGCGCGACGCGCTTTCGGGCAGAGATTCGCGGGATATTGACATCTGCGCCCCGTCGTCAGCCGAAGTTTTTTGCTCCGTTGCCGAAAAATGCGGCGCAGAAATAGACGCGGTGTATAAAAATACGGGTACCGTCAAACTCGGTTTCGGAAAAGAGAAATACGAGTTTACCTGTTTCCGCTCCGACGAATACGTTCGCGGAATTCATACGCCGGTAAAAACTTTTTTCACCGATAATATAATTCTCGACGCGCGTCGGCGCGACTTTAAATGCAACGCCGTATATTACGATATCAAGGCGGACGAATTTTGCGACCCGCTGGGCGGTATAGACGATATCCGCAACCGCAGGGTGACAACCGTTGCGGACGCGGACAAAGTTTTCGGCGAGGACGGACTGCGGCTTATGCGCCTTGCGCGTCAGTCCGCGCAAACGGGATTTATCCCCGATAAAAGCTGCCTTGAGGGCGCGCGGCACAACTGCGCGTTAATTGCGGACGTCTCGCCCGAAAGAATATTTTTCGAGCTGGATGCAATTTTGCATGCCGACGGCAAATACGGTGTGGAGGGTGCGCAATATAATGGACTGAAAATTTTGGACGATACGCGCGTGCTTGACGTGATTCTGCCCGAACTGACCGCAGGCAGGGCAATGGCGCAGAACGAAAAGTTTCACGACCACGACGTTTTGGAACACAGCCTGCGCACCGTTTTGTATGCCGACGGCAGTATCCGCTTTGCCGCGCTTTTGCACGATATAGGCAAGCCGCGCGCCTTTTTGGACAGCGGCAAGTACTATAACCACGAAAATATCGGCGCGGAAATTATCGCGGACGTTTGCGCAAGACTGAAAGTCCCTAAAAAGCTGACGGAGCAGGCGGTCAAGCTTTGCAAACTGCATATGTACGATTTGTCGGGTGACGCAAAAGAAGCAAAGATAAGAAAACTGATAGTCAATAATCTTGACATTTTCGACGCGCTTTTACTTATCAAACAAGCCGATTTTTCAGCCTGCAAAGATAATCTAAGCGAAGCTCCGTGCGTAACTAAATGGAGGGGCATTTTTGAAAAAATGCAGGCGGAGGGCGCGCCTATGCGTTTAAGCGAGCTTGCGGTTAAAGGAAACGACCTTATTTCATGCGGCGTTCCGCCAAGACAGGTAGGTAAGGTTCTGGAACGGTTTTTATGCGATTGCGCGCTCAACCCCAAGTTAAACGACAAAAAAACTTTGCTTGCACGCGCAGAAAAGGTCAAATTCATTTGACAAACTTAACGGTATATTGTAAAATTTAATCACCTTGCATACCGAGAGAGGTATGCCGATTAAGTCCGGGAGGTAAAAACAATGAAAACTTACGAAATGCTTTACATTTTGGATGCAGCCGTTTCCGATGAAGGAAAGGAAGCGTTCGTTAAAAAGTTCGAAGATATAGTTACGTCTTCAAACGGTAAAGTCGTATCCACTGACAAGTGGGGCGTAAAGAGGCTTGCTTATCCTATCAACTATAAGCACGACGGATATTACGTTTTGATGACTTTCGAAGCAGACAGTTCGGCAGTGAAAGAGCTTGACAGAATTGCGGGTCTTTCTTCCGAAGTTTTAAGAAGAGTTATTACAGTTAAAAATTAAGGAACAGAAGATGAACAAAGTATTTTTGATAGGAAATTTAACCCGTGACCCCGAATTGACGGAAACGACTTCGGGCGTGGCTCTGTGCCGTTTTTCGATAGCCGTAAACAGAAATTACGGTTCTGCCGACGGCGAAAGAAAGACTGACTTCTTTAACATAGTCGCTTGGCGCGGACTTGGCGAAACTGTCAACCGCTTCGCAAAAAAGGGCAACAAAGTTGCCGTAAGCGGCTCTATAGAGCTTAGAAATTACGAAGACAGTCAGGGCGTAAAGCGCACGGGTGTAGACATCGTGGCTCAGGACGTAGAGTTCCTGACGCCGAAGGGTAACGGCGGCGACAGCTTTGCCGAAGCTCCCTCGTCAGGTACGAAGAGGGCAAGCTTACAGGCGTTTGACGACGATACCGATATACCTTTCTAAATTATTAAGGAGGTCAGATTATGGAAGAAAATAAGACAGCGGCAGCTCCCAAAAAGAGCTACAAGAAGATGCCGCGCAGAAGAGTTTGCGTATTCTGTCAGGAAAAAGTAACTGAAATAGATTATAAAGACGTAACCCGTTTAAAGAAATTCGTTGCGGAGAGCGGCAAAATTATGCCTCGCAGAATGACGGGTACTTGTGCAAAACATCAGCGTGAACTGTCCACTGCCATCAAGCGTGCGAGAGTTTCCGCCCTGCTTCCTTTCAAAGCAGAATAATACGAAAGACCTTATTTAAAAAATAAGGTCTTTTTTTTGTGTTGTAATATTGACATACGTTATTAAATAACATATAATAAAACAAAAAAAGGGGAAAAGTATATGGAATTATCGGTAAAAGACGAAGACGGTACATATTATTTGTACAACGAATCGTTCTGGACTTCCAAAAAATCGCTTACCGTTGACGGTGTTGCGGCTACAAAGTTATCAAAAAGAACTTTCAGGGTCGAACGGCTGGCAAAATCAAGCGAAGACAACGTTAACGACGGTCAAAACACGGAATTATCGTTCACCGCAGACGAGGCTTTGACGCAAAAAAGTTAACCCGAATACGAAGATTTCAACATCAAAGGCAATTTTTTAACGGGCGTAAGCCTTGTATCGAATAAAGGAAGGACAATTGTTCTTGCCAAAAATAAGTGGTACGATTGGTTGATGATATTTTTTCCGGTAATCGGAATGCCTTTCGGCGCTATATTTTGCGGAGCTATCGGCGCATTTTTCTCGGCGCTGTTTACGATGCTTGCCGCTGTGTTAAACGCAAATATTGCGCGTTCCAAAAAACCTCTTGCAGTTAAAATACCGCTTCAAATCGTTATCGGAGTAATAGCTAACGCGTTATGGTTTGCTGTTTGGTATATTATAGCGGTACTCATTTTATCCGCGCTTTAAAAAAAACAGGCAATAAAAATGTTGTGGCTTTACGGCACAACATTTTTTTATAGGTTAAATTTATGAAAAACAAATTACAATTAAGATTGATACTTTGCGTATGCGCGTACGTCAGCGTGTTTACCGCGCTTTTAATAACAGCGACGTTTTTCGATTTGGAAATTTCGCGCTTTTTAACCGCGGGCAGCCTGCCCGACGGCGAGTACTATTCAACCAACGGCTTTGCGCTGTTTGTCGAAGTTTTGGGCTTTTCGGTGTTTTACGGCTCGGGTGCGATAGCTTCCGTTATATGCGTTGCGGCGGCGGTAAAAATGGAGGACGGCGACAGGTTTTTCTTTATTAAGGAGCTTAAAGGCGCTGCCTTTAAAATAGTAAAGGCAGTGCTTATTATCGGTTTTTCGGCGTTCGCTGTTTATGAAACGTACTGCGTCGTGCACGAGGCGTTCAAATACCCCGAAAAATATTTGCAGGACGCATTACAGGGTTCTGACATAGTATTTACGCTTAAAAGCGGCTACCTTATAGCTGTGCAGGTGGTTTTTGCGATGGTTATATCGGGCTTGACTTTGGCGTTAATGCTGCGTGTAAGCAAGCAAACGGCAATTAAGCTTATAAAAATTGCGGCGATACTGTTTGCGACAGAGCTTTTATATCTTGCCGTAATAGATGCGGTTAAAACGCCGATAGGCAGAATGAGGTTCAGAACTATGAACGCGCTCGGCGACTTTTCTTACTATACGCCCTGGTACGTCATAAACGGTGCGCGCAACGCAACGACGTTGGGAATAATTATTCCGTCCGGAGGAACGCCGTCGGCGGAGATTCTTATAGGCGCAGCTTCCGATACCTGCAAGTCTTTTCCGTCGGGGCATACATACGGCGCGGCAATGTCGTTTGCCTTAGTGTGCCTGCCCGACCTTTTCGATAAGTGCAAAAAGAATTGGATAAAAGCTGTCTGCTGGACCGTTCCGGCTGCATATACGGTTACGGTTGCTGTGTGCAGAATAGTGGTGGGGGCACATTTTTTATCCGACGTCCTCGTCGGCGGCACGCTTGCGTTCGTAATAGTAATGATACTCAGGGAAATAATAATTTTAAAGGGCGCGCACTTCAAGGCATTTAAAAAAGCCGCGCCGCAGGAAGAATAATAAAATCAAAAACCGCGTAAGCATTATGCTTACGCGGCTTTTTAATCATCTTGAATGCCTAAAAGATAATCGGCACTGACGTTTAATGTCTTGCAGATTGAAATTAATACGTCAAGAGAGGGTTCCCTTTTACCTGTACAATAGTTATTTACAACACCTTGTGACATAGAAATTTTTTGTGCAAAAGAGTTTTGGGATAAACAGTTTTCTTTTAACGCTTCATTTAAGCGGTCTTTGAATTTATTCATATAATAAATTATACGGCTTTTAGCAGTATCTGTCTTGGCATACGGCTAAAAGCCGTATATAATTGATATGGCCGATAGCCGTAAATCATTGATTAGGAAAAATAAATATGCAAGCATTAGTAAATTTCAATATCATTACGAAATATATAGAGAAGAACGGTCTGACGGTAAAAGAGTTTTGCGGGAAGTGCAAAATAAGCACTTCAACTTTTTACAAAATAAAGAGCGGTAAAGATTTTCAGTTGTTAGCGCTTTTTAAAATAGCAAATGTTATTGATATTCAAGTATATCGGTTTTTTGATTACTCAGAGGAGTAAAACAGCATTCGACAGTTGCCGAATGCTGTTAAGTGTAAATTCAAAGATCAAACGTCGCGCTTGCCGAAAACGGCAGTTCCGAGGCGTATCATATTGCTGCCGGCGTCTATACACAAACGGTAATCGCCGCTCATACCCATAGACAGCACGCCTATGTTCGGGTCTGCATTTTTCAAACCGTCGTATGCGCGGCGCATCTTATTTGCGAGGGTGCATAAAAGCCCTTTATCGTCCGAATTCGGCAGCATAGCCATAAGCCCGTCTATTTTCAGCGACGGCAAAGCCTTAATACTTTTATATGCCGCGTCTATCCCGTCGTAGCCGAAACCGCCCTTCGTGTCCTCGTTGCCGATATTCACCTGCAAGAGTATATGGGAAACGATGCGGGCTTTTTCGCTTAAACGGGAAAGTTCTTCGGCCAAATTCATTCTGCCTACGGAATGATACAAATCGACTTTACCCAACAGATATTTTATTTTATTCGTTTGCAGCGTGCCTATAAAATGCCGTTTCGGGTTGCCCTCGATAAGCGCGTATTTTTGCGTGAACTCCTGAACGCGGTTGTCCCCCACGTCGGTAATTCCGGCCCTGATTGCGGCGTTGACAGCCTGCGGCGTCTGTGTCTTTATCGCAGCTACAAGTGTTATTTTTTCGCCGAACCGATTGACCGGAGGCAGTTCGGCAAGCAGATTTTTAACGTTAGTTTCTATCATTACGCAAAAAGTTTACCTTATTTTTATTTAATGCCTTACAATAACGGCAACCGACGGTGCCGGCCGCGCAACAAACTCCTTATCTGCGTGCGGTTAGTCGTAATAGTCATCGTCTATGTCGGCGTAGTCTGAAAAGCCGTCGCCCGGCTCAAAGCCGTTTTCGTCTATAAGTTCTTCATAAACGGGCTCGTCGTCAAAATCGTTATCATATTCATAATCGCCGTAATCGTCGTAATCATATTCGTCGCTACGGTCGTCATAGTCGTAATTATATTCGTCTTTGTAATTGTCTTTGTAATTGTCTTTGTAATCGTCTTCGTAATCGTCTTCGTAATCGTAATTTTTTTGTTTGGCTCCGCCTTTGTTTGCCTTTCCGCCGTCAAGCTGAGAGGCGAGCGTCTTTTGCCGCTTTTCGTAAGTCCGCGTTGCAAGCGAGCTGGAAATATCGATTGCGCCAAGCAGCAAAAATACGAATATCAGCGTCACTAAGCCTATATTGGAACGCAGATAAATAAGCATAACGCCGGCAAATTTTGCATTAAAGCCGTTGTAAACGCCGATAATTCTGTCCTCGGTAATGTCCCTTTCGTTGAACGATGACGAACTGTTTGCATCGCCCATAGTAGTAAACGTGCGTGCGCCGTCAGAAGTTTTAATTGAAACTATGCGGTGCACGAAAATTTTTTCGTCGTCGTATTTAAAGGCGATAATATCGCCCTCTTCAAGCGCGGACGGCTCGGCTTTATCGATTCCTATCAGCGCGTATTGGCTGATACGCACGCCGTCGTCGTGCTCTTTTAAAAATTCGTTGTTTTCGTTTTTGGTCTGCATGGACGAGGTGAGTACCGTAACGTACGTCGTGCCGCCCAGATAAATCTGCTGTCCTTTGATTCGCAAAACTACTGCAAGAGCGGTTGCCGCGCCGACGGCGAGTATAACGAGCGCAAACAGCACGTCTGTAACAATCCGGACAACCCTTTCTTTCTTTTTACGCTTTGCAAACGCCTGAGTGTAAGACTTTGTTTTAAACTTCTTCAAGTCGGCGTTAAGTCCGCGTTTAATGGCTTCGTCCTCTGCGCCGAATTTAACCGACTTGGACTTAGCCCTGCCGTAAAGAAAAAAGAGTGAGGCAAACGTTATTGCCATACACGCTATTACCGTAACGGAAATTACAAATGAAATATTGGTAATGGTCAATGCCGTCTGCCTCCTTTAAATTTTCTTTTAAGTCGTTGTCTTTTCTACGTTAAACTGTATAACTACGAGAGCTTCGGTGCCGTCAACCGTGTATTCGGTGTCGTAGTCGACGTCGCCTGCGTCGGACTTGATTGCGCTAACCATTGTCTTGTACTGCTCGAACGTGGTTATTTCGTTTACGAATTCAAGAGGATTTGCAAGCGAAAGAGTTACAACCGTGTTGTCGCCGTCAACCGACGAGGTGGGGTTTGTAAGCGTGAATTTGTATTCGGTGTAACCCGTCTTTGCGGAGGTTGCTTCCGCAGCTGTCGTGCCGCAGTTGACGTAAGTTGCAAGCGCGTCCTTTACAAATACGCTGACGGAATACGTAACGTCTGCCTGAGAAGCGGTGTATGTGTCGGTTTTGACAGTCCACTTTGCTACGAGGTCGGTAACGTTTGACGTGCCGTTGCTGAGCAGTACGCCCGTCTGGTCAAGAACGACGGTGGTGGGTGCGTTCGCGTCGAATTCAACCTTGCCGAACGAGGTTGCCGACGCAATAGTCAAGCCGAGATTTTTGTCTGCCGTTGCGTTGCTTTCAAACGTCCACGCCGCAAAGCCCGCTCCGACTACGGCAGTTACGGCTACCGCCGAAACGCCGAGTGCGATAAGTTTCTTTTTTATCATATAAATCTCCTTTCCCTTTCAGGGATATTTATTTGCATTGAATTATATCATAAACTGTTAAAATACACAATGATTTTACAAACTAATTTTAAATTCGGTTTATGGCGGTTAAAGATTGAATCGCGTAAAATTTCATATAATTTTAACAGAGCATTAATATTGCTGATACAATTATCAAATATTATTATATATGTCTAAAAGGAGCCTGGGATGAAAAAGAAAATAATAGAGTTTTTGCCGTTCGCGGTAATGGTGTTGTTCAGTATTATAACGGTTATCGTATATTCGCTTACTTTCGACCCGTTTGACCCCGTAAGAATTCTGGAAACGTGCGCCGCACCTTTGATAGTGATTGTAATACCCGTTTTGAACAGAATTTTCAAAATACGCATCCCGTACGTATTAAACGTGGTTATTGCGGTATTTGCGGTTATCACGATAGACTTTGCGTCCGTGCTCGATTTTTACGATAAAATACCTTACCTCGATAAATACATTCACGCGGTGTTCGGTATAATATGTTCGTTCTGCGTTGCAATTTTTCTCTTATACGGCTGCGGAAAAGAAATGAAGGGCTGGTGCTTTTTCATTATGGTTATGCTTGGCGTTTTGGGCGTCGCCGCGATTTGGGAAATAATCGAATACATTATGCACGCGATTATCGGAATGGATACCCAGCGCTGGATGCCTGATTTCGGGGCGGTGGGCGATATGACGGTCGGCGAGTTTTTTAAAACATATAATCCGCTTTGGGATACGATGTGGGATATTATAGTTGCCGTTTTCGGCGTAATAGTGTTCTATGTCTTAGTGCTTATCGATAAGCTTTGCGGTTACAAGGTGTGCAAAAACGTTTGGGCGCAGGTCAGCTATCGCGGAGCGAAGAATGGTAAAGTCGGCGATAACGACGTTGCCGGAAACAAAACCGATATTTAAAATAATTGACAATAAGTGCGGCTCGTGATAGTATATATCCGTAAGGAGAAACCGTTATGAATGACGGCCCATGTAGTGCTGCCGTGCAAATTTTAAAGTTCGATATACCGGATAACATAGTCTGCATAAAAGTGCGGACTGTGTTTTTTTACTTTTCAAGGAGGTACACGGGCGTGTAATATCCTTTTAAACGGTAAAAAAATTTTCGGAGGTTAATTAAATGAATACTGTAACCGCAATTATTTTCATAGCGGTTTTGTTTATGTTGCTTATGCTGTCTGCGTTTTTCTCAGCGTCGGAAACGGCGTTTACAAGTCTGTCGCAGGCAAGAATAAAAAGCCTTTCGCAAACAAAAAAGTCTGCAAGGCTTGTACTCAAAATCAGCGCCAACTACAACAGGCTGCTGTCCACGCTGCTGATAGGCAACAATATCGTGAATATTGCGTCTGCTTCGATTGCCACTATTATTTTCACCTTTTGGTTCGGCGAACCGGGCGTCACGCTTTCGACGGTCGTTATGACGGCGCTTGTGCTTATCTTCGGCGAGATTACGCCCAAAAGCATTGCCAAAGAGCGGCCCGAGGAATTCGCAATGTTTTCGGTGAGAATACTGTACGTTTTCCGCATAGTTTTCACGCCGCTGAGCATTATTTTCGACGGCTGGAAAAAGCTTGTAAATAAAATTTTCCGTCTGGACAAAAAACGCCCGTCCATGACCGAGGAAGAGTTTTCGATTATAGTCGAGGGTATCGCGGACGAGGGCGTGCTTGCCGAGGCTGAGGCGGAAATAATACAGAATACAATCAAATTCGACGAAACCGCCGTCGGCAAGGTTATGACAAAGGCGGAGGATATAACCTCCGTGCGCATAACCGACGGAATGAAGACGATTAAGAAGGTGTTCGTTGACAGCAACTATTCGCGTGTGCCCGTGTACGACGGCGACGGGGTTATCGGCATTTTATACCGCGCCGACTTTTACGAGATGCTTCTGGTCGGCAAGTCGGACATTCGCCCCGTTTTAAAGCCCGCGCTGTTCACTACGCCGGAAACGGTTATTTCCGACCTTTTCGGTGTGTTGCAGAATCAGCGGGTTCCGCAGGCAATCGTAAAGGATGGCGAAAGGGTTGTCGGGCTTATTTCTATGGAAGATATTTTGGAAGAGCTGGTCGGCGAAATCGACGATAAGTACGATTTGTAGTTTTGGGGATAAAGCCCGTCGATTTACAGAAAATAAATATTGATGAAAAAGCGGATATTTATTTTCGCCGCCACAGTGCTTGCGGTTATTACGGTAATGCAGATTACCGTGTTCGCGTCGGACGCACGCGTGGAATACGTAAAGCCCTCGTACGCCGCGGCGGATATTACGGGCATACTCGAAAAGTCCTCTCTTTCGGACGCCGACTACGAAACGCTTTACCTCCAGACGGGACTGACAAAAATCGGCGTGGACAGATGTATGGCGAGAGGCGGTGAAGGCGTTGCGCGGATTAAGAGTATTCAGGACGGGCTGTTTTCGGACTATACGGTCAGGCGCGACCGCTTCGCTCCCTTTTGCCGCGCATACGGCACGGGCGTGCATAACGCCTGCTGTTATCTTGAAAACGGCGATATAATCGTTACGTCGGCAACGCATATCGCAGGGGTGGAGGCGGGCCACGCCGGGCTTGTTACCGACGCCGCGCACGGTGGGGTTGTGCAGGCGGTTTCATATTTTACGGAAAGCAAAACGGGCTCGGTGCGCGATTTTACGGGCAGACTCAATTTTTTGGTGCTGTCGCCCGTCGCGCCCGAAGAGGTGAAAGCGAATGCCGCTAATTATGCAAAAAGCAAACTTACGGGCAAACGCTACGGCGTATGTCCCGATAAAAGAGATTGTTCGCGCACCCATTGCGCGCATCTCGTGTGGTACGCGTATAAGCGGTTCGGCATCGACCTCGACTGCAACGGCGGATATTTCGTTACGCCGAAAAATATCGCGAATTCACCGCTCGTGCGCGTCGTACAGGTTTTCGGTTTCGACTTAACCGCACTGTGGCGGTAAAATAAAATCAAATTTATTTCCAGACTTTGCCGTCTAAGCTTGTAAAGGTTTTCCGGCATTGCAGCAGGGGTAAGATAATGAAAAAAGGACTAATTTTAGTTAATGCATATTCTACGTCGGAGCATAGTTTAAATCAATCCGGACGACTTAAATACGAGCTTGAAAAATTGGGCGTTCAAGTTGATATAGAGCGTAATAACTCTTTCATTTCAATTGTCAAAGAGAACGGCGAAATAGATTCGAGAGCGGAGGGTTACGATTTCTGCATTTATCTTGATAAAGATAAATATGTTTCCTCAATGCTGGAAAAATGCGGAATGCGCCTTTTTAATTCCCACTATGCGGTGGAAGTTTGCGACGATAAAATGGTAACTTATATTGAATTGTCAAACCGCAATATTCCTATGCCTGAAACTCTTCCCGGCTTGCTGTGTTACGATCCGCAGGAAGAAATAAGCGCAGAAACTTTAAACCGTATCGAAGCGCATTTGGGGTACCCTCTGATAGTTAAGGCAAGTTACGGCTCTTTGGGTTCGGGCGTTCATAAAGCGGATAATAGGAAGCAGCTTTCAAAAATAGCCAAAGAATTGCAATGTAAATCTCATTTATTTCAACAATTTATCGAAACAAGCTTCGGCAGGGATATCAGAGTTATCGTCATAGGCGGTAAATTTACGGCGGCAATGATAAGACAGTCAAGCGGAGATTTTCGCTCTAATTTAGAGTTGGGGGGCGTCGGTACGCCGGTAATACCTCCCGACGAAGTTATTGAAATGTGCGAAAACACGGCAAATATTCTTAAACTGGATTACTGCGGCATCGACGTGTTATTCGGGGAGAATAAATATTATATCTGCGAAGTCAACTCCAACGCTTTCTTCGGCGGTATAGAAAAAGTAACGGGCGTAAACGTTGCCGAAACATACGCAAAATACATTTTCGAAACTATATATAACGAATCAAAGTAACGTACGGCAAGGCGCTTGCGGCGGTTTCCGTGCGTGAGACGTTGAAGTTATGCGCCCTATCCGGGTCGGTAAATTTGTTGCCGGCTCGGACTTTTTAATTCCTTGACAATGCCGTAACGCAATGTTAAAATATATTAAAAAGTTGCAGTTCGGGGGGAGAAATGTTCGATTATACTGTCGTAAACAAAGTTAAAACTTGTCTTTTCAACGATGAAAAAATAGAGAAAACAATAGGCATTTTGGAGGAAAACCTACATAGCATCGACTTCGACGACGAGGACGATATGAGGAATTTGACGGAACTTATAAGGTCGTCATTGAATTTTAACGGCGATAAAAGTCTCGACGGCATAAAGCTTGTCGAATTTCTCGTTTCTAAGGGCTATGACCTGAATTTTAAATTCGCTAAAAAAAGCTGTCTCATTCTTGAATTGCTCGATTACGGCGTTCTGAGAATCAATACGTTTCAGAAACTGATAGATATGGGCGCAGACCCGTATTCCGAAAAATCGGGCGGCAGCAATATACTCACCGTTTCGGCGGCTAAGACCTTTGACAGGTTCTATAAACAGGCAAACGAAGAGTGCGAAAAGCTTTCGATTTACATAGCGGAAAATTTCGATTTATCCAGACTTGACCATCCGAACGAGTACGGCATAACTCCGTTGATGTACGCGATTATGAAAAACAAATCGAATTTGGTAGACGCGCTTCTGAAACTGGGCTGCGACGTGAACGGAGCAGGCGGTCAGCCTGTAAACGGATATTACTACTGGATGAATTTGGACGGACTTGCTCCGATTGCGCTTACGTTCCGCGACGGCAACGTTGCTATGGCGAAAAAACTGCTTGACGCAGGCGCCGATGAAACGATATGCGATTCACAGGGGACGCCCGCGCTGTTTGCGCTTGTGTTTGCGCCGTCCAACCGAAGAGATTACAATGTTCCTCAGCAGAGAGATTTGAGTAACCGGAAAGGCGAAATCGTAAAAATGCTGAAACAGCCCGATTTTGCGGATTCTAATGGCGAAACGCTGTTAATGAAAGCTTTGACAAGATACGATTATACCAACGATAAGAAGATTTCGCCGTTCGATAACGAGGGCGTTATGGCGGCGCTTTTGGAGCGCGGGGTAAACGTCAATGCGGCGAACAACAAAGGCATGCGTCCTCTGCACTATGCCGCGCAGTATTGGAGCGGTATCGTAAAAGAGCTTTTGGCGGCAGGCGCGGAGATAGACGCGCAGGACAACGAAGGCAACACCGCGCTTATATATGCTTGTGATTCCGGTAATGAAAAGCTTGCGCGGTTGCTCGTTCGCAAAGGCGCAGATTTCAATATCAAAAACAACGACGGAAAATCAGCGGTTGATATTGCCGTTGAAAAGGGTCTCTCTGACGTGCTTGAACAGATAATGCAGTAATGAGGTTGTAATGGTTGATTCTGATTTCGGTTACGCTTTAAGCTGTATATTCAGATATACAGACAAGGGTGAAAGCTACGATATGGATAAAGTCTGCAAACTTATAGACGAAAATATCGGAAGTATGGATTTTGAGGACGAAGAAGACGTAAAGGAACTGATAGATATTTTTGAAAAAACGCTGACGCTGACAAGAGAATTTTCTCCTCGGGATGCAGACGGCAATCCGTACGGCGAAGCAGGCGTCAAGATTCTTTCGTATTTTATTTCAAAAGGTTTCGATATTAATTTTAAAATGCGGCAAAAAAACACTCTTTTGCTTCACCTTGCAGAAACTGAAATTCTGCCTGAAATTTTTCAAAAGGTAGTGGATTTGGGCGCGGACGCTTATGCCGTAAACCGAAGCGGAGAGAATATTCTGAGCATTTCCGCCGATACGCTGTTTACGGATTACGGAACGCCCGACTACGAAACAAGCGAACGCCTTCCCGTTTACATAGCCGAACATTTTGATTTGACCAAACTCAACAGTATGGACGAAAGCGGTTATACTCCTTTAATGTATGCCGTTTCGAATAACAAGCGCAAACTTGTTGAAACCTTGCTTAAACGGGGAGTAAATGTGGATGAGACCGGCGGACAGTCTGATTTGTGGCATTTCAACATATACGGTGTATCGCCGTTTGCGCT
>CAJTQE010000002.1:22602-38115 GCA_910578655.1 uncultured Christensenella sp.
GTTACGCGGAACTTGCGCAGATGCTTTTGAATGCCGGCGCAGACGAAACGCTTTGTGACTCGGAAGGCACGCCGGCAATGTTTTCGATGCTGTTTGCTCCTGTTAATTATGAGGACGAAGATGCCGATAAAAAGTCGATAGTTGCGCTTTTAAAAAATCCCGAATTTCTCGATTCCGACGGAAACACTCTCTTAATAAAAGCGTGTACGCGTGAAGAATATAACCGTTCCGGCAAAAACGTGTGCGTGGGCGACAATGAGGAAATCATTTCCGCACTGTTGGCACGGGGGGTGAACGTGAACGCCGCAAACAACAAGGGTGAAACCGCTTTGATTAATGCGGCGGCAGCCGGCGAAAAGAAAATCGTGAAAATGCTTTTGGGGGCAGGCGCTGATATCGACGCACATGATAACAGGGGCAACACTCCGCTTATTGCGGCTTGTACGGAGTATTCGGAAACAACGGCATGTT
This sequence comes from uncultured Christensenella sp., assembly GCA_910578655.1. Taxonomy (GTDB): domain Bacteria; phylum Bacillota; class Clostridia; order Christensenellales; family Borkfalkiaceae; genus Coproplasma. The sequence goes on from CAJTQE010000002.1 coordinate 23,074, forward strand.
TGCTTGTGCGCAAAGGCGCGAATTTTGAACTTCTCAACAACGAAGGCTTTTCGGCTATCGATATAGCAATGAAAAGAGGATATACCGACTTCGTTGAACTTTGTTTAAGCATTGCCGACGGGACGTTTTGGAAATGATGGAGTAGCGGAGGTATTGTATGGAGCTTTTGGGCAGAAATATTAAAGCGGATGACCCGAACGCGGACGAAGCGTTGTACCGCGCGCTTGTGTGCGGAGATTTACCTGCCGCTTATATCATTTGCAAGGATATGAAACAGCCCGTCAATTCAGCAACCGCGTTTAATTGCGGTCTTTGTATGTTGCTGCTTGGCGAATGTGAAAAGTCGCTTGCGCATCTCAAACGTGCGGAACAGGCATACGCCAACCGTGCCGAATACGACGTTTCAGACAGACGGCTTTATCTGAAAGCTTTTGAAACCGTGGGTGAAAGGGAAGCATTTATTCCGCTCGACCCGACGTCGCCTCCAAGATGCGGACGTCACTTTTTGATTCGCGTGCGTTGGCTTATGGCGCGGTGTCTGTTTAAATTGGGGCGCGAGAGCGAAGCCGCTCCGATTATAAGATTTTTATCGCAATACAATATTCAATCGAATTTTTAAGGAGAGTAAAAATGCAACTCGATAATATGCTTTTACAGGCGTGCAAAAACAATCAAAAGACCGTCGCGCAGATGCTTTTAAAGCGCGGTGGCATCAATGTGAACAAACGCGACGAATCGGGCAATTCGCCGTTGATTTATGCGTGTATGAAGAATGCGCGCGACCTTGTGAAAATGCTTTTGGAGGCAGGCGCCGACGCAAATCTATCCAACGTCGCAACCCGTTATCCCATTCATTTTGCGGCGGAGGCAGGCAATGCGGAAATTATTTCGCATTTGGTCGGCGCGGGCGCTGACGTCAACTGTACCGATAAAGATGGAATTACGCCGCTTATGCTTCTTGCGCGTAACGGCAAGACAGACGTCGCGCTGAAATATCTCGCTTTCGAGGGCGTAGATATATCGATTACGGATAACAATAATAATAAGGCAATCGACTACGCTACGTCCGCCGGTTTACGCGAACTTGTAAAAGCGCTTTCACGGGACGACGGGGAGCATACGGATTCCGACGGCAATACGACGCTTCATCACGCCTGCTGGAACGAACAGACCGAAGTTGTCAAAGTGCTTATCGAAAAGGGAGCCGACGTCAACAAGGTCAACGACGACGGCGAAACTCCGCTGTTTCTTGCTGTTCGCAGAGCAAATCTCGTCATTGTTGAAAAATTACTCTCTTCGGGTGCCAAGACGGATATTTCCAACATAGACGGCGTGCTTCCCATTCACGTTGCCGCAAACAGTGGCGAGCAGTTTATCGGCAAAGCGCTTTTGGATGCGGGCGCGCAAATCAATGCGAAAACCTCCGCAGGTTATACGCCTCTCATTTTAGCGGCAAGAAACGGCAAAAATGATTTTACCGCGATGCTTATCGGGAAGGGTGCGGACGTCAACGCCGTGGACAACGAGCAGCACGGTGCGCTTTATTATGCTACCGAGTCGGGCTATACCGAAATTGTCGAACAGCTTCTTATGGCAGGGGCTGAAAATTAAATCAGAAGCGGCGCGCTTGTTTTATCAAGCACCCGCCCCAGTGCCAAAATTCATTTTAGTTCAATTTGCCTATTGGTTACTTGAATTATAGGTCAATATATGATATAATAATTCTATATTTGTAAAGGAGAAAGCCTTAATGAAACTTTTAAGTTTGTTTAGTGGTTGCGGTGGCTTAGACTTAGGCTTTGAGAAAGCTGGTTTTACTATATCCGTAGCTAATGAATATGACCCAACAATTTGGACCACATTTAAGGCTAATCATCCAAACACAAAATTGATTGAAGGCGATATTCGCAAAATTAAAGAAGAAGATTTCCCTGATGATATTGACGGGATTATTGGGGGGCCACCTTGCCAGTCTTGGTCAGAAGCTGGCTCATTGCGTGGAATAAATGATTTGCGTGGTCAATTATTCTATGAATATATAAGAATACTTAAAGATAAACAGCCTAAATTTTTTCTTGCTGAAAATGTAAGCGGTATGCTGGCAAACCGACATTCACAAGCCGTGAAAAACATAATTTCTATGTTTGAAGAATGTGGATACAATGTAACTGTTACATTAGTTAATGCAAAGGATTTCGGTGTAGCTCAAGAAAGAAAAAGAGTTTTTTATATAGGGTTTAGAAATGATTTAGGTATTGATTTCAAATTTCCCGAAGGTTCTACCGCTGATAACAGTAAAAAAATAACTCTTAGAGATATTATTTGGGATTTGCAATATAATGCCGTTCCTACTGCTGATAAAAACTATCATAATCCAAAAGCAGTAAATAATAATGAATATTTTACTGGTGCTTATTCTCCTATTTTTATGAGTAGAAACCGTGTAAAATCTTGGGACGAGCAAGCCTTTACTGTTCAAGCATCAGGCAGGCAATGCCAAATACACCCTTCTGCACCTAAAATGACTTTTATTTCACAAAACAAACGAGAATTTGTAAAAGGTCAAGAGTGGCTATATAGGCGTATGACTATTAGGGAAATTGCAAGAATACAGGGCTTCCCTGATACTTTTCAATTTATTTATGAAAATGCTGACGATGCATATAAAATGATAGGTAACGCAGTCCCCGTAAATCTTGCATATGAAATTGCAGTTGCTATTAAACAAGCGTTAGAAAACACAATGGAGGAATCAATGAGCAATCAAAGCAACAATCAAGGGCGAGCATATGAATTTATATGTCTTCTAACACTTAATGAAGAAATCAATAAAATACGCAAAGCAACCATTGAACATAATAGTGCTTATATTGCTGCTGAACACGCGTGGTCTTTAATGCCTGCCGAATTTCAATCAATTTTAACGCAAAGTGCTAAAGCTGCCGTTGCTACTATTTTTGATATGGAGCCCTTGATATTAGAGCAAAGCAACGGTGAATTAAGTTTAAAAATACAAACTGATAATGAAGGCAAAGAAGGCGATGTAAGAGATATAGTCATCGCTCGTAAGGATATTAAATGGGAAATCGGATTAAGTTTAAAGCATAATCATTTTGCAGTTAAACATAGCAGATTGGCAAAATCGCTGGACTTCGGACAGAGATGGTTTGGTATTCCTTGTTCTGAAATATATTGGAATTCGGTTAAACCTATATTTGATTATTTAGCGCAACAAAAAAATAGAAACTGGCGTGATTTACCATCAAAAGATACTACGGTATATGTTCCGCTTCTTCAAGCATTTATAGATGAAATTTCACGCAGTAATGCAATTAACTCTACTGTACCGCAAAAAATGGTAGAATATTTGCTTGGTGAGTTTGATTTTTATAAAGTTATTAGCATTGATAGTAAACGTTTAACGCAAATTCAATCCTATAACTTACACGGTCAATTAAATCATTCAAGCAAGGTTATTAAACCTAAAATTGAAGTGCCTGTTGCTTGCTTGCCGACAAGAATAGTGAGTCTTGAGTTTAAACCCAACAGTACAAACACTGTAGAATTATATATGGACGGCGGTTGGCAGTTTAGTTTTAGAATACATAATGCTTCAACAAAAGTAGAAACAAGTTTAAAATTTGATATTCAAATTGTTGGTATGCCCACTACTATTATTTCAATAGATTGCAAATGGGTAGCATAAGTATAAAGGAGTATATATGGACATTAAATTATTTAATAATGAGTTATTACAAAGAAAGCAAGGATATAATTTTAATATGTCTGCCACTCAAATTAATGAAAAATATGTTAGCGGTGATATTAGAGTGGTAACAGAGCAAGGAAGATATCCTTTAGAAGAAGTAGCTAAAATGTTTAGCAATAAAGAAAAATATAACGACATAACTGATTATCAAAGAAATTATGTATGGTCTAATAAAAGCAGGTCGCTTTTAATAGAGTCTTTTATTATGAATATTCCAATTCCACCGATTTTCTTGTATGAACGTGATTATAGTTTTTATGAAATACTTGACGGTAAGCAAAGGGTTTCATCCATAGTAAAATTCTATAATAACGAATTTGCTCTTGAGGGTTTAGAAGTATGGTCGGAATTAAATGGAAAAACTTATAATCAACTACCAATAAGAATTAAAGAAGGTTTGGATAGACGCTACTTATCATCCATAATTATGTTAAAAGAATCAAGTAGAGATTCTTTTGAAGTAAATAGACTCAAAAGAATGGTCTTTGAGAGATTAAACACTGGCGGGTTAAAATTATCTGCACAAGAATCACGAAATGCCATTTTTGGTGGACCATTTAACGAATTATGTAAAGAATTGGCTAAAAACAAGGATTTTCGTACAGTTTGGGGTTTCAAGAAGAATAATCCACAAATCTCTTTATTTGATGAAGATGATATAAATACCAATACTGACACACTTCATATGAAAGATGCTGAGTTGGTTTTGCGATTTTTTGCATTTAGGCAACTTTCTTATTTTGATGGCAATTTAAATACTTTTTTAGATTTATATTTAGATAATGCAAATTCATCAGAAGATTTGATTGAACAACTCAAGTACTTATTTATTGATTCGTTTTATCTTGCTTATAATTTGTTTGATGGGAAACCATTTAGATTATTTGCGAAGAAAAAAGATAAAATATCCGTTACAAAAGCTGCTGTTAGAACACTTTATGACCCGCTTATGCAAGTTCTAAGTCAAAAGCTTAATTTTAAAGACAAGCTTCTAACTCAAAAAGATATAATACAAAATGAATATAAAGTTTTTCTTTTAGAATATGAAAAAGAGTTTTCAGGAAAGTATCAGCATAAAGCCACTATAGATAGAAGAATTACATTATTAGATGAATTTATAGGTAATTACTTAGTTTAGGTTTTCAAATGATCGGTACTTTAGAAGAAATTGAACGTAGCTTTAATAGTTCTTTAGATTCAATTTTAACATATATTGATATGTTTGAAAGAACACTGGCTTTAGATTTTTCTCAAATGAAAAAGTCAAAATTTTATTCTAATTTGAATCTAAAAAAGAATGAAATTAATACTTCGCTTTCATTAACAAAAAATGTTCAATATAATGCTGTTATAATTAGTTTGTACGGTGCATTTGAATTAACAATAAAGAAAGCAGTCAATGCGTATATATTTAAGTGTATTAGTTCAAATCGTGATGTTGCATCAAATTTTAAAAAGAACTACCTCTTATCTGTAGCAAAATCTTTTGAAAGAAATAATGAAATTACTAATAATAATTTATTAGCCAGTTTAAACAAATTGTTTAATTATAATGATGCTACTGGGTTTAATGAAGATTATTCATTAAATAATGTTCAAAATGTTAAAACTAATGTTATTCAAGAAGTTGCTTCACTTATTGGTATAAATGATATACTAACGACTATCAAGCAGGCTGATGAATTTGTTGAATTTATTATGTCCCGTGAAAGGTTCGAAAACAAAGAGCAGGCTCAAGAATATCTTAATACAATTAATAATCCTTTTTCACATATAGATGAAATTGTTGACAGAAGAAATAAAATCGCCCACGAGGGGCGTGAAGAAAATATGTTGGCAAAATCAATCATAAAAGAATCATATATCCCAGAGTTTAAAGTTTTTATACATATTTATATCAAATTGATAAAAATAAAATGGTTAGAATTTGAATGTTGCGAATCAAATAAACTTTCAATTATTAAAATTTTTGATGGGAAGGTCATTTGTTTTAATACAGGGAATCGCATAATTAAAGGCAATGATATCATTTTAATTAAGATGGGTAGTGATTTAAAAATTGCGAATATTGTGAGTATGCAATTTAATAATGCTAACATAGATATTTCTGAAACACATCAGGATATTGGATGCAAGTTGGACAAGAAGTGTAAACCAAATTATGAGTATTTTATTATTCAATTATAAAATAAATATTAAAAGGCAAGTCTGTGTCCGACTTGCCTTTTAATATAAAAAAGAACGCAAGTCGGGGTGTTCGTCTTACGTTCGGAATGGTGCACCTTAAGGGATTCTGCTGTTTCCACTACGCGGAGCCTCGGCAGAGCGTCGGGTAAACCCCTCGCGCGAATCATAGGGATTCGAAATGATTTGCAATTTACACAGCAAAAAGAGAGGTAAAAAAATTCACCTCTCTTTTTGCTGGTGCACCTTAAGGAATTCGAATCCCTAGCCTTTGGTTCCGTAGACCAACGCTCTATCCAGTTGAGCTAAAGGTGCATATATTAAGTTGTCTTTTTCTGTTTAAGCCGAATACAACAGCGTTTTGAAAACGCGAATATTGCCTGACAGCCTTATAATTATATTAAATATAAAACTTTTTGTCAAACGATTTTAATTGATTAAATTTTATCTTTCTGTTTTAATCACGGCGTTGACAAAACATCTTTTTAGGTATAGAATAAACCGTAAAGAGGTAACGGCTATGCAATCACTGCGCGAAATTTATAAAATAGGACGCGGCCCTTCAAGCTCGCATACGATGGGGCCGGAAAGGGCGATAAAAATTGTGCGCGAGCTCTATCCGCAGGCTAACGAATTTAAGGTTAAGCTTTATGGGTCGCTTGCGTCAACGGGCAGCGGACATGGCACGGATACCGTTATTATAAAAACTGCCGAACCGCATAAATGTACGGTGGAGTGGGACGAAGTTTCGCCTTGCTCCGTTCATCCGAACACTATGGACGTGACTGCTTTAAAAGACGGCAAAGAGCTTTGCACAAAACGCGTTTACAGCGTCGGCGGCGGAACGATAGTTTTTGACGGGGAGCCCGCCGCTCTTTCCGGCAAAGACGCGGATGACGCAATATATTCGCTAAACAGTTTTACTGAAATCGCCGAATACTGCCGTGTAAACAATATAAGAATATGGCAGTACGTCGGGCAATGCGAAGGCAAAGAAATTTTCGATTATCTTTCCAAAGTCTGGGACAGGATGAAGCAGGCTGTTCACGAGGGGCTGACTACGTCCGGGACGCTTCCGGGCATACTCGGAACTCAGCGCCGCGCGCAAACCCTTTACAATCAACGGCATATAGACGAGTCGGCGCAGACGCGCGAAAACAGACTAGTTTGTGCATATGCTTTCGCTGCGAGCGAGCAGAACGCTTCGGGCGGAGTAATAGTCACGGCTCCGACGTGCGGAGCCTGCGGCGTTGTTCCGTCGGTACTGAAATATATGCAGGAGCTGCACGGCTTTTCGGATATGCAGATAGTCCGCGCGCTTGCAACGGGCGGAATAATAGGCAACCTGATAAAGAAAAACGCGTCGATAAGCGGTGCGGAATGCGGCTGTCAGGCGGAAATAGGCTCAGCCTGTTCCATGGCTGCCGCCGCCCTTGCCGAGCTTTTTGAAATGGGGCTGGGGCAAATCGAATATGCGGCGGAGGTGGCAATGGAACATCATCTCGGGTTGACCTGCGACCCGATTGCCGGACTTGTGCAGATACCCTGTATCGAACGCAACGCCGTTGCGGCTATGAGGGCGATTAACGCGCTGTCGCTTGCCAACTTTCTTGCGGACAGCCGCAAAATAAGCTTTGATATTATCGTTAAAACCATGTATAACACGGGCAAAGATTTGCTTAACAATTACCGCGAAACATCGTCGGGCGGTCTTGCCAAATATTACGAACTTAAATAGCAATGCGCCTCCATTCCGGAGGCGCATTGCTATTTGCAAAGCCTTTCAATTGCAAGCTTATATATTTTAAGGCACTTTTCTATTTTTTCGAAAGTAATGTATTCGTCGGGTTGGTGAATTACGTTTTCTTCGCCCTCCTCCTCAGGTCCGAACGCTGCACCGCATTTAAGCGCTCGCGCATATGTTCCGCCGCCTATGGCAACCGGTTGCATATTTTTGCCCGTAACTTCGTTATAGGTATCGCAAAGTACCTTTACAAGCCGGCACTGCTTGTCGTTGAACAGGGGGGCTTGCCGAGAAAGTATTTGATAGTTTTCGCCCTCGAATGCGGAAAGTATCTTCTCGGCGGAAAACGTTGCGGGATAGCGCACGTCGCAGACTGCCGTAACGAAGTTTTTTCCGCCGCGGATAGTATTCGCCGAAAAGGTGAGTCTGCCTGTTTCGTCTTTCAATCCTGTAAGTTTAAACTGCTGTTTGAACAGCTTTTTGTGTACTTCTTTCAGCCCCAGATATTGCAAAATAGGCGCGATAGCGTTTACGCCCTGCTCGGGGGTGGAGCCGTGCGCCGATTTTCCGCGCGATACAATCAAACCGTTTTCAAATTTCAAGTTGTATTTCTTTAATTTTTTGCCGTCTGCTTCGGCTTTAACGGAACACTCGTCGCAGACCATATTCGCCGCGTTACCTCCGACAAGCGAAGAATAATCTCCCTTGACGGGGAATGTAATCTGCAAGTGCAGAATACCTTTTTCGGCGTATATTACGGGGAAATCGGCGTCGGGTGAAAAGCCCGTTTCGGGCATAACGGAACACTCGTTAAAGTGCCTGATACATTCCCAACCGCTTTCTTCGTTGCAGCCGACGATAAGCCTTATACGCTTAGAGGGAGCAAAGCCTTCGTCTTTAAGCTGTTTTAAGCAGTACAGGCAGATTATTGCCGGACCCTTGTCGTCCATTGCGCCCCTGCCCCAGATTCTTGCATTTTCGTAATCTATCTCGCCGCCGAAAGGCTTGCGCGTCCAGCCGTTTCCGGCAGGCACTACGTCAAGGTGTGCAAGAATGGCGAAATCTTCGCCCTCGCCGAAAATTACTTCGCCTGCATAGTTGTCGTAATTTACCGTTTCAAACCCGAAAGAGCGCGCAAGCTGCAAAAAATAATCAAGACAGTCTGCGTTGGCCTTGCCGAAAGGCATACCCTTTTGCGGTTCGCCCTGTTCGGAATTGAACTTGATAATTTCAGATATACTTTTTACGGTTTTTTCAAATAATTCGTTCATAGCTTTTCCTTTTTGAATTTTGCTTTAAAAATATTATACACTTTTATTTTTTTGTGGTAAAATGTTTTTGAGTATAAATTTTTAAGGGGGCGGTATTTTGCACGAAGGGCATAGGGAACGAATGTATGAGAAGTTGAAAAACAGTGACGACTTGTTTGACCACGAAGTGCTTGAAATTCTTTTGTACAGCGTAGTGCCCCGACAAAACACCAATCCGACGGCTCATGCGCTTTTGGAGCGTTTCGTTACTCTCTACAACGTCTTTAACGCAAGCGCGGAAGAGCTTAAAGAAGTTGACGGAGTGGGCGACACGGTTGCAAAGTTTATTAAAACCGTAGGGCTGTGCGCAGAACGTGCCGGTAAAACAGGCAACACGCCCACCATAAAAACACCCGAAGATTGTAATCGGTTTATAGGCGTAAGACTGGGCGGTATACACGAAGAGAGAATTGAAATTTATTTCTTGAACAGCGCAAGCAAAGTTGATAGGATATTCAGTTACGTCACTAATGAAAAGAGCCGCTCCGCCGCGCCCATCGACAGTATAGTAAGGAATTTTGCGCTGTACCGCCCGAACAAAGTAATAATAGCGCACAACCACACTAACGACGACGTAAGTCCGTCGGCATACGATGACGGCTTTACAAAAGGCATTCTGTTTATCTGTAATATAAATGGCGCTCAGCTAATCGACCACGTTATATGTTTGAGTTGCGGCGTAAAATACAGTTACAGAAATACGGGCAGGCTTGAAGAGTTAAACAGCCTTTGCAGTTGGGAAAATTTTGAAAAATGGACAAAAACTTTAAACTGAGCGAAAGCAAAAAACATCTCGTCCGATATATAAAGCTGATACTTATAATACTATTGGCGATAATAGAAATCGTCATTTGCGCGCAGTATACTACGCGGTATCTCGATAACGGCAGAACAGCGGTGTTTATCACCGTTATAATAAGCTGCTTTGTGCTTTGCGTACTTGAAGCGGTGGATTCGTTCGTCATAAAAAACTTGGCGGCGAAGTACATTTTTTACGCGCTTGATACCGTGTCTTTATTGGTATTATGTATTTTTACCGGCAATACTTATCTGTCGGTGCTTTACTGCATAGTGCTGACGCAATTTTATATTTCAATTGACAGTATGCGTGAAAACGTTATTATTTTCAGTGTAAGCTGCGCGCTTTTCGTCATCTCGTTCGTCTGCGGAAGAATTGTCGATTCAAGCGACGGACACGTTTATACCGATATAATCGAAATGCTCGGCGACAGTATTTTGGGCATAGCCGTACTTGCAATCGACTTTATAGTCACCAACTTCGTTTTGCGGTTCTACTCCAAAAATCTGCAGCTTAGAAACGCGCTTAACGAGGCGGACAAAAGCAAAGCCGAACTTGAAGCGGCAAACAAAGAAATTTCCCGCACTGCGGTTTACGAAGAGCGCAATCGTATTGCAAAGGATATTCACGATAACGCGGGTCATTCTATGACGACTGTAATAATGCAGACGGAGGCGGCAAAACTGCTTATCGACACCGACCCCGCGGAAGCGAAAACGCGGATAATCGCCGCAAACATTCAGGCAAAAAACGCGCTTGAACAGATGCGCGAAAGCGTTCATCTTTTGGCCGGCAGGGCGCAGGTAAGCACGCTTAAAGCGGACGTTGAAGAGATAATCGCGCAGACGATAGACGGGACCGAACTTAAAATCAGGTGCAATATAGAGGACGTTTGCCTGGACGGCGAAAAAGCACGTTTCATTTGCAACAGCGTAAAGGAATGCCTTGTAAACGGAATAAGACACGGCAAGGCAACGGCATTCTTCATTGAAATAAAGAAAGAATTTTCCAACGTCTGCCTGCTTATTTCCGATAACGGCTGCGGCGTTGACGGGCAGATACGGGAAGGTTTCGGACTTCGCGGCCTCAGGGAAAAAGCCGAAAAGCTGGGCGGAAGATGCAATTTTTCAAGCGAGGCGGACGAAGGGTTTGAAACCGAGGTTTTGCTTCCGCTTTAATAAAAGGAGATAAAGTAATGATTAAAATATTACTTGCCGACGATCAGACTATACTTACCGACGGCATAAAAAGCGTGCTTGAAACATGCAGTGAATTTTCCGTTGTGGCAACCGCGCAGGACGGCGTGGAGGCGGTGGAATTAGCTACCAGACTCAGCCCCGACGTCGTTCTTATGGACATCCGTATGCCGAATATGAACGGCGTAGTTGCAACAAAGCGCATAAAAGAGTTAAACCCCGACATAAAGATTATCGTGCTGACTACCTTTGACGACAGCGATTATATTTTAAGCGCGATAAACAACGGCGCAAGCGGCTATCTTTTAAAGGATATCGGCGCAACCGCGCTGATAGACGCTATCAAAAACGCGTATGCAGGCGATACTATCCTGCCGTCAAAGATAGCGAAAAAGATTACGGATGCGGCAATGCTGGTTTCTTCGGACAAGGAAATCAAACTTAAAAAAGCTTTCAACCTTTCCGACAGGGAAGTGGAGATTGCGTTTATGCTTGTCGACGGCTTTACAAACAGGCAGATAGCTTCCGCAATGCAGCTATCCGACGGCACGGCAAGAAACTATATCAGCTCTATATATTCCAAGCTCGGCGTCGACGGACGCGGCGCCGCAGCGGCAAAAATAAAATCCAAAATCTGATTTGTACTCTCCTGAGCGCACTGCGCCGATTGCGGCGCTTTCAGGGGGCAGATATAAAAAACAGTTGCAAAAAGTTACAAATTGTGATATAATACGCATAACTTCAATATAGGAGGTAGTTATGAAAAAACTGTTAATAATGATATCGGCATTAATAATGACCGTAACAACTTCTATCGGGCTTGCAGCCTGCGACTTATTCGGTGGAGGCAACAGTGGAGAAGGTACCGGCAACGGCAGTCAGACGGGGACGCCGGGCGGCAACGGCGGACAGACGGAAACGCCGGGCGGCAACGGCGGAACGTCGCATACGCACAGCTATGTGATAGCGATAGAGCAGCCTACCGAAAGCAAGACGGGTAAGGTCACGGAAAAGTGTTCCTGCGGCGACGCAAAGCCCGATATAATACTGCCCGTACTTACAAGCGGACAATACGGCAAGACAAGCGATACCGCAACCTGCAATAAGGGCGGAATGGTTGAGTATAACATAAAGATAGACGGAGCGACGTACAAGTTTCAGGTGCTGACCCCTGCGACGGGCAAGCACATTTACGTTGACGGCACCTGCATTTGCGGCGCGAAAGAACCCGTTGACCCCAACGGAGTCAAGTCGGTGGAAATCAGGCACGAACTCGGCAACGGTAAATATCTTTGGAACGAGCAGGACGTTATTGCTGGACGATATTCTTTCTACGGCGCACAGCTTATAGTAACTATGAACAGCGGTAAAGTGACGCGACAGCCTTTGACGGTTGAGTTACTTGACGGCAAAAATTTCGAGGTCGGCAATAACGAGTTGAGCGTAACTTACGGCGGTAAAAAGGCGCAGCTTTCCGTGTTCGTCTGCCCCGAAGACGGCCTGATAGAGGCGGTATCCGGTCGGTATGAAATCAAAGGTTCGCTTGGCGGCAGCCTGGCGTTCGATTTGAGCAACCCCGACGGGTTCGACTTCGGCGGACTTGAAATAGCAGGCGAATTTAACCTTAAAGATAATGGCGTAACGTACTCCGGCTACTACGGTCAGACTCCCGTTAACGAAAGGTTTGTTACGGGCTTCGACGATAAGACGGCAGGTATTCGGAAATGTGCTTTGGTTAACGGCAACATCAGTTCTGCCCCGACCGTAATTGCAAATTTGGATATAATAGGTTACAGTACGGTCTCTACCGAAAGAAGAGTTTTCGTTTCGGAAATAGCTGTCTTACGGGGCGGCGAGGTGTTGTGGACTACTTCCGTTGACCCTGCACACCCCTTTATCGACGTTAATGACGTGCGTGATAAAATAGACGGTTCTGGACCCGACCTCCGTACAATGTTTAAGTTTAAAGAGGGCGACTTCACAATATATTCGGGCGGCGGAGACCGGATTCAGTCTGTAGCTAATATCTCTGATTTCCCCGTCGACGGTTACACGGTTTCGGGTGATACCGAGGTCGGAAATATTACAAGTACCGGTGAAAGGCTTATAAGAATTGCAAACTACGTTAAAGAAATTATCGTTCCCTATACCGTGTACGATTCCGACTATACCAACATAAGGATCTGCCGCATTCACGGCGATAACGTTGCAAATTACGAGCTTACGGATAATGTTACCCTTGACGATATAAAGAAAGACCTTTTAAAGCGCAGCCTTTACGTCGAATATTTCAGCCCCGTAAACGGCAGTTACGTTGATATAATTCCCGTTACTGCCGATATGATAGATTTCAGCCGTGTGGACGTAAATTCATACGACCATCAGTACGGAACTATTCGTTTTCAGAAGGCAAGCGTAGCCGTTAATATCGTAAAACCTTATACGCTGACGGGCGCAAAGGTTATCAAAACTCTGACGAATACACAGGGCTTTAACTTCATTTTATCCAAGGCGACTGTCGATGACCTTGCAAACTGCGTCGGCGACAGATGTAGGGAGATAGCGCTGTACGATAACGGCGTTGCGGTGCTTAAACATACGGCAAACGGCATAGGCGACGTAATGATAGGCTATAAGCTTGAAGGCGGCAAACTCACTCTCTTGCGTCACGGCATTGCGGTAGCTTTCCTCAATGTAAGCGGAAATACGTTCAACGTGATAGATTTAGACAGCGCAACTTCGGGTATGAGCAGTAAGACTTACGTGTTTACTCACACTTATTCCTCCGCCGGCAATAAGTTGGGCTGGACGGCAACGTTTACGGCATACGAGGGCAAAACCGATTACAACCTGATATACTATACTAAAGTTCATATTACGGGTTGGGCTTCGTCGTTAAATTCCGAAGGTAACAGCTATCAAATTGCAGGCGTTGAATATGTTGCAACCTGGTCGTTCGGTTGGAACAACAACAAGAAAGCGTTTGTTCTCCGTCTTGCCGACAGAGATATATGGTTTGATATAGGCACGGCAGACGATGCCGACGAGTACAGACTGACGCTTGTCGATACTGAATCGCTTTAATAATTAATCTCCGCTGCGCAAGCAACGGAGATTTTTATTATCAATAAGGCGCAATTTGCCGAAATTTATCGAAATAAAGGCCGTTTGCCGCGCATAAACGGTTGCGGCAAAGCGGCGTATGCCCTATAATAACCGTATGGAAACACAAAAGACAAATAAGTTAAACGTATTTATAGTCGAGGACGACGAAAACGACCTTAAAGAACTGACGTCGGCAATTGAAAAATATCCTCAGGAGCTTAACCTTGCAGGTTCCTCTAAATCGGCTTTCGCAACTTTCGACTTTATCCGCAACCACCTTCCGCACGCAGTTATATTGGATTTAGAGCTGCAAAACGGCCAAGGCGACGGGCTGTCGCTGTTGGATAAGTTAAACAATACCGTACTTCCGCGTAAGCCGTACATACTTGTCAACACCTACAACAAAAGCGACTATACCCGTAAAACCGCCCTGAACAGCGGCGCGGATTACGTATTCACCAAACAGCAAGACGGCTATTCCGCGAAAATGGTTGTAGACCATTTGTTGAAGGTTAAGCCCATATTAACGGGCAGTGACGAAAAACCGTCGAAGCCGCTTACCGAAGCCCGATTAGAGAATGCAATGCGCGAGTTTGTCAGGAAGAGTTTAACAAGCTGGGTCTAATCGTAAAACACAACGGCTATGAATATCTGGTAGAGGCGGTATTATTGGCGGCCAAAGGCGAAACAGAGAATTGGGATAAAAAGATAGCCGAAAAGTTTAATAAGACAGATGAAAGCGTTAATCACGCGATGCAGTATACCCTGAAAACGACTTGGAGGCGTGCAGACGTTAATAATTTATTAAAGTACTTCACTGTTCCGCTGCCCGAAGATAAACCTGTGCCGACCGTTACAACGTTTGTTTTTTTCTATAAACGTAATCTGTTAAATTATCTTAATAAGATAAGGTAAAGGCGGGTTGCATTTTTGCA
>CAJTQE010000002.1:38125-49440 GCA_910578655.1 uncultured Christensenella sp.
CCCGCCTTTATTTACTGATTAGATAAACAATAATGTTCTATACCAGCTCCAAAAGCTTTTGAGAAAATTCCACATTATGTAACATACCTCCTTTTTTCTTTAAGTATAAGGAAAATAGTATGTCTAATTTTAAGAGAGATTATCGAAAAATAACTTTAAATGTAAAAAACGCCTATGAATGAATTTATATTATCTTTAATTAAATATACTGCAATGTTTGTATGTATGGTTTACGCATATATGAAGCTTCAGCGAATAAAGCCAACTATCGTGGATTTATTTACAATGCCGCTTTTTATAATATTAGCCGCAATTTTGAGTGGGGTAAAAGGCAACGCGCAAATATTCGTACCAATAGGATTTCTTATATTCGGAATAATCTTTTTATTGCTACGCTTCAAGAAACCTATTTATGAAACGGTAACGGTTGGGACAATAAGTTTGGGTATGTCAATCATAGCTTACTTTATAGTTTTTGTCTTTGGCACGCCCGTAACACTAAATTTTAATTTTGCAATAAACGAGGAAGTTAAACGTATATCGGCAGCCGTATTTATTGCAATATGTCAAATTGTGCTCATTATCATATTTTTTAGTATAAAGCGGTTTCAAAGCGGATTAATTCCTAAAAACAAAAACGCGACTTTTGATATAATATTATATCTAAGTGTAGCATGTATATTTGCAATGACACTGCTTTACGCTGATAATGTAAAAGAATATATGTTAAAAGTGGTAATGCTTGTAATTATATTATGCGGACTACTTCTTGTATTCTGGTGCAGAAAACATATTACATATAATTATCTTGAATCAAATGCACGGCAAAGATTAGAGATTTTGGAAAACGAGTTAAAGGAACGCAAATTAAATTACGAAGAAATCGAATACCAGCTTAACGTATACGCAAAACAGTTTCATTATCTGAATAAAGCTCTGCCCGACTGCGTTGATTTGATAAATCATGCAGCGGCTGAGACAAATTGCGATTATGTCCGTTCCGCCCAAAAAATTATGAACAGCGCATTGTGCGCAATGAATATTGCAAACGAGAAATGCAGTTTACAAAATATTCCTCAAACCGGAGTAAAGCTGATAGATGCGCCTATAAAGCGTCTGTATAACGAGTCGGATAAGAAAAATCTTGACGCTTCCGTTGATATATCAGCCAACGTTCAAAGTTGGATTAGCGATTTTCGGTTGGATGCGAATGATATGTATACTTTAATGACTTATTTATGCGATAATGCAATAATTTCTGCGTACGACTCGCCCAATGCAAAGGTTCGGATAGAGCTATGCGAAACGGCAGAACAAAAACCTCTTATCCGAATTTACGACAGCGGTAAATTATTTGATGAGAGCGTGCTTGCAAAGCTGGGCAAAGAAAAGATAACTACGCACTCTGACGGACACGGTATAGGTTTGGTAAGCGTATTTAAAATTATAAAAAATTACGGTGCAAGTTTTACTCTTGACGAAACTACTTCAAAGCTCGGGTTTACCAAGTGTATAGAAATTGCGTTTGACGGACAGGGCTCCATTACAGTGCGCACCAACCGCGACAGCATTTCCCATGCTTGCGCCGACAGATCAGACATAATAATTGAAAGAATTGACGAAGCTGCTTAAGCGACGCATCTAACGGGTTAGAATATTGAACCGTTTCTCCGGCTCGTAGTCTAACCCGAATTTATTTGCTTCCTTCCATCGGGTTATCATTTCCAGACATTCTATATAAGCATACCACTCTCCGACTACGAATTCGTTTTTGTGGTCAATTTCAAGCAGTTCCAAAAGGTTTGTCTCCAATGTTTTAATTAAATAGGCAAGCGCTTGCTCGGCCGTAAGATTATTCGGCATTGTTTTTTCCTCCGTATTCCTGATGTGGTTTTTTTATATTTCGTGTTTTTCCGACATAATTCTATCATCTTCACGCAGGAAATGTTTTCCATTTTTGTAATTATTTTTTGTCCGTTTTTATGCTTTTTTCTGCTTTTTTCTGCTTAAAACTCGGTTATCGTTAAGCGGACTTGTTTTTCTGAGTTTAAATATGTAAAAAAAAGTTAAAAATTCGGTTATGTGTACTGCAATAACCGTTAAAACTAAAGATTTTTACTTCGGACGCACGCTTGACAACGATTTTTCTTACGGCGAAGAGACTGTAATCACACCGCGCAATTTTTTAAGTTTCCGCTCTGTAAGCGGACTGAAAAACCGCTTTGCAATTGTGGGCACGGCTTGCGTTAAAAACAATTATCCGCTGTATTACGACGCAGTTAATGAAAAGGGGCTATGTATGGCAGGGCTCAATTTTGTCGGCAACGCGCGTTTTAATGCCTTCGATAAGGGGAAAACGAACGTTGCGCAGTTTGAGTTTATTCCTTATATTCTCGGCAAATGCTCTTGCATAAAAGAGGCGGTCGAAGAGATTAAAAGAATCAATTTGACAAGCGAACGTTTCTCGCAGGATTTGCCGTCTGCCGAACTGCATTGGATAGTTGCGGACAGAAGCGGCGCGATAACGGTTGAATTTGTCGCGGACGGACTTAAAATTTATAGGAACAGCATCGGCGTTTTGACTAACAATCCGCCGTTTGACGAACAGGTTTTCAATCTCAATAATTATATGCAACTGTCAGCTTCCGATAAGGGGAATACGTTTTCCAAAAAACTCAGCTTAAAAAGATACAGCCGCGGAATGGGGGCGTTGGGGCTTCCGGGCGATTTATCGTCGCAGTCGCGTTTCGTGCGCGCTGCTTTTTTCAGCCATAATTCCGTTTCGGGCGACGGCGAGGCGGAAAGCGTAAACAGGTTTTTTCACATTCTCGGCACCGTAGCGCAGCCGCGCGGCGCGTGCAAAGTCGGAAAGAACGGGTACGAGGTTACGGTTTATTCGTCGTGCTGCAACGCCGACAAGGGCATATACTATTTCACGTCTTACGAAAATCACAGAATTTCGGCGGTGGATATGCACAGGTACGCGCTTGACGGGCAAAAGCTTTTCCGTGTGCCGGTAAAGGGCGGAGAGGATATTTTGTTTATCAACTGATATGCGGCGGCAGCAAAGAACAAACAAAACAAATAAGCAAATCCGAAATCGCAGAAAAAACCGCATATAATACTATTGACAAGGTAGTAAAATCAGGTTATAATATGACTACCAACATAAACGAGGTTAAATAATGAGCGGAGAGATTTCGATAAGACCGTCAAAGGACATAAGAACGAACTATGCGGAAGTTTCGGCGCTTGCGCACAAACACCCCGTAGCGATTACTGTCAACGGCAGGGAAGATACGGTGCTTTTAAGTCATGCGGATTTTTTGGAACAGCAGCGCACAATAGCAGAGATGCGGGAAAGGCTGGCGTTATATGCTCACCTTGCGCAGTCGCAGGACGATATCAAGCTCGGCAGAGTGCAAGCGATGAATGCGGTAATTGAGGATATTTATAAGGACATAGATAAAATCGAATTATGAAATATTCAATAATATTTACCGAAACGGCAAAAACCGATTTAAGAGATATAGCAATTTATATTGCAGAAGAATCAAAAGATAAGGAAATAGCAAAGCGGTTTGTAAAAGAGTTGACAGACCAATGCATACAGCTTGAAGATTTTCCTTTATCGGGTTCATTGCCGAAAGACAGAACGCTGGTTTCTTCCGGATATAGGTTTCTCGTACATAAAGAATATCTGATATTTTACAGTACGGACGAAACGAACGGAAAAGTTTATATCAGCGCCGTGCTCAACGCCAAAAAGGATTATGCGCGTGTGTTGAAAAAACTGATTTAAAATTCAATAATCAACAGAGAAAGCAAGCATCAAGCGGTGCTTGCTTTTTAGTTGTTGCGACTAATTCAAAAAATAAAGCGATTCGCAATACGCACTGTAAGATATGCGTTTACGCATCGCCGGAACAAGGGGTTTTACCCCAAATTGAAAAACCACGGGTTTTACCCGTGGATTTTTATTGGTGAACCTAATGTTAATTATCCGAACACCGTCAAGCCGATAAAAAGTGGTTTCGGGTTTATACTTCGGGTATCATAACCTGCACCAAAAGTGTATAATCCGAACTCTATACTTGTTACAAGTGAGTGGTTCGGATTTACTTTTTATTTCGGTAATAAATAGTTAAACTTCTAATCAACGACAAAAGCTCTCGGACAAATTGTCCGAGAGCTTTTGGTATTTATGGTGTAAAATTTTCAGCAACGATCCTTCATGAATTTTTCATACCAACTCTTGGCGTAGATATATAATTCATTCGGCGTGATAGCGGTTAAACCACGACAATACTTTACGTATTCAAAAAGCAAGCCTTCGATAAATATACTTATTTCCAATTCGATAAATTTGCGGTTTTTGATATGCGGGTCGCTATTGATGAGCTCCATAAACTTATTGATGCCAAGTGTGGCAAGCTTTTTTGCGGAAAACAGCACTTCGTCCGATTTGCACATCATTTTATAATTATCGTTGTTCTGCTTCATAAAAGCAAAGAGCGCCTCGAAAAACTTCTCGTAATCGTCGGTTGCGAGAAGTTTTGCATTTGTGAAGAATTCGTCTATGATCTCTCGCTCAAATTCTTCTACCACGTCGTATATATCGTCAAAGTGCGCATAAAATGTTGCTCTACTGATTTCCGCTCGTTCTACAAGTTCACTCACGCTGATTTTTCCTATTTCCTTTTTTTCGGACAGCATCTGAATAAACGTGTTTTTTATAAGTCGCTTTGTTTTAACAGACGAATTATTGAGATTTTTAACTTTCATAGTTACTTTTTATACAATTTTAAGACAGTGTTTATATTTTTACAGTGTGGTTAAAATTGTACTTTCCTTTCGCGTTTTGTACTATTATAATTGATTTATACGGCAAATGTCAACACTGTAAAGATAATTACAGAGTAAAATTCAGAAAGGAGTTGATTGATAAATGAACGTAATCGAAGTACAAAACCTAACCAAAGACTACGGTTCGGGACGAGGCGTGTTCGATGTGAGTTTCGGTGTGGGTAAAGGTGAAGTATTCGGCTTTTTGGGGCCGAACGGCGCAGGTAAATCCACAACGATACGCCATTTAATGGGCTTTTCCGCTCCCGACAGTGGTCAAACCTTGATTTTTGGAAAACCCACCTTTGAGCATTACCACGAAATATTAAATAATGTCGGATATATACCCGGCGAAATTGCATTACCGGCAGGACTTACGGGATGGGAATTTATCCGTATGATGCAAGACTTGCAGAAAATCCATAATGCAGAACGGCTTTCACAAATGCTTGAAATGTTTGAACTTTCGGATGCGGTATTAAAAGGTGATACCAAGCGAATGAGTCTTGGCGTTAAACGAAAGCTCGCCGTTGTAACTGCTTTTATGGGCAACCCCGACGTTTTAATTTTAGATGAGCCGACAAGCGGTCTTGATCCCGTAATGCAAAACAAATTCATTGAGTTTATTCACGAGGAAAAATGGCTTGGAAAGACGATATTGCTTTCAAGCCATATCTTCTCAGAGATTGACTCCACTTGCGATAGAATTGCCATTATTAAAGACGGTAAAATTGTTTCCGAATTCATAGCTGATGATTTGAAGCACGCTTCTAAAAAATTCTATCAAATTGATTTTAGAACGGTTGCGGACAGCAAATCATTCGTAAAGAGCGCACATAATATCCCCTCGTTGGAAGTTATAAAGGACGACGGACTTACTATATATATATCTGTTGACGACGAGGATATAAATGCAGTTATTGAAATGTTGTCGGCTTACAGTGTAAGCAAGTTCAGTAATCGCAGAGAATCGCTTGAAGACTATTTTATGAAATTCTATAAAGAGGATAAAGATTTCGGGGGTGCATTAGTATGAGTGTTATTGAAATAAATAAGCTAACCAAAGATTATGGCGACGGACGCGGCATTTTTGACATAGATTTGAAAATCGAACAAGGTGAAATGCTTGGTTTTGTTGGCACGAACGGAAGCGGAAAAACTACTACTATTCGCAGCATACTCGGTTTTATCAAGGCGACAAGCGGTTCTGCCTCCGTAGGCGGGCTCACTTCTTGGGAACATTCAAGTGAAATCGTAAAAAATATAGGTTATGTTCCCGGCGAAATCGCTTTCCCTGATTTGAAAACAGGTATTGACTTTCTAAAAAGTCAAGCGGATTTTCTTGGATTAAAGGATATGAATTATGCTAACGAACTTATTGAGCGATTACAGCTTGATCCGCGTGCGAACTTAAAACGCATGAGCAAAGGAATGAAGCAAAAGACTGCGCTTGTTGCCGCACTTATGGCGGATTTACCTATTATTATTCTCGACGAACCGACTACGGGATTAGATCCTTTAATGCGTGTTGCTTTCCTTGATATTCTAAAAGATGAACACGCAAAAGGTAAAACAATTTTTATCAGTAGCCACATGTACGAAGAACTTGAAACAACTTGCGATAGAGTTGCGTTAATCAATAATGGGCATATTGTAGAAATAACAAATATGTCAGATATCCGTAACCGTCCGCTTAAAGAATTCAAAATCGAATTTGCAACAACGGAAGATTATTCGCGATTTTCAAGTGAAAGCTATGAAATTATACGATTGCAAGACCAGTATAATCAAGCAACGATACGGATACCTTCGGATGCAACAGGAAGTTTGTTGAGCGTATTAAAAAAATACAACGTGAAGTTCATTTCAGAACTTCCATACACTTTGGAAAAACATTTCAAAACAATATTATTTGAAAATAAAGGAGATAACACTAATGTTCAGTAAAGCACTTTTCAAACAATCCTGTAAAGCAAACGGCACTATGTGGGCAATTATTACATTTGCCGTATGTTTTATGCTTGCCTGCGTCATGCTTATCAGCGGAAATGACGGCATAGGTTCGACGATAATGGCAGTTGAAGATACGATTATCGATAATGAAATTACCGCCGCAATGAAAGTCCGTGCTATCAATTATTACGAAAACGAAGTTGACGGTATGACGAAATTCGATGAGTTGTTTTTGAGTAACATAACTACGGAAATGACAAACAATCCAACCGATCCGCAAAATGCTTTCACTACCGCTTATACAAAATCATGCGGACAAATTCAAGAATATGTGTATGCTAAGGCTCTTATGATAAACCCTGAATATACACAAGAGAGCTCAGAAGCACAAGAAATGCTCGGCTCGGTTATGTATGCAATCAATCCCAACGGAATGTTTGACGAATTCTACACTTCACATGATGAAAAAACGCCCGATAACCACATCTTACCTCTTATAACGCATTGCTTCACGGGTGATATTGCGAGTTATTTGAAAAGTGAAGAGCGTTCGGATTATATACGCAAAAGAAGCGAATATTGTTCATCTATATTCCTTGCAGGCAATATTACCAAACAAGAAAATATCGATAAAATGCTTGTGGAATTGGAAAGTTTTGGCGTAACACTTGAAAAATATGAAAGCTTCGGATACAGCTATGCAAACGTCAAGAAAACCGCAATAAATACTGTAATTACATATCGTAACAGGCTTTATTATGAAATAAGTCTTTTAGATAACAATTTAAGCGAAAGCGAATATGCAACAAAGCTCGAACAAATCAAAAAAGACCTTTCCGGCGATATAGCCGCAAGTTTGCTGGCTTCACTTCCCACAGAAGTATCTTCCGCATTGGAAGAAATCGGTAAAGTCGATTTGTATAGTCTTGTAGTTGGTTCGATATTCTATAAGTTAGCCGGATTACTACTGCCTATCATTTACGTTATTATGGCATCGAACAATTTGGTTGCCGGACAGGTTGACAGCGGTTCAATGGCTTATGTTCTTTCCACCTCTACAAAACGACAGACAGTTGTATTCACGCAAGCATTATATTTGATATGTTCGCTACTCTGCATGTTCTCGCTCACAACGGTTACCGGTTGTATTTGTCTTGCGATTGTAGGTAGCAAGGTAATGCTTTCGTACGGACAACTTGTGCTTTTGAATCTTGGGGCATTTCTCGTTCTGTTTGCCATATCCGGACTTTGCTTCTTGACATCGTGCTGGTTTGACAGAAGTAAACGTTCTATGGCGATTGGCGGCGGACTTAGCATCTTCTCTCTTGTTGCAGCTATGCTCGGCTTGTTCGGTAGCCCTGTTATCCCCAAAGTTGTAAGATTGGACGCATTAAATAATTTCAATTATGTAACGATTATCACGCTGTTTGATGCAATTTCGATTATCGACGGGACATTGACGTTCCTTTGGAAGTTTGCTATTTTGCTTGTGCTTGGGGTAATCGGCTACGTTGTCGGCTCAATTAAATTTACAAAAAAGGATTTGCCTTTATAAGGTCTAAGGAGAAAATATTGTGTTTGAATTCAAAAAACTTTGTAACACATTGGAAGAACTCAACCCCATTGAACGTGGCGTTATACTTGCGGAAAAATCAGTTTCCGTTATAAAGGGATTAAGCGGTTTGAATATTCCGCTTGATCCCGTGAAAACGCTCGTTTCGTTTATTATCGGCTCCGTCGTATCCGACAATTCGATTAACGAAAAGGACTACCTATATATCTATCCTTCACTCGTCAAAGCATTCGGAAATGATTTTGATTTTAATTCCGCAAAACAAGCAATCGGACTTGCAAAGGATATTAAGAAAGAAATCACAAAATACACGAAAGAGATGATTTCCATTATTAACATGTGCGACGAAGAATTGGCTACTGACATCATATCGCTGTGTCTTTTGATAACGTCGGTTGACGGTAAAATATCGTTAAAGGAAAAACGATATATTCGCCAACTTTGCAAAGCGTAAATTACGCTCCGTTTGCATAGAGGTACAAACTCATGGAAAAGGTTTTGGAATATGCGCTGTATTTCTTTATTTATGCAATACTCGGTTGGTGCGTAGAGGTTATTCACGCCGCATTGAAAAGAGGCAAATTTGAGAATCGTGGTTTTCTAAACGGCTGTTGGTGCCCCATTTACGGGGCGGGTGTAGTTTTGGTATTGCTGAGTTTAACGCCTATCAATATAAACGTATTCGTACTGTTTATAGCGTCGCTCATACTCACAAGCGTTTTAGAGTTTATCGTAGGATTTATTCTCGAAAAACTATTCAAAACAAAATGGTGGGATTATTCAAAAGAACATTTTAATATTAAGGGTTATGTTTGTTTGAAATATTCCATACTATGGGGATTAGCTTGCGTTATCGTAGTAGATTTGATCCATCCGATGATTGCAAATCTTGTACGAATTACACCCGATTTGGCGAAATACATAATATGCGGCGTTCTTTGTACTGTGTTTGTCGTAGATGCAATATTCACGGTCATTCAACTCATTACTTACAAAAAGAATTATGCCGCGCTTGAAAAAATCAGCGACGCTTTGAAAAAACCGTCAAATGCGATAGGTGGTAAAATTGCAGCCTCTACTCTTGCCATGAATGATAAGATGCAGAAATTAAATGAGAAAATTAAATCTTCGCGTTTATACAAAGCGTTCCCGGAGCAGTTGAGAAAAACAAAACCTTCCAAAGATACGGTTGCGATAAATTCGGATGCAATCGAAGAAATTGCAACAGTCGATAATGAGGTAAAACAATGAAATATAAAACATTGAAGCAAGAGTTGATTGATAACGACGAACGCGACGAAAATAATAGACGTATTATTCACTTGAATGTTACGGATGACGGCAACTTTCTATCGCCGCTTTCGGTGAAGGGTAATCCTCTCATAAGTGGCGAAACAGCAGAATTCCTAAATTTGAATATCAAGCATAATTTGAAAGATAGCGGTGTCAAATTGATAATATCAAGCAACGCAATAGACGAAACGGAAAAAGAGATTTATAAGACAGCAATCAAAAATTATTATCGGGTTGAGTATAAAACAATATGGAAAGAGCTACGTCGTAATTTGTTTTGTTCTATTATTATGTTGCTGTTTTCCGCTTGTATTTTTGCATTAGCTATTATCTTGGAAAATACGACAAATGCAAGTGCTGTTATTTTGAATATGATTGACGTTTTTGCTTGGGTATTCACTTGGGAAGCGGTAGATATATTCTTTTTACAACGTCCGAAATTACATAAGGAGCAACAACGTAACACTGCCGCTATCGATGCTGAAATTGTTTTCGAGTGTGATTAACATGTTTGTAATGGAGATTTTTCAGATTAAAATAGGCTATTTGATATTGCTAAAAAAAACAGCGGTTGCGAATTAACGCAACCGCTGTTTTGCCGTTGTTTAGGTCTATGATATTCGGCGCAACCTCGTCACCGCAAACTCCGCTTTAAGCCGTTTGTTATTTCAAACGGCAACTTTGCTCCGTTGCGTTTCCTCTTCCCACAAAAATACTTCGTCTTTTTGCCGTTCTTTTGCTCTTCCGCAAGAACTAAGGCACTCAGTTTTTTTATGTACTCAATCTCCATTTCGAGATATTCGTTGCGTTCTTTTAACCGTTGGTTTTCCGCTATTAAATCATTCTCTATTTCTTTATCTAACGGTTTTTTCTTCGGTCTACCCGTGCTTTTTCTTCCCCGACGTTCTGTCATTAGTCCTTCCGCACCTTCTTCCAAGTATATGCGTTCCCAAACTTTTAGCCTATCTTTCCCTTGCGAATCATTTGCTGCAATATTATATTTCCTTGCCGTTTCTCGATAGCCTAAGTGATTTGCTCGCATATCCATTATAACAGATATTTTGAACTCCGCGCTATAATTGTGGTTCTTTGTTCCTTTCTTTCTCATAAAAAATATGCACCTCCAAAAGTTTGTCTAACTTTTGGGGTGCATATCATTGGGGCAATGTTGGGGCAAAATTGTTAAAATTTCATTAAAAACTGCCGAAAATAATATAAAAACGAGGTAAAACACGCGATTTTATCTCGTTTTTTTGGTGAAGCGGATTATTGCAAATAAGAACATAACAATATTCAAGGTGAACAACACAGAATTGTTTTGCCAAGTGGAATTGCCGCTGTCGGACTATCCGCTATACGGTAAACAAATAGCCGCAAGTTAATCTTGCGGCTTGTCGGTTGTCTTTTCGGTGCTAATGGCTGTCATTGCCTCGCGGTAAACGAGCCTTGACAGCTTTTTTGCTTGCTCCTTGTCGGGCGGTAATTCCGCATATATATTTTTGTCTTTATCGTCAAAATAAATGACAGTTAAGCCGTTTGGTATATTATTCATAAAAAATACTCCTTGATTTCCCACCCATACCCACCCTAAATGGTACAGCAAGGCATAAAGGGTATTTTGTCATTTTTTATTGAATAATAGCCGATTTTA
>CAJTQE010000003.1 GCA_910578655.1 uncultured Christensenella sp.
GTGAAAAGCTCTCGAACATATCGTTCGAGAGCTTTTGTCCTTGCTTGAAAGTGCAGCTCTTAAAAATTTAGAATTTAATTCCCTATGAGAAGTGTGCATTAAGCCCCGTTTTTTTATTCGTAAAATTTACTTTCGGAAGCTTTCCCGACCAACCCTGCGAATTCTTTCTTGTATTCGTCGTCCGCCATATATGCGCCGAGTTCGTTAAGTCTGGTCAAGACGGCTTCAAGCGACGCAGTTCCCTTGTACTTCGAATTGCGAAGGACGAGTCCGAATTCCGCAACGCAGCTTATGAACGACAAATCGTCCGATGACGGCGTGGTTATTTCAACCGTGCAGGTCACGCTCTCGTTTCTTTCGGTATCTCCGCTTACGTCCTTATATCTGACTTCGGCTTCGGCAAGCTTGCCTTCCGCGCCCTTGGAAAGCGCAATTTCGTACAGCGCGGCTACGCAGAGGTTTGCGCCTATTTCGCCGGTGTCGGCCTTATCGTTATTGAAGTCGTCCTCGGTGATAAGCTTGGTGTCGTAGCCGATAAGCCTGTATTTGTCCACTTCGTCGGTGAAGATGACGCCTGCCTTTGCGTCCTTTGCAACGGTGAATAGCGTGCCGTTCAGCTCGTCTACGAAAACCTTGCGCGCTTCCGCTGCGCTGTCGAGATAGGCGTAGTTCCCGTTGCCTTTCGTTGCAAGCGTTTCCAAAAGGTCGTCGCGCATATTTCCCATACCTACGCCGATAACCGAAAGGTAGACGCCGCTTGCCGCCTTATTCTGTATGAATTCGTGCAGTTCGTCCGTATCCGACATTCCAACGTTGAAGTCGCCGTCGGAAATTAAAATAACTCTGTTGTTGCCGCCCTCGATAAAGTGCTTTTGAGCTATCCTGTACGCGCGTTCGAGTCCGTCTCCGCCCGAAGTTGCGCCCGACGCAACGAGGGAAGAAATTGCGCTGCGTATTTTCTCTTTGCCCTCGTCGGTACATTCACCACCGTCAAGCACGGTTTTAACGCCGCTGGCATATGTCACGATTGATACGACGTCCCTGTCGCCCAGCCCGTCCAAAAGCATATTGAAGCCCTGCTTGGCAAGCGGCAGACGCGTACTGCCCGACATAGAGCCCGAAACGTCTATCAAAAATACGTAGTTTGCGTTGACGTCTTCGACCTCGACCTGCGTCGTTTTCAGCCCGACGAGCATCAGGTTGTTATCCTTATTCCACGGGCAGGGTGAAAGCGCAGTGGTAAGAGCGACGGATTTGTCCGTCGGCGCGGCGAAGCCGTAGTCGAAATAATTTATCATTTCCTCTATGCGCACGCTGTCGCAGTTTACTTTACACCCGTCGTCAATCTGAGTTCTTATCTGAGAATAGGACGCCGTGTTTCTGTCAAGCGAGAAGTATGAGGTCGCCGTTTGCGAAACGGAGATAAAATCCTTTTCGATAATGCTGTCGTGAACGAAGTTGTTTACGTCTGCATCGGTTATATAGTCGTAGCCCGGATCCCACCGGTCGCCCACGTTGTCCATTCCGCTGCACGCGCCGAACAATAAACAGCCTGCGGAAAGCGCCGCTATACTTGCCAATAGTTTTTTCATAATCAACCTCCGGTCTTTTTATAATCAAAACGATTTGCAGTGCGCGTTTGTCCCGCTAATTATAAAAAATTTTACCGCAATATCATTTCCAGATATTTTTCATAAGCTTTGCGGGCGTTGGAACGCACGTCGAAGTAATATTTTACTCCGCCGTAAGCGGCATGCAGCTTGTATTGCGGCTCGCCGTTTTCGGCGGTTCCGCTTGTAAGAAAATAATTTATTCCGCCGTAGCTGCCTTTGGCGCCGTCCGCGTAATCGGCAAGCCCGGCGTAAACCGCGGTTTCGTCGGTAAACTCAACGTACACGGTCGTTTCGTCGCGGCAGAGGTTTGCAAGCAGGTTAACGTCCGCTTTGACAAGCGTCAGCTTGCCGTCGCGGTAGCCCGCGGTGCAGCCGTCCACGTTCGCGTTCGAGGATACCGCAAGATTCTGTATGAAAGCCAGCGAAGGGTGCAGGTTGTAAACTGCGTACGCGCTTTCTTCCCGCAAGTCGAGGTCCGCGTCGGTATAATAACCGACCTGCGGCTCGGGCGGGACTCCGTCGACGTTCCGCTTCAAAACTATTGCGACCGCAACGGCAAAGACCAGCGCAAAACTTGCCGCAACGGAAGCAAGCTTTATGAATTTCGGCAAAAACGCGGTTTTCGGTTTAACGTATTTTTTCGCGTCGGCAGTTATTCCGTTCGGAGTATTTGCGCCTTTGAAGTACTCTTCGAACTCTTTTTCAAGTTTATCGTCTTTCATTACTCACCTATTAAACGATTATTCTCCGTCGTTTGTCCCGCCCAAAAGCGCTTTTAACTGTTTTTCCGCTCTGTCCTTGGCGCGCTGCACCGCCGACTTGCTCAGTCCTAACTCGCTTGCTATTTCCCGCACCGTCATATCGAGGAAGTATATTCTGTAAATAACGGCGCGGTCGTCGGGTTCGAGCTTTGCAAGCGCCTGTTCCAGCATTATAGCGCTTTCCCTCTTTTCGGGCGAATAGTCCAAAGAGGTGAGCGAATAGAATTCCTCGGTGGATACCTTGCCGCGCAGGTTGCGCGATTTGAGGAGGTCCAGCGCGGTATTGCGCACAATCTTCATAAGCCAACCGTATGCGTTGTCGCCGCGATTAAAGCGCCGTGCAAACCGCGCCACCTTGATAAAGCTGTCGTGCAGCACGTCCTCGGCGTAGTCTTTTCCGACTATGCTTAAAGCTACGGCGTACATTTTTCCGCCCGCAAGTGAATAAACGCCGTCAAGACAGTCGGCAAAACCGTCTGCAACCGCGCGGATAAGTCTATTAAGTTTTTCGCCGTCGCTTTCTGTCATAATTATATTGTGTATTATAATAATGCGTTTGTCAATAATTTACTTGCAAAAATATTATTTGGCGTATATAATATTGTTGATGAGATTTTATAAAATGCACGGGCTTGGCAACGATTATATTTACTTCGATTGTATGCAGCGTGAAATTGCCGAACCCGAAAAACTATCCCTCCGCCTGTCGGACAGGCATTTCGGCATCGGCGGCGACGGTATAATATTAATGTGCCCCTCTCAAAAAGCCGACTGCAAAATGCGTATGTTCAACGCCGACGGTTCCGAGGGAAAGATGTGCGGCAACGGTATACGCTGCGTCGGCAAACTCTGCCGCGATTTGGGTTACGTAAAGGGCGATACCTGCACTGTTGAAACGTTGTCGGGTATAAAGAAGCTTAAATTCTTCTTTGGGAATGACGGCAAGGTTGAAGCCGTCCGCGTTGATATGGGCGCGCCCGTACTTTCGGGCAGGGACATTCCGTCAACCTTTTCGGGCGATACTGTTATCGGCAAGCCTTTAAATATTGACTTTGAAGAATATGCGGTCACTCTCGTAAATATGGGCAATCCGCACTGTGTGGTGTTCGCCGACCCCGATACCGTAGACATAGAAAAGCTTGGCAGAAAGTTTGAATATAATCCGGTTTTCCCCGACCGCGTCAATACCGAGTTCGTAAAAGTTATCGGCGACAACGCTTTGAAAATGCGCGTATGGGAAAGGGGCAGCGGAGAAACGTTTGCCTGCGGAACGGGCGCGTGCGCCGCTGCTGTTGCCGCCGTTTTGAACGGGCTTTGCGATAAGTCAAGGGAAATTACCGTCAACCTTTTGGGCGGACAGCTTAAAATCGAATACCCTGATACCGTATATATGACGGGCAGTGCAACACTTGTTTTTACGGGCAGCGTGCAGTTATAAAACGGTTAGTCCCACTCAAGCACGGCGAGGTGTTCGTCACCGAAGACGGCGCGGACGAAATAAGCGGGCGTCACCGCCACAGATACGGGTTCAACTCCAACTTCCGCGAACGCGTTGAAAACGCGGGTATGCGCATAACCTGCCTGTCGCTTGACGGTGTTGTCGAGGCGGTTGAAATTTCCGAAAACGATTTTTTTTTAGGCGTGCAGTTTCACCCCGAATTTAAATCGCGGCCTCAACAGGCGCATCCTCTTTTCCGTCAATTTGTAAATATTTCTTCTAAACGGCGTAAATAAATCATAATAGGTAATATATGAAACTTAATAAAAACTTTAATAATTTAACCGAAAACTATCTTTTTGCCGAGGTCGCGGAGAGGACGAAAAAGTATGCGGACGCACACCCCGACAAGAAAATTATCAAGCTCGGTATAGGCGACGTGACGCTGCCCCTCGTGCCTGCGGTAATCAAAGCAATGCACGAAGCGGTTGACGATATGTCGTCAAGCGAAACGTTTAAAGGCTACGGTCCTTACGAGGGATATTCCTTTCTCCGTCAAAGCATAAAGAATTATTATGCAGGGTTCGGCGTCGATGTCGAGGAGGACGAAATTTTCGTAAACGACGGGGCGAAGTCGGCTCTTGCAAACATTCTTGATTTATTCGGAAAAGACAACGTCGTTTTGGTTACCGACCCCGTATATCCCGTTTACGTAGATACCAACGTAATAGACGGCAGAAAGGTGATTTTGGCGGACGCAACGGAGGAAAACGGTTTTCTTCCTATGCCCGATTATTCCGTCAAAGCCGATATAATTTATATCTGTTCGCCCAACAACCCGACGGGTGCGGCCTATACCGAAGCCCAACTTGCGGCTTGGGTGGATTACGCGTTAAAATGCGGTGCGGTAATTTTATACGACGCCGCTTACGAATGTTTTATCGAGGACGAAACGTTCGTCCGCTCCATCTTCGCGGTAGAGGGCGCAAAGCGGTGCGCGATAGAGTTATGTTCCTTTTCAAAGACGGCGGGGTTCACAGGTACGCGCTGCGGTTATACCGTCGTGCCTAAGGGCATAGAAAGCGACGGAATGAATTTAAACAAAACGTGGTTCCGCCGTCAGGCAACCAAATTCAACGGCGTGTCGTATATCGTTCAAAAGGGCGCGGCTGCCGTGTATACCGAAGAGGGCAAAGCACAGATAAAGAAAAATATAGACTACTATAAGCGCAACGCGAAGCTTATTGCCGACTGTATGGATAGGTTGGGCATCTGGTATACGGGCGGAAAAAACTCGCCGTATATCTGGCTGAAATGTCCGCACGGTATGGACAGTTGGCAGTTCTTCGACTATCTTTTAAACAACGCTCAGGTAGTCGGCACGCCCGGCGTAGGGTTCGGCAAAAACGGCGAAGGCTTTTTCCGCCTGACAGCGTTCGGCAGTGAAAAGCTGACCGAGGAAGCCATTGCAAGAATAGAAAAGCTTTTATCCGAATAAGGAGAATTATGATAGGAATACAAGAGAGAGGTGCAGGCGTACTGTGTGCAATATCGTCACTGCCCAACGAGTACGGAATAGGTTCTTTGGGAGAAGAGGCGTATGAGTTCGCCCGTCTTTTAAAGAAAGCCGGCATAAAATTCTGGCAGGTACTGCCCACTGTGCAGACGGGGTTCGGCGACAGCCCGTATCAGTCGGTTTGCTGCCATTCGGGCAACCCGTATTTTATCGACTTGAAGTCGCTCCACGCCGACGGGCTGTTGGACGAAGAGGAGCTTCAATCGGCGGTAATGCCTAAGGGCAACATCGACTACGAAAAGCTGTACGAGCGCAGGTTCAATCTGCTGCGCCTTGCTTATGCGCGGTTCAATTTAAAGGACAGGGAATTTACCGCATTCGTAGACAGTAAAGAATTCGACGATTACGCGCTGTTTATGTCTTTAAAATCGCGTTACGGCGGAACGTTCGACACTTTGCCGGACGCTTATAAATTCAGGGAAAAACTTGCCATGCTCGAATTCCGCCGTTCGGTATTGAAGAGCGATTTTCTGTTCTGGCAGTTCGTTCAGTTTGTCTATTTCAAGCAGTGGAACAAGCTTAAAGAATACGTCAATTCTCTGGGCATTAAGATAATAGGCGACTTACCTTTATACGTCGCGTACGACTCTGCGGACGTTTGGGCGCACCCCTCGTATTTTAAGCTTGACAAAAATTTAAAACTCAAAGCGGTTGCAGGCGTTCCGCCCGATTATTTTTCCGAAAAAGGTCAGCTTTGGGGCAACCCTCTTTACGACTGGGACGCTATGTTCGAGGACGGCTTCGACTGGTGGGTAAAGCGCATTGAGAAAGCGAAAAATCAGTTCGATATTATCCGCATCGACCATTTCCGAGGGCTTGACAGATATTACTCTATTCCCGCCGGCGCGCAGGACGCGACAGAGGGCGAGTGGCTGCCCGGTCCCGGTATGAGGCTTTTTTACGAGATAAGAAGGCGCTGCGGAGAGGTGGATATAATTGCAGAAGATCTGGGCGTGTTGGACGCAGGCATTATGCGGCTTATCGAAAGAACGGGTTTCCCCGGTATGAAAGTGCTGCAATTTGCCTTTGACGGCAAACCCGACAACCCTTATCTGCCTGCAAATTTCAGGGAAAACAGCGTTGTTTATACGGGCACTCACGACAATGATACTACGCTGGGATTTTTGAATAAAATGAGCGATAGCGAGTTTATGCAGTTTAAAACGCAACTGCGCGCCGCCCTGAAAAGCGAAGACGTGGTTTATCCTTTCGTCACGCGTGAACAAACAGTTTGGGCTTTGAATATCTGTGCGCTTGCGTCGCGTGCGGGAATCGCCGTTTTGCCCGTGCAGGATATAATCTGCGCCGACAGCTCGTCGCGTATGAACGTGCCGTCGGAAGCGTACGGCAATTGGCGGTTCCGCTTGGAAGATTTTCCGTCACGGCGTTCCCTTGCGCTTTTGAAACGCGCAATAGCGGAAAATTACAGGTAAATAAGTAAAATGCGAGGCGTTTATTAACGCCCCGCATTAATTATAATATTTTAAATTTTTTTTTAAATTTTGCGTTGATTTCATTAAAAAATGTTGTCTTATTATATGAAGATATCTTTAATTTCTCGCAAGGAGCATTAAAATGAGCTTGGAGAAAAAGCTTGCGCGAGCGCTGCAAACAAATAACCATTCAAAAATCGAAAAGGTTTTTGAAGAAATTTACTATGAATACGGCAAGCTTGTAGGCTTTGTCATATCCAAATACGTACATAATAAAGCCGACGTGGAAGAGCTGGTTAACGACGTTTTTCTGGCGTTTTCAAAGGTTATGTTCAATACCGAAATAAGCAATATAAAGCGGTATCTGGCTGTAAGCGCGAAAAATGCTACAGTTAATTTTTTAAGACGTAAAAAGATAGAATGTGAAGAGTTTTCTTACGTTGAGAATTACGACGGCTACGGCGATGGATTGGGTTATTACGATATTGCCCGCGAAATGCAAAAATGCCTCAGCATAGATGAGTTAAATACGGTGTTTTTACATATTGTCTACGGCTATTCGTTTACCGAAATCGCCAAAAGCATATCGCGCCCTCCAAGCTCGGTAAGCTCGCAGTATCATAGGGCAATAAAAAAATTAAAGAGCAAGGTGAATAAAAATGAAATTTAAAGATAACGATTTTATAAATTTAGATTATTCTGATATCAAAGACGAAGTGAGTGAAAATATCCGCAAATCAACAGAAAGTAAAACTAAGATTAAAAGTTACCGCGGAGTTAATCTGAAAAAAGCACTCAGCTATGCACTATGCGTGATGCTTACCTGCGTGGTTTCCGTAGGTTCGACTTTGCTTATTCAGGGCAGTATGAAAGGCGGCGACGGTATGGGAAGTAACGGTTCCCCCGGCAACGTTGATCCGGGGAAATCTCCCGAATTTGCGAAAAAAGAATTTGATGAGTTATTAGCTTTTGGTTCTTGGTGGTTGGAAAACGGTATTACGTTTACTGAAAATGTGAAATTTGATTTGCTTGGCACGGATATAATATCTGAAAGCGATAAAGACGCTATCAGAGAATTTGAGAAGGCTAACGGTAAGTCGGGGAAGAACGTCTATTATTATAATATCTATATGGGAATGAAAGACGGCAAAGATACGGTCGTTTTAAGTAGGTTAATAGCTCCTTATCAGACGTTTAAATTTGAAAGTAATTTGCAGTATTCGTTTTCAAGCGTTATAGAAAAATTTGAAGAATTAAGCGGTGAAGAGCTTACGCGAGAATTTTTGCTTGATTCAACTTTTGATAACGACTATTATTATAGCGTTGGCGGTATCAGCGTCAGATTTATTTTGGATGCATTGAATTACAATCACCAAAAAGGGAAATCTTATATCGAATATTACAGTGCCATAATTGACGGGCAAGTTTATATTGTAACAAGTAAGCAATTGCTTAGTTAAATAAATTTTATAAGAGGTAAACTTATGAAGAACTTTTTGAAAACCGCTACCGTTGCCTGCGCCGTGTTGGCGTTAGGTACGGGGCAAACTTTGACCGCGTTGGCAAATCATTTGCCTAAGGATGACCTTGTCATTACGGATGAATATACCGTAGAACAGATTGTCGAACAAAAGTTTGGTAAAGGCGATTATACTTATGAAAAGCTTGCAAGCTTTTCCGACACAGATAGGTTTACACTTGTTGAGGGCGATAAATGTTATTTGATTTACGATAATCAGCTTAATATCTTTATGGAATATTCAACTGAAAATAATTCACCATATAAAGACGTGGATATGTCTACTAAAAAAGTTTATTACTCACCTACTTACTATTTTTACAAAATAGGCGATAGAATTTTTGATTTGTATGACGATAGCGAAGTTGACATTGAAGATATTAATTTATATAAAATGTCTGAAGAAAATTTGAAAGAATCAATTTTGCAAAGCAAAGCAGCAAACGCAAGCCTAAAAAGAAGTAGTTCACTTTTGACAAGCGAAAATAATGGCCCAAAATTTATTAAAAATTCATTTTATTTTGAGAATTTACGTTATAATAAAGGAACAAATACAAATAGCGTTTATCCTAACTCTTGTTCTTATGTTGCTCTTGAAATGTTTATGTCTTACTATGATACTTTTTATAATGATAACGTTATTGATGAAAAATATGACGTTACTGAAATTAAGAGTTTTTCAGATTATTATAGTATAAATATAAAAGACTTTTTACATTCACCTGGTATAGACGATAATTTTCATTCATTTTTGATTAATTACGGGCAAACTCATGGTTATTCTTGTTTTAATAATAAAAATTGTATTCCGATTACAAATATGATTAAAGTTATGAATGAACTTCTTAATCCTAAAAATCTTTCTTTTACAGCGAATACTTCATACAATAGCTCAAACACTTTAAAATTATGTAAGGATGCTGTAGATGCAGATAGCCCGTTTATCGTATGGTTTCAAGGGAATGGTTCTGACGGTGAAAGAGACCATGATGTCGTTGGCTTTGGCTATAGTGGGGACGGTATTTATGTAAATTATGGCTGGAAAAATAGCAGATATAATATTTGTATATATGGGTATACTTTGAAACAGGTGATGTATATTAATTTTGAATCAGAGCATAGTTGTTCAAATAATTATCATTGGACTGTTAATGGAATTACGGGAACAATTTGTCCGTGCGGCAAAAAGGTATGTAATCACGGAAGTAAAAAGCTATATAAATATGATGATACTTATCATAAATTGGGTTGTTTGGTTTGCGGCGGAGACTATACTTTAATAAATCACAGTTACGTGACCGACGGAGAGTATAAAACGTGCAGCGACTGTGGGCATAGAATTCATACAAACCATAGATTTATATATACTCCGATATTCGGCGGAAAATATCATTGGGCGAGATGTCGTTGCGGTTATGAAAATAGAGAACCGTGTATGGGGTATGCCTCAGTGTTTGACCCGACTGTAAAATGTAATAAATGCGGTCAAACGGTAACTTCGGGATTCAAAACGGAAGATGAAAATCAACCGTCTTTCATAATAAAATAAATAAAAAGCGAGGCGAAAAATCGCCTCGCTTTTAAGTTTTTTCGAAGATGCGCGTGCAGAGTACCGTCATATCGTCGTCTACGGTTTTGGCGCGTTCTTTGGCGGCAATCAAAATAGTATCGGCAAGGTTTTGCGGGTTGAGCGGTTTTAAGGTCTGCAAATATTCGTATAGTTCGGTTGAGGAAGAAAACGCAGAAGTAATTCCGTCGGACATAAATACCACCACGTCGCCTGCGCGGAGCTGTTCGGTGCAAACGGTGGGGCGCAGGTTTTCCAGAATTCCGAGCGGCAGGCTTTGACTTTCCAAAACCTTGATTTCGCCTTCGCGTATGATAATTCCCGCGGGCGAACCTATTTTTACGAAGTCCGCCATTCCCGAACTTAAATTTACGGCGGCAATATCTATGCATGTAAATCTCTCGTCGCGGTTAAAGGAAAGCAATTTGTTTATCGTGTTCAATACCGTCCCTTCGGGCATCTCCGCGCGGTAAAACGCTTCTATGAGCGATATAGCCGTTGCCGAAACTTTTTTGGCATATACGCCGCTGCCCATTCCGTCTGACAGAGCCATAAGAAAACTGTGCTCGTTAATTTTGATTACCGAGTGGGTGTCGCCCGAAACGTTTTCTCCGCTTTTAATTGCATACGCTACGCCGAACGCCGCGTCCAGCCGAGGCGGCGCGCTGAATATAAAGCAGCTTTTTTCATCGTCGTAACTGAGTTTGTCTTTTAACAGATATTTTCTGTTTGCCGTTTCGCTTATAATGTTTGTCACCGCTTTCAGATTTACGCGTCCGCAAATCACTGCAAGTATTTCCATATTCTCGCCGTCTATATAAAGTTCGGGGCAGGCTATGCCGTCAGTGGAAAGCTTATTTTTCAGCGCTGTTTCAAGTTCTGTATATTCTCGTGAAGAACGGCTTAATTCAACGGCGCAGTTTTTCATAACTTCGGCAACGCCGCGCGCCTGTTCGGCAAGCAGTATCCGTCCGCTTTTGGCGTTTTCGGCTTCCGTCATAAACCTGCGGTATTCGGCGATAAGTCCGTTTAATCTGACCAAAACGTCGGTGGGGTTTGCGCAGTTTACCGTAACTTCCTTAGGCAGGTCTATTAAGTTTGCCTTGCCCTTGATGCACCCCGAATCGATAAGTTTTTTAAAGCCCGTATACACGTTGGTGCGCGCGCATATTTTTGCACGGTCACAGGTTTTGCAGCATTTTTCTTTTAACTCTTCAAGCATACGGCTGCGTGAAGCGCTGTCGTTCACGTCGTCGTCCAAAGCGTTAAACGCGCACTCTATTTCGCGGAAAACTTCGCTTATTCTGTATAGTTTTTCGCCCGTGCGGCGGCGGCTGCGCTCTACTGCGGTGTCGGGCAGGACTTCCTTTACGAGAAGTTTGTGCTTGATATTTTTAAGATAGCTTTCTGAAAATGCTACGGGTAAAGCCAGCGTGCAAAGCAAAAGCAGGGCGCGGAAAACAATCAGCACCACAGAGCAATCGAAACCGCCTTTAAAATAGCAGTAAACTGCTGTCGGCGCTGCCGCGATAACGCTGGGGGCGAATCTGCCGGCTCCGGAAAACAGCAGCGCAAGCGTGGCTATCGCCAGATATGCGGTAAACGGCTCGGACGAAAGCGATACTGCGGAGGGGGGTATTGCTGCAATAAGCGCGAATATGAGCGCGGACGGCGAACGCGCGAGGCGGACGGAAAACGTTATAAGTCCTGCCGTTATCGCCGTGTATGCGAAAAATCCGCAAACGTTGTATACACCCGTACCGAATGCGGTATATACTATCGCCAGACATACAAGTTCATCCTCTTTCAGTTTACAGCGCAGAATTCTGTATAAAAGCGCGTAGACCGATTTTAAAGAGAAGTATGAAAATACAATTACGGCAACGGCGGCGACACCCTTAAATGCATATTCGTTTTCCAAAAACGGTACGCCCGTCATTGTCTGCGCGCGCGCGAAAGCGACGTAAGGCGCAAGCGCAATGGCAAGGTATGCCGCCGCTTCTATGCGTATTTTGCGCTTTGTTCTGCGGTAAATAAACGTCACAAGACCCAAAAACGCCGCCTCGAAAAGCCGTAAGAGCGTTGCCACCCAGTCAAGATAAATTATCGAGCCCAAAAGATAAATTACCGGCGTTAAAATTACGTTTGCGCCGCAGGTCAGCATTGCAAAGCAAAGCCCCAAAGAAAACGGTATTTCGGCAAGAGTTTTGTTTATGAATATTACCGTTATGGCATAGAGTATATATAAAGCCGTACTTTTAGCGTTTATTTTTAAAGTCATAACTACATTTTATAACTTGTGACAGTAAAAAATTTGTCTATTAATAAATCTAAATGTAAAAAATTAAACTAATTTTTTTAATAATAGTCAGTTTAAAGCGCATAATAATTATAAACTTGAGTGTTTAATACTTGACTGTTTTTGTATTTTTGTGTAGAATGATATAAAAGAAATTTTAGAATGATATAAAAGAAATTTTGGGGAGTTTTATGGAAGAAAAAATCGAAAACGAAAACGGAATATCTTTGGGTTACATTTTCCGTACTATTTTTTCACAAAAATGGCTGGCGCTTATAATAGCGGTTGCAATTACGCTTGCCGGCACTTTTGGTTTATATTTTTTAGGCAAGAGCAATGAGGTTTATTCGGTTACGTTCGTTTCCAAAATACCCGGTTCCGAAAGTTCTCCTCAGGCATTCGATTTCCCTGACGGTAAAGAATTCCGTTATGAAGTGATTGTTTCTTACGACAACCTTAAAAAAGCAAAGGACCAAAACAAGCTTTTCGACGGTATTGATATACAAAAAATGTACGAGAAAGGTGACATTTCCATAATCCGTACCCTGAAAGAAACAGCCAGCGGTTCCAAAGAATACGAGGCCACTTATAAGATTGATGCGAAAGCAAAATATTTTAAAGAAAGCGCTGTTGCACGCGATTTTTTAACCGAGTTGACCCTGTTCCCCGTTCGCTATCTCGAAAGTATGAGTATCGACTATGACAAGTCGTTGGAAGCTTCCCGTGAGGCAATTCAGTACGACGTCCGTCTTAGTTATCTCAACGACCAGTTGACATATTTAAACGAAGAATACAATAAACTTATAGAAAAATACAGCGAAAACTTTGTAGTGAAGGACGGCAAAACGCTCAACTATTATAAGTCACAGCTTTTAACTTACAGTGACAGGGGAGATATAGACCGTCTTAAAATAAAGGCTATTGACGAGCATATTGTAATGGGTGACGAAAACGGACAGCCCCTTGAAGCCGCTATTGCAAAATACAAGTCGCAGAAGGTCGAGAAAGTGAGAGAAAGGGACAGGATTCAGGCGGCTTTGAAAAATGCCATTGCAAGCGTCCGCCCCGAATCGGGTTCGATAATTCTCGACGCCGATGCGATAATGAACTACACTATAAGAATTGCTGAGCTTGACCAGGACATTGCCGACATTCAAAAGTTTATCGATGAAAGCCGTGTAAGCGCAGAATTCGAAGCGGAAGTCGAGGCCGTTGAAACTAAATTAAGCGAGCTGACCAATCTGTATTCGGAAGTAGCGTCTGCCGTTTATTCAAGCAAAACCATTGTCAATTATATGAATACGAATATTATTGCAATAGAGAACGGAAGAGGCATAGTGATGAGCGCGGCCATTTCACTCGTGCTCGGTCTTGCCGCAGCGGCAGTAGTTGCCTATATCGTAGGTTGGAGCAAGCAGAAAAAAGTTCGGGTTAAACAATTCGTAAATATGCCCGTTTACGGTGAAGCGCGGCTGCAAATTGCAGTCAGCGACGAAACGCATGGTGATGAGGAAAACCGTCCTATTGAAGAACAAGACAAAAAAGAATAAAAAAAGTCAAAAAATAAGCGGAACGCAAAAATGCGTTCCGCTTAAATTTTTTTCAGACCTTGATTTTTTGACTCGGCTATGTTATACTGTTAAGTCAGAGGGGCAAAATGACCGAACTTGAAAAAATTTTAAAATTCATATCTCCGCACAGGCAGCCCGACGAAGCGTTTTTCAGGGAACTGCTTGACTTCGGACGTCAGCGGACTTACGAGGACGAGCGGATAAGGGCGGTTATGCTTGCGCTTAAAGCATTGCATATAAATAAGCTTAAATCAAAGATAACCGATGCAAAGCGCCGCCGCGAGCAGTTAAATTCGGGTGAACACACTGCCGAAAGTTTTAAGCAGGTAACTGCGCTGGACGCAGAAATCAAAAACCTTAACGCAAAGCTTTTTTTATATAAACCCTTGTTTGACGAGCCGTATTTTGCACGTATGGATTTGGTTGACGATAAAGAAGGATACAACAGTTATTATATAGGCAAACGCGGCGACCAGACCCTTGAAATAGTAGACTGGCGCGCTCCTCTTGCAAGAAGATACTACCAAAAAAGCCAGACGGCTTTTAAAATAAACGATTATAATTATAAACTTATCCTGCGCCGCGCACTGCGCACGGGCGGCGGCAAAGTGCTCGATATGAAAAACGAATATCTTTCGGTAAAGGGATACCTTTCGCAAGAGGAAATTGCCGGCAGGGATGAGGCGATTATATTCGACCCCTTTTTAAAGGAAATACTTGAAACGCGCAAGGAAAAGCGCGAAATTTGCGACATAATCGAAACTATACAGGAAAAACAGTACGAAATTATCACCCTGCCCGAAGCCGCCGAATTCGCTTTGCAGGGCGTTGCCGGCAGCGGAAAAACTATGATAATGCTGCACAGGCTGTCATATATATTATATAACAATGAAAGCCTGCGCCCTTCCGACGTTCTGATGGTTACGCCGTCAAACTCGTTCAACGCGTTCATTGACGAACTTGCAAAAATTCTGGAGTTGGAACGGGTTAAAACATCGACTTTGGACGGTTATTTTCTGAGCGTGTTAAAGAATTGCGGCGTTGACGCGGAAAAGATGCTCGACCCGTTTCTGCCGTTGCCGAAAGAGTTTTTAAGTTACGTTTACAGCCGAAAGTTCGTGGATGAAATACGGAAAAAACTTGCAAAAATATACGACGGAATCTACGGTATGTTCGCATCCGACGGTTGCAGGGAGGTGGCTGAAAATGTTTCGGACGCCCTGAAAAGGCAGGAAGAGCGGTATTTTGCAATTAAGAATGCAAGCCTGAGGGTAAGGCGTTCGGTACTCGGCGAGATAAAGGAAAAGGCGGACGGAGGACTTTACTACACCAAGCAGTTCAGAAATATGTTTAACTGTATAACGGACGTAAGGGAATTTTTAGGGCTGTTTTCCGACGGACGAATGGGCGAGCAAGCGTTCTTTTACCGGCAGTTACTGTCATTCTACAAATCGCTTAAATTCCTGTCAAAGTACTCTGAAAAAATTTGTTTGAACGCCGTATCGGATTTAAACGCGCTTTGCGTTTCCGTCGAAAAAGAGATTTCCGACCTTAAAAGATACAAGATAACCGTCGACGGCATTGAACGTCTGACCTACGCCGAAAGGATAGAAAAGCGCGAACAGCTTAAAAAAGAAATTTCGGAAGCGGTGCGGTCCGTTCAAGCAATCGCGGAGGAGTTTGTTCCTCTGTACGATTTTGCCGAAGTGCTGCGCGGGGAAAATTATTTGGTAGCCGTCGGCAAGTGTCAGACTACTTACGATATTTTGCGGTTTTTCTACCGTGAAACCGTCAAAAAAATAAAGAACCGTTTTTCCGTAACCACCAAAAAGCTGTGCGCTGCCGACCCGTATGCGCTGTGCCTTATATTGTGCGAACTCGGTTTGCCGCTGACACCGAAATACAGATTCATATTCGTGGACGAGGCGCAGGATATTTCACTGCCCGAATACGAGGTGCTGCGCGCAATCAACGACAGGGCGGCGTTCAACATCTTCGGCGATTTAAAGCAGAATATTACTCCGTATCGCGGAATTAAAGATTGGGGCGAGCTTGGCTATAAGCAATTTAATCTGAGTTTGAATTACCGCAATACCAACAAAATAGTAGATTTTGTGTCGGGCAACCTTGCGATAGATATGCAGGCGATAGGCACGGAGGGCGGAGAGGTTGATATAATTTCAAGCCGTGCCGTAACCAAATATCTTTCCGCTTGCGGCGGACTCAGTGCGGTTATTTGTTCCGAGGCGAAGCTGCCTGACTATATAAGAAAGAGCTATAACGTCGTGCGCAGCACGGGGCGCATTTCAAAAAGCAAAATCAATATTATGACCGTCTACGAAAGTAAAGGACTTGAATTTACTTCGGTTGCCGTTGCCGACGGGGATATGTCCGATAACGAAAAATATATTGCCTATACCCGTGCGTTAAAAAATTTAGCTTTGATAAGATAAATGTAATTTGTCAATAATCTATTGTCAGGCGATATAAAATATGATAGAATGAGTATGCGCGCTTGCGTGTGAAGAATTACCC
Organism: uncultured Christensenella sp.; assembly: GCA_910578655.1. GTDB lineage: Bacteria > Bacillota > Clostridia > Christensenellales > Borkfalkiaceae > Coproplasma. The sequence continues at coordinate 16,313 of CAJTQE010000003.1, forward strand.
GAAAAAATACATCTGTTGAGGAATTGTCCGTATGGCTAATAAAGCGAAAAGCACAAGTATGATTGAATTAGAGGGCGAACTTTTAAATGCGGTAAGCTATGCAACCTTTTATTGCAGGCTGCCGCTGTTTACGACTTTTAAAATTTTTAACCGTTCGGAAGAGAACGTCCAAAACGTCACCGTCAGTATAAGCGGAAACGAGCTTATTTTGCCGACGGAAATTTCCGTTGCGGAAATTCCGCACGAAAGCAGCGTTTCCGTTACTGCGGAAAATATCTTAAACCCCAAATACCTTGCGGATTTAGAGCAACCCGAGAAATGTAAGGTTGTCATTAAACTTACGCACGGCAAAGAAAACGTATGTGCTTTAAAGACCGAAGTGCTTGCCCTGCCCATAGACAGTTGGAGCGGACTTTCCGGCAATGCGGAAATGCTTGCCGCGTTCGTGCGCCCTAAACTTGCCGACTGCCAAAAAATTCTTGCAGAGGCAGGTTTGCAGTTAAAGACGTGGGGCTATTCGTCGGAGTGGAGCGGTTATGCGGGCAACGACAGAAACGCTGTCCGCAATGCCGTTGCCGCAGTATATTCGGCGATACGCCACCTCAATATCGAGCGTAAGGCAAGCGCAGATTTAACCGAAACGGTCAGCACGGGCGATATAAGCAAAATCGTAAAAAACAAAAGCGCTACACCTTTAGAGCTTGCGCTTTTCACTGCGTCCTGCTTTGAGGCGACAAAATTAAATCCCGTCATAGTTATAGGTAAAAATAAAGTGGGCGTCGGCGTATGGCTCTATGAAAGCTGCTTTTCGTGTTCCGTACAGGACGATATTTCCGTCGTCGAAAGATATATTATGGACGGCGTAAACAACCTTGCCGTTGTAGATTGCGACGATATGTTCGCGCACAAGAACGCAAGCTTTACAACGAGCGCGTCGCACTTCGAATCGTTCATACGCAGTAATTCGTTCGACGTCTGCCTCGACATTAAGCGCAGCAGAATAGGTGGAATTTTTCCTCTGCCTTTAAAGGTGAAAACAAAATCCGGATACGAGCTTCTGGACGATAAAGAGCTTTCGTACAGTGCAAAACCGCGTCAGCTTATCGACGCAAGCAAGTACGAATATTCGCGTACGGAATCAAAGGACAAGTCCTGGCAAAGGCGACTTCTCGATTTGTCGCTAAGGAACAATCTTTTAAACTTCCGTTATAAGCGTGAGTGCCTGCACCTTCTGTCGTCGGATTTGTCGGCGTTCTGCGAACGGCTTGCACTCAAAGATAAATTCAAATTAAGCCCCCCGGCGTCGGCGATAAAGGACGCGGCGTACTTCGGCGGCGCAACCGTCAAGAGTATGGAGGAACTTATCGCGATAGAGATGAAGTCGGGGCAGCTCAGGTGCTATTCAAGCGCGGACACTCTCTCCGAAGTAGTTACCTCGCTTATAAGAAAATCGCGCGCGTCGGAGGAAGAGACGGGCGCAAAGACGCTGTATCTTGCGTTCGGATTTCTCAAATGGAAAAATAAAAACGACAGCGAAGGCAAATTTGCGCCGCTCGCGCTTATGCCCGTCAACGTCAAAAAGGGAAAGAATTCGGTCATTAATATAGAGGTCGGCGAGAGTTACGAAGTCAATACCACGCTGCTTGAATTTTTGAAACAGGAATTCGGAATAGACATTCGCGGCCTTGACGGTAAAGAGCTTTCGCCCAAGGAAATAATCACGGTGTTCCGCGCAAAGACGGCGAATATGAAAGGCTGGGCGGTCTATGAGGACGTCTATCTTTCGCAGTTCACTTTCGCCCGTTACGCAATGTGGGCGGACGTAAAAAAGAATATTTCGGAATACAGGAAAAATCCGCTTATTGCAAGCTTGCTTACAAATGCGAATAAAATGGAAAACAACAAACTTTCGGGCGAAGTTGAGGACGACGGGGAGCCGTGTTCGGTTATAACGCCGCTGCCCTGCGACAGTACACAGTACGCCGCCGTTGCAGAGTCGGCAAAGGGAACGACTTTCGTTTTGCACGGCCCGCCCGGAACGGGCAAAAGCCAGACCATTACCAATATGATAGCCAACGCAATATTCAGCGGTAAGCGCGTACTTTTCGTCGCTGAAAAGCAAGCCGCTTTGTCGGTCGTAAAAAAGCGTCTTTCGGAGATAGGCATCGGCGATTTCTGTATGGAACTTCATTCGGGCAAGAGCGCGGATAAGGGTGAAATAGTCCGCTCTATAGAAAGCACTCTTGCGCTGAAATGTCGGCTTTCGGACGATAAATTCATCGCCGCAGGCGAAAGAATCAAGTCGGCGCGAGGCACTTTGAGGGCGCCTTTGGACGCACTGCACAGAAAGCGCAGGCTGGGCGTATCCGTCTACGAGGCGATTTTATATTACTTGCAGAATAAAAATGCGCCGGAACTCGTCGACATAGAAAGCACGTTTTACGATTCGCTGACCGAAGAAAAACTTGCCGAGTGCGAAAAGATGCTTATCACATCGCAGGCTGCGGCTGAGGAGTGCGGCGGAGTATACCGTTCGCCTTTTTCGGGGGTATGCCTCACGGAATGCGACAGGGGCGTAAGGACGGGCGTTCTGTGCGCTGCGGAAGTGCTGGTTGCCGAACTTAAACATTTAAAAAACTATATTGCGCTTTTCAACGATACTTTCAATCAAAAAGTAAGCAAGTTTACCGCGCTTAAATTAAAGTCGCTTTCAAGCATTTTAGGCATTTTGAAAAGCGGCGAACTTGACGAATTTTACGAATGCGACGAAACGGAATTTTATAAATTCTATAACGCTAATATTCAGTACGACAGCGCAATTAAGCTTTGGGCAAACCGTTTTAAAACTCTGCCCGAAATAGGCAAACTTGCAGATAAAATCGATTCGGAACTTGAAAATTGGGGCGATAACTACCGTTCGTCCAAACATTTGCTGACCATATTAAAGAGAATGAACAAGTGTACCGACACTCCTTTAAAAGAAAGGGAAGAGGTGGACTGGTTAAAGAGGGCGAAAGAGCTTGAGGAATATAAAAAGCGTATGTTCTCGAATACCAAATTAGGCGTTCATTTTTCGGCTATGGGCGGCGGCATAAACGCAAAAAAGCGCGAGGACTTTTTAAAACCGCTGTACGACTTGCATACTCTGTGTTCACAGGTATTTATGGACTACAACGCAGACGCGTTCAACAGCGTATGTATAGGCGCAAGCGGCGGACAGTTGAAGCCGCTTGTAACGGGGCTTATGCTTGCGATAGCTTCTTTTAACAAGAGCTGCGAAACGTTTTTAAAGACCCTTAAAATAGACAAAAAGGAAACGGCGGACTGCGATTTGTTCGAATACTATACCGTCAAGTGTAATGCGCTTATCGACAATATCGATATGCTTCCGGCCTGGTGCCTTTACAAGTCCACTGCCAAAGGGCTTGAAGACAACGGACTTAAATTTATGACTGCCGCAATGGAAAGCGGAAGAATAAGCGGAAGTGCGATTCTGTCTTCGTTCAGAAAAAACGTTTACAGAAACTTTATTCAAACCAACATTCCCGCCGATGAAGATTTGGCTGCGTTTTCTGCAAGCGTGCAGGAGGCAACGGCGGCGTCGTACGCGCAGCTTATCGAAGAGTTTAACGAGCTTACGCGCACTTACTTGCGCGACGTGCTGATTTCGCGTCTGCCCGAACCCGAAACGGAGGGTCCGCTTGCGCTTGAACTTATGGCGTTTAACCGCAGTATAAAGGGCAATATGCGCGGTTTCAATATCAGAAATCTGTTTACGGAAGTACCTCAGCTTATGCGCATAGTCGCGCCCTGTATGCTGATGAGTCCGGTAACCGTTTCGCAGTACCTGCCCGCCGACCCCGAGCTGTTCGATACGGTAATCTTCGACGAAGCGTCGCAGATGCCCACATGCGAGGCGGTTCCGTCGCTTGCGCGCGCAAAGAGCGCGATTATCGTCGGCGACCCTAAGCAGATGCCGCCCACGACGTTCTTTACTGTGTCCGGTCAGGACGAGGACAATCCCGAAACTGAAGATTTGGAATCGGTTTTGGACGACTGCCTTGCGCTCGGCATACCCGAAAAGCATCTCGTATGGCATTACCGTTCGAAGCACGAAAGTCTGATAGCGTTCTCGAACATAATGTATTATTCGGGCAGACTTTGCACTTTCCCGTCGCCCGACGCGCTTGAAAGCAAGGTTACTATGAATTACCTTGAAGACGGCGTTTACGAAAGGGGCGGAACCAAATGCAACAAAAAGGAGGCAGCCGCGCTCGTAGACGAGGTTATAAAAAGACTTCAGGACAGCAGACTTAAAAATTCAAGCATAGGAATAGTGACTTTCTCAACCCCTCAGCAGGTGTTGATAGAGCGTATGCTTTCAAAGAAAATTTCCGAAAAGCATCTTGAGGACGTTGCGTACGAAAGGGAGGAACCGCTGTTTGTCAAAAACCTTGAAAACGTACAGGGTGACGAACGCGACGTAATTTTATTCTCGGTGTGCTACGGTCCGGACGCGCAGGGCAGAATTTCCCTGAACTTCGGCCCGTTAAACCAACTCGGAGGTTGGCGCAGGTTAAACGTTGCAGTGTCGCGCGCAAGGGAAGAGATGATTGTATTCTCGTCTATGCGCTATTCTATGATAGATATGTCGCGCACCAATTCGCGCGGTGTGGCCGGACTTAAATCTTTTCTTGAATTTGCCGAAAAGGGAAGAACGAGCATTTCCGTCAAGTCCAATGAAATTATACTGAATAAGCAGGGCATAGGTAAATTCATTGCCGAAGAGCTTTCGTCATACGGCTACGAATGCCGTTGCGACGTCGGCGTTTCCGACTTTAAAATCGACGTCGGAGTGGTAGACCCTCAAAACAGGCACAACTTTATTCTTGCCGTGCTTTGTGACGGTTCGCAAAGTTCGTTCTCGGTCAAGGACAGAACTATTTTGCAGGTTCAGACCCTTAAACGCAACAACTGGAACGTGGTCAGGCTGTACGCGTTAAACTTCTTCAACAACCCCAAACGTGAAATTAAAAAGATTAAAGACTTCCTCGACAGACTGACCGCAAGCGCGAAACCGTCTGTTTCAAGCTTCAAAAAACCTTATAAGGCTTGCAAGGCAGACGTAAAGGAATGTACGCCCGACTATATTTTAAGCGGCAAAAACGACGCGGAAGTAGTGCGCGTCATTAAGGCGGTCGTCGCTGCGGAGGAGCCTATTTCGCATCAGTTTTTAATAAAGCGTACGCTTGCGCAGTACGGAATATCGAAGTTCGGCATAAAGCTTGAAAACAAGCTGACTGCGCTTATCAGGCTGTGCGGCTTCGGAAGAAGCAAAATTCTCGGCAACAAATATTATTTCCGTACCGATAAATATTCCGGGTTTGACAGGTACCGCGTGGAGGAGGGAACCCCCTTGCGTTCCGCCGACACGGATTTTACTCCGTATGATATAATTTCGCTTGTAAAGGGAATTCTGTTAAACAGGGTCAGCGTATACGTGGAAGAGCTTCTCCCTGCAGTATTGCGGGAACTCAAAGTCCGCTCGTCGGAAAAATTCACCACGTTTATATCCGCCTGCATTGACGAGGGCGTGAAACGCGGCATATTCATAAGAAGTATTTCGGACAAGTTGACTTTATCGTAAAGAGTAACAAATAAGAAAAGACTGCTGTAATGTTATATAAATAAAAAAACGGACTTTCAAGTCCGTTTTTTATTTTGCTCCCATTTAAGCATTTTCATTTCAAAAAGTTTTATGTAGCAGGGGATGATAAATTCAAAACAGGAGAATAAAGCTAAAATATAGTCTAAACTATCGCAGTCGTCATTTTTAAGGTAAAATTTTCCTTTATTATTTTTAATTAAGCGCATTAAAAACGGTGAAATGTACGGCAAATCTTTAATATAACGGTCAATTCTTTTTCCTTGTTTTACTTTTTTAAGCTTAATTGCAATTATAAATTCAGCTGCTATCAAACAGTACCCGTGCAGAGCATCTCTATCAAAAGATTTGTCAAAATTGCTTTCATTGATTTCCGTATTTATAATTTCAGCAAAAATGGGGTAAATGTTTTTTAAGTAGTTGTCTATACCGTATTTAAAGGGATATATTTCATTCTCATCTCCATAATACGTTTTGTATTTTGGCGCTTGGGCAAACATATAGTTTATTCTGTTGCAGAAAACCAAAAAACACGCCTTATCAAAGTTTTCAATGAAAATGTTGAAATAGTCTTTAATAAAGGTTACTTGTGAAAAATCTACCGCTTTATGTAATTCTAATTCTACAAAATATTTGTCAAACGGTATAGTGTCGCCTATATTTATCTGCTTAAACGCTACGTTTTCAGCATAATAGTTTTTTATTAAAGTATTTACTTGAATATCAGTGAAAACATTTGATTGTTCTTCTATAATCTCACTTTTACTAAACTTTTGTTGTTTCATTTTTCTCCTTTGTAAAATGAGGATATTTTTGTAAAAAGGTATACTGTTGTGGGCTATCAAGCATTTTTCCCACAATTGTGGGAATATGTTTAATATGGAAGACAAATTTAAAGACAGACTTAAAGAGTTGAGGCAAGATAAGCACATTGGTCAAAAAGCATTGGCAAAAATTTTGAATATCAGTCACGGAGCTATCAGCTTTTGGGAAAACGGACAGCGTGAGCCTACTATGAGTAGTTTGATAGCTTTGGCTGATTATTTTGATGTTTCAATAGACTACCTTGTCGGCAGAAAAAATGATTAATTAGTTTAAAAGATTATAATAGATTATAGGGTATACTGTTGTGGGCCGTCAAGCATTTTTCCCACAATTGTGGGAATATGTTTAATATGGAAGACAAATTTAAAGACAGACTTAAAGAGTTGAGGCAAGATAAGCACATTGGTCAAAAAGCATTGGCAAAAATTTTGAATATCAGTCACGGAGCTATCAGCTTTTGGGAAAACGGACAGCGTGAGCCTACTATGAGCAGTTTGATAGCTTTGGCTGATTATTTTGATGTTTCAATAGACTACCTTGTCGGCAGAAAAAATGATTAAGCGGCGAAGATTACTTCGCCGCTTTTTAGTTATAGACTGAAAGCTATAATAAGTTATTTAATTATATCCTGCATATCGTATTTTCCCGAAGGTTTGCCTGCAATGAAAATCGCGGCTTTTATCGCGCCTGCGGCAAACACCTTTTTGGAGTGCGCCGAGTGGGATAGGGTGATGATTTCGTCCTCGCCGGCAAACATAACCTCGTGTTCGCCGACGATAGTTCCGCCGCGTACGGCGTGAATACCTATCTCGTTTCCGCGTTTCGTCGCGCCCTCCCTGCCGTATATATAGGGTTTTCCGGTCGCGTTCGCGCTCTCTGCAAGCATAAGCGCGGTGCCCGACGGCGCGTCAACCTTTTGGCTGTGGTGTCTTTCAATTATTTCAACGTCAAACTTTTCACCGAGAATTTCCGCGCTCTGCCTTACAAGTTTCATTAAAAGATTTACGCCGAGCGAAAAATTAGCCGTTTTGAATATAGCAATGCTTTTCGCGCTGTTCTCTATAAGTTGCAAATCCTTATCCGAAAATCCCGTCGAGCCGAGAACGACGGGCACGCCGTTTTTTGCTGCCCATTCAAGTTCGCTTTTCAAAACGGTCGGGGAGGAAAAATCGATAATTACGTCGACCTTTTCTTTAACTTTTTCAAAGCTGTCGTAAACGGGGATTTTACTTTCGTTATTGCGCACGTCGACTCCGCAGACTGCCTTCGCATTTTTATCTCCGCGCAAAAGCTCTTCAACCGTTGCGCCCATTTTACCGCTTATTCCGCAAATCAAAACGTTTATCATTTTATTACCTTTTTCAACTCTTTCAAAAGTATTGCCTCGTGTTCTTTTTCAAGCTTAGTCAAAGGGGGACGGGGCACGCCGGCCTCGAACCCGAGTAAATTGCAGGCTTGCTTCACGGGGATGGGGTTGACCTCTATAAAACACGCGTCCATAAGCGGCAGAAGTTCGTCCTGCAATTTGTTCGCTTTTACTAAGTCGCCGCTCTTTACGCAGTTATATACTTCCTTAACTTGTGCCGGTGCAACGTTCGATACAACGGAAATCACCCCTGCGCCGCCTATTGCAAGTATGGGAAGATTCAAAGCGTCCTCGCCCGAAAACAGGTCGCACTTTCCGCGCATCGCCGCCATAGTGCGGCAAACCTGCGTCATATTTCCGCTGGCTTCCTTAATGCCCGCAAGGTTTTTTATATCGGCTATTTTTTCAGCCGTTTCGGGGGTGATATTCACACCCGTACGCGACGGGACGTTATATGCGATTACGGGCAAGTGAACCGCGCCGCATATGCTTTTATAATATTCGTATATACCGGCCTGCGTACACTTGTTGTAATACGGCGTGACCGCAAGTATTCCGTCTGCGCCGAGTTTTTCGGCCGTCTTAGCGGCGTGAACGGCTTTTTTGGTGTCGTTGCTGCCTGCACCGACTATAATTGCAATTTTGCCGTCGGCTGCTTTTACGGCGTATTTTATTACGGCTTGCTTTTCATCTTCGGTCATAGTAGCAGGTTCGCCCGTCGTTCCCAAAATAACCAGAGCGTCAACTCCGCCCTCTATCTGATAGCCGATAAGTTTGCCGAGTGCGTCAAAATTAACTTCGTCGCCTTTAAACGGCGTGATAAGCGCGGTTATAACTCCGCTGAAAATTCCTTTCATTCAAAATATCCTTTGGCTGTCAACAGCTCTGCAAGCAGTACCGCACCGCCTGCCGCGCCGCGCAGGGTATTGTGCGACAGCCCTATAAATTTATAATCGAAAACGCTGTCCTCTCTCAGTCTGCCGACGGAAACGGTCATACCGTTTTCAAGGTCTCTGTCAAGTTTGGGCTGAGGCCGGTCGTTCTCTTCGAAGTAACGGATAAACTGTTTCGGCGCGGACGGCAGGTTCAGCTTTTGCGGCTCGCCGCAAAAATTTTCCCACGCGTCTTTAATCTGCCGTTCGGTCGGTTTGTTTTCAAAAGATACGAAACACGCCGCCGTATGCCCGTCGGAAACGGGGACCCTCAGGCACTGCGCCGTAATCTGCGGACTCTCTGCGTTTACTATTTTTCCGTTTTCAACCGCGCCCCAGACTTTAAGCGGTTCAAGCTCGCTTTTTTCCTCTTCGCCGTTTATAAACGGAATTATATTGTCTATAATTTCAGGCATAGTTTCAAAGGTTTTGCCCGCGCCCGATATTGCCTGATAGGTAGTCACGGCAACGCTCTTTATGCCGAACTTACGCAAAGGGTGCAAGAGGGGGACGTAAGACTGAATAGAGCAGTTGCTTTTAACTGCGATAAATCCGCGCTTTGTGCCCAGCCTTTTTCTCTGCGCGTCGATTACGCAGAGGTGTTCCGGGTTGATTTCCGGTATTATCATAGGTACGTCGTCGGTAGTGCGGTGCGCCGAATTGTTTGAAACGACGGGACACTCGCATTTGGCGTAAGCTTCTTCCAAAGCTTTAATTTCGTCCTTTTTCATATTGACGGCGCAAAAGCAGAAGTCTACAGAACGTGCAATATTTTGCATATCGGCGACTGCGTCAAGCACGGGCATATCGGCAAACTGCTTCGGTATGGGGGTTGAAAAATTCCATTTTTTTACCGCGTCGCGGTATCTTTTTCCTGCCGACGAAGCGGAGGCGGCAAGGCAGGTTACACTGAACAACGGATGGTTTTCAAGCAGAGTCAAAAATCTCTGTCCTACGGTGCCGGTCGCGCCTAAAATTGCTACTTTTAACTTTTTCATAAAAATATTTTATCATAGCAGCGCTTTTCAAGTAAAGCATTTTTTAGAAATTCTTGACTTATCGGCTTTTTGGGTTTATAATACGTATATAAATTTGCTTTTAAGGAGGTGTCTGAATTGCATCCCGAACCTATATTTCGTATTTTCGGACAGGGGGTATACCTTTACGGCATTTGTTTTGCTTTGGGCGTAATCGCCTGCTTCGGATTTCTTATGTTTACGATGTGGTACAAAAAGTTCAGTGAAACTTCGTCAAACGCCATTATATTTATAGGAATAATCGCAACGGCTTTCGGCGCGCTTTCGGGAATGATTTTTCAGGGCATCTACGACGTTATCGAAGGTAAAGAGTTCAGCTTAAACGGAATGACGTTTATCGGCGGACTTATCGGCGGTGTGGTAAGCTTTTTGGCTATCTGGAATTTATACGTCTTTGTTATCCGTCCGCATACAAAAATCAAAGCGCTTAAAGGCGAAATGAACGCGGGACTTTGCGACGCGCTTCCGTTTATACCCATAGGTATTGCAATTGCGCACGCATTCGGCAGATTCGGCTGTTTCTGGGGCGGCTGCTGTTACGGTATCGAAGTTGAGTGGGGTCTGCCCTGTGCGGCGAATTCTACAAAAAACGTTATGCCTACCCAGCTTTTCGAAATGTCGTTTTTAATTATACTTGCCGTGGTAATGGCGGTAATGTATTTTAAATTCAAGCTGAATTATAACTTTGCGGTGTATTCGATAGGTTACGGAATTTTCCGTTTTATTATAGAATATTACCGTGCCGACGACAGGGGCGAGTTGATAGGACAAATTTCACCTTCTCAGTTTTGGGGTATAGTAATGGTGATTTTGGGTATAGTCTATATCGTTGTGCAATATTTCTATTTGGCAAAGCTTATGAAACACCCCGAAAATTCGGTTGAAGTTGAAATTATCGAAGCGGACGGAGAAATCGTTGCGGCGGCGTGTCAAGCGGTTGAAGCTTTGTTAAAAACCGAAGAAAGCGGTGCGGTTACGCCGGTTGAAAAAACGAATAAGAAAAGCAGGAAAGGCAAAGAGTAAAAGTTAAAAGCCCCGTTTCGGGGCTTTTAGTTATGCGTTTTCGGTATAATTTATTAAACAAAATATTATTTTACATTATGTGCAATTAATGATAAAATTCAGCTAAGGAGGAAAATATGAACATTTGGCACGAGATAGACCCGAAAAGAATATCAGAAAACAATTTCGAGTCTTTGATAGAAATACCTAAGGGCTGTAAAGCTAAATACGAGCTTGACAAAGAGACGGGGCTTTTGAAACTTGACAGGGTGCTGTATACGTCTACCGTATACCCTGCAAACTACGGTTTTATTCCGCGTACGCTTGCCGACGACGGCGACCCGTTGGACGTACTCGTTCTCTGCAACGAAATCATTTATCCGATGACGCTTGTTGAGTGTATGCCGATAGGCGTAATAAAAATGGTTGACGGGGGCGAATTAGACGAAAAGATTATCGCCGTACCCGTAAACGACCCCAACTATAAACATTTTTATGACATAAAGGAACTTCCGCAACATATTTTTGACGAAATGATGCACTTCTTCGAGGTATATAAAAACCTTGAACACAAAACTACTGCGGTAAAGGAAATTTGCCATAAGTACGAAGCAATAGAAATTATAAGAAAGTGTATACAAAATTATAAAGATAAATACTGTAAATAACGACTCCGCCCCGTTAACGGTGTTTTTCATAGAGATTAAAGCAAGGACGATAAAAACAGTTCTTGCTTTTTTATTACGGTTATGCTATATTGAAACTACTTTAATCGGTAATCCGGCGTTTTGACGCCGCAATTATTATACCGACACTTTCAGAGGTCGTAAAATGGCGCAAACAATAAAAAGTTTAAGCGGAATGATGCAAGAAATTCAAGTCGAAGGCTTTCAGCTTAAAAAATTGAAAAGAGGACTCTATGCCGGATACAATTTAGCTTATGGCGTTGTAGACGATAAAATCGAAACAGGATTTAAAATTCTTTACCAAAAGGAAAATGACCATAATGCAAAAAATTCGATTGAACAAACTATAAAAGATAATATCGAATATGTCAGAACAATTAACTTAAACTATTCCCCGAAAGGCAGTTCGCTTATAAAATTAATAGATTTGGAAGGCATAGTTTATTTGGTCGGGTATGAGGTAAACCGCATATCGATTGAATTTGAAGTCGATCAATGCAGTTTCGATCACGATGGTATTTTTTACACCCGCGCGGAAGTGAACAAGATGATTAAAAAAGCAATAAAATTATATGTAAAGAAAGTAAAAATTATTTTGAGAAATAAGCATTTCAAGCTTGAAAGTTATAAACTGCAAGACAAATTTGAACTGATTGATGTCAGTAAAGTTATATGTGTCCACTATGTAACATTATCGGGAAAAGCGTATGGCAAAGACTGCAATTTTACTATAAGGGACTTTGAAACCGAAAATATCAGAAAACGATTAAAAATCGAACTTAATAAAATGAAAAAGGAGAAGTTTTCAAAATAAAAGGCTGCCTTTATGTCATTGTACAATAAATTTCTTACCGTTCCGCATAAAAAAAGTATAGCGCACTAATCTTCGCAAACGAAGATAGTGCGCTATTTCTTTGTCCGCAAGAAAATCTCTTTAAAAGATATTCTTACGGGGCGGTTTTTTCCTTGAGTGCCTGTATCGTCTTTATAAGCAGCCGTGAAGCGTTGGTGTGGGGGTGATGAGGGTCGGTTATCATACATATATGCCGTTCGGGCGGCGGTGTTTCAAGATTTATGCGGAAAACTTCGCCGCGCGCGATTGCGTCCTCCGCCATAGGACGGGGAACGAACCCCAACCCGAAATTATGGCTTATCATAGGCACTATCAAATCTGCGCCGTCAGCCTCTATGTCCGGTGTTACGGACAAACCGTGCTCGGTAAAAATATCGTCAAGGAATTGCCGCAGCTGCATACTGTGCCGCAGACTGACAAAGGGATAGTCCTTTAAATCGGAAAGTTTAAAGAGCTTGTCTTTGAGATTTTCAAAATTTTTACCGGCAATCAAAATGTCGTCGAAAGCTTTGATTTTAAGCGTGTTAAGAGTTTTTGACGGATTGCACGGCGTTGAAACGAACGCCAAATCCACGATGCCATTTTTGAGTTTTTCAATCGTTCCGTTGCTTGAACCGGAGTTGATTTTAAATTTGATGTTGGGGTGCACGGAATGAAATTTGTCAAGAAAATCAAATAAAAATCCATGGAGGGCGGTTACTGTTGCGCCGATATAAATCGTCCCTGTTTCCGTGCTTATTGATTTGCTTACTTCGTCCTCGCCTTTCAAAAGCTGGCTGTGGGCAATGTTGACGTAATTAAAAAGCGTTTGCCCCTCGTGCGTGAACTCAACTCCGCTTTTCGTTCTGACGAACAGCCTGCAACCGAGTTCGGTTTCCAGATTCTGTATCGCCCGCGTTACGGCAGGCTGGCTTGAATAAAGCTCTACCGCCGCGCGGGTTATATTTTTATGCTTTCCGACATAATAAAATATTTTGTAGTATTCGTAGTTCATATGCGTTGCCCCGTCTGTATTATGTGTTTTTGTTATGATAAATATATGATATTATTATTTTACATTATATCAGCAATGGTTTATAATGTAAATAAAAAATGAAAGAAATTATAAAAAAAAGAAAAATTTTCACTTTTTTTTGGGAGGGACCATGAATTATAGAGAAGCTTCGCTTAAAAAGCACACAGAGTGGAAAGGTAAGATAGAAACGGTTGCAAGAGTACCCGTAGACAGCAGAGAGGCGCTGTCGCTTGCATATACGCCCGGCGTTGCCGAACCGTGTATGGCGATTCACGCCGACATAGAAAAATCGTTCGAGCTGACGAGGCGGTGGAACACCGTTCCCGTAATAACGGACGGCACGGCTGTTCTCGGGCTGGGCGACATAGGCCCCGAGGCCGGTATGCCCGTAATGGAGGGCAAGTGCGCTCTGTTCAAGGCGTTCGGCGGAGTGGACGCATACCCGATATGTTTAAGGACTAAGGATACCGAGGAGATTATAAACACTATTAAGATAATGGCCGGCTCGTTCGGCGGAATAAACTTAGAAGATATTTCCGCGCCGCGCTGCTTTGAAATCGAAACGCGGCTTAAACGCGAGCTTGACATACCCGTATTCCACGACGACCAGCACGGAACGGCTATCGTTTCCGCAGCCGCGCTTATAAACGCCGTAAAGCTTGCGGGCAAAAAGCTTGAAAGCATAAAGGTAGTAATCAACGGCGCGGGCGCGGCAGGCATTGCGATAGGCAAATTTTTATTAAAGCTCGGCGTGAAGGACGTAACTTTATGCGATTTGAAGGGCATCGTCTGCGACGGCAACGAATGGCTTAATCCCGCGCAAAGCGAAGTGGCAAAGATAACCAACCTTTCGAAAAAGCAAGGCAAGCTTGCCGACGCAATGAAAGGCGCGGACGTGTTTATCGGCGTTTCGGGTCCGCACTGCGTAACCAAAGAAATGGTTGCGTCGATGGCGGAAAAATCAATTCTGTTCCCCTGCGCAAATCCGGTTCCCGAAATAGAGCCTGAGGAAGCAAAGGCGGCAGGGGCGTATATCGTAGGCACGGGCTCGTCAGAGCATCCCAACCAGATAAACAACGTGCTGGTATTCCCCGGTCTTTTCCGCGGCGCGCTTGACGTGAGGGCAACCACCGTTAACGACGATATGATGATAGCTGCGGCAAGGGGCATTGCAAGCTGCGTTTCGGAAAAAGAGCTTGCGCCCGATTACATTCTGCCTTACGCTTACGACCAAAAGGCTCACGTTTGCGTTGCAAAGGCTGTTGCGGAAGCGGCGGTAAAAACGGGCGTTTCGAAACTGCATAAATAACACGGCAAAAATTTTATCATATACCCCCTATGATAAAGAGGTAATGCGCTGACGCGCATTACCCGAAGGAATAATGATGAAAAGAAAATCTGCAATAGCAATGCTGCTTTCGCTGTTGATAGCTATGCTTTCGGTTACGTTTCTGTTTTCTGCCTGCGGCAAGGATGAAGTCAACGGGAAAACTGCGAAAGTATTGTTTATCGGCAACAGTTTCACTTTTTACAGCGATATTCCGGATTTGTTTGAAAAGATAGCGTCAGGCGCGGACAAAAATGTGTTGGCGGACAGCGTAACGCAAAGCGGTTGTACGCTTGAAAAGTTTGCCGACTCCGACAGCGAACAGGGCAGAAGAGTCGACGCAAAACTGAAAGCAAACAACGACTATGACGCAATTGTTTTACAGGAACACAGTACGCGCCCGATAAGCGACTACGACGCATTTTTAGCAGGCGCGAAAGGGTTGCAGAAAAAAATAAACGAAACGCAGAAGCACTGCCGGATATATCTGTATGCGACTTGGGGCTATAAAAGCGGCGCGGACGCGAGAGGAATAACCGTACGGGAAATGGAGGCGCGGCTGCGCTCTGCGTACGCCAAGGCGGCAAAGGAAATGGGCGTAAAGGTGTGCAACGTCGGTGCGGCGTTTACCAACGTTTCGGAAAATCATCCGCAACTTAACCTGTATTTTGCGGCAGACAATAAGCATCCGTCCTATACAGGCGCGTATTTATCGGCTTGCGTACACGCGGCAACCATTTTAAATATCGACCCCCGTACTTCGTCCTTCAACGGCGTGCCCGCGGATGATAAAGACAGAGTATTCGCAACCGAATACGCAAGAATTTTAAAAGAAGAAGCTTTTGCCGTAGCTAACGGCTGATATAAAAAAATTCGGAGGAAATTATGAAAAAACACTTAATGGCGGCGTTGCTTGCAATTGCAATGTGTTTGGTGGCTTTTTCCGGCTGTTCGCTTGTCAGCGGTCTTGAACGCGACGTTCAGGTTGTTTTAAAAGTAAACGGTGAATATAAAGGCACTTACACTGTAAATGCATTCAACAATGCGGTGGTTCCCGTGCCTGACGCGCCCGAAGGGCTTATATTCTACGGCTGGACCGCCGAAGAGAATTGGGAAGAGCAGGGCGCACAAAACGTACGGGTTACTGCAAATAAGGGACTTATTCGTTACAACGACGTGAAAGATTGGATAAAGAACGACGAACTCAGCGTGACTTTATATCCCGTATTCGGCGAACCGCCCTATCACGACGTTGCGATAGCCTGGTACAACAAGGAAAAAACTTCGGGACTAAATCAGTCGATAATAGACGGATTTACAACCGAGCTTTACGGGTTCTTAAAGACAAGCGGTAAAAACCCCGAAGAGATGGACATAGTTATCCGCTCCTACGAGGGCAACGTAGGGCCTACCTGCGAAGCGATAAAAAACGACGCCGATATCGACATAATGCTCGGCTGGAAGGACGCCGAAAATCTTACGGGTACGGGCGGAATGAAACCCGGCAAGGACTTTGTTGAAAACAACTTCAATATTTTCGTCAACCCCGACTTTAAGGATCCGCGCGGTGTAGCAAAGCTTGTTGCCGGAGAGGAAATCGTAGATTTGGTATATGACTGGATTCTCGATACGTATGCAGGCGAGGGCGGAGCCACGCTCGACTATCAGTGGGACGGCAAGCCCGTCGACCCCGAAGAGCCCGACGAACCCGAAGTTCCCGATAAGCCTCAAAGCGGTATAAAGTACACGGTAGGTGCAGACGACGACTTGACGTTTAAAGTTGCCTGCTACGGCGTATTTGATACTTCGGGCTTTACCGACGAAATCAAGGCAAATTTCGAAGCGGGTTTAAAGGCGGCTTTGAAAGAGTGCGGTGCGTCGGACGAACAGCTTGCGCAGGTTGAAGTCGAGTTCTATTGTTATAAGCCTTCGGGTTCGGGCAGTGCGGATGACAATACGAACATTGCGGGGCTTGGAGATGCAATTGAAGCCGACGGCGGAGCGGACATTCTTTTAGGGGCGAGGGGGGTTGGAAAATCACCTTATCTTAAAGAGTGGAGTAAAACCGGATTAACTTCAAAAGAAATGACTATCGGTTCAATCAATGACAGATACGTTATTACGTCTAACAAGAAAGGGCTTACTGTTGCAATTTACGACTGGATACTTTCGGCTGAGGGGCTGGCGCTGCTGGCTACGCCCACGGTGTAAGGAGGAAAGAATATGTATTTGAAAAGTAAATTTTTAAAAGCAAGTTCCATTTGCCTTTACGTTTTCACCGCGCTTTGGTTCGTGCTTGCGGCAAGCTTCTTCGCGCTGTCAAACAACTGGTATTGGGCGTTCCTCATATTCGCGCTTGTCGGTCTTTATGACGGGTTCGTTATAACTTCCGTGCGCCAAAAAATGAAGAGCGTAAATCTTGAAAAAAACGAAAACGTCAAACTGCTTGTCTGCTGGATACTCAGCATAGTATGTCTGCCGGCGTTCATTCTCTCGGGCTTAGCTTATTTCCGCAAAACGGAGGACGAAATTATTGTCTGCAAAACCGTTGAAAGCGAAGTTAAGGAAGAGGAGAAGCCCGTCAGAAAATCACCTTTCTATAAAGCGAAAAGCTTTATTACGATGTGCGTTGCCTTCGGCCTGATTATCGTTTCAAGTTTTACCGCACTGTGTTTTGAAACTTCCGGCTTTAAGGTGGACGTTTCCGACTTTACGCTGACGCGTGAAATGACACTTGCGTATAACGAGGGTAAAATTCACGGCAAACAGTATGTAATTCCCCTTACGGTTACGGACGACGGCAAGGAGCACGAAACTACTTATTCGGTAACTATGTATAAACCCGACAGTGCAACGGCGGAAGCTCCTGCGCCCGTAGTGTTCGTTCTTCCCGGATTTACCCGTACCAAGGCGACTATGGCGCAGTACTGCATAGAGCTTTCACGCCGCGGCGCGGTAGTGTTCTGTTCAGATCCGGGCGGTCAGGGCGGTACAACCGAAAATTCTTCGACGGGCGCACACGGTATCGAGTATCTCGTTCAGTACGTTTACAATAACACGGACGATTTTACATTCTGCGATAAGCAGCGTTTCGGTGCGGTAGGTCACTCGCAGGGCGGCGGCAACGTTGTTACCATTGCCTCCGATATGGCAGGCGAAAGCTATCAGGACAGCATAATAAAATCCGTTTACAATTCGGGTTATATAAAGACTTCCGCGGCAAACAAATTTAAAAATTTCAACTGCAATGCGGCAATGTCTTACGCATATTACGACGAGGGCGCGTACCGCTATCAGACCGATGGTACCGCATTCGAGGTAATAGGACTTCGCTTTATCAACGAAGTCAACGGTTCGGCTAACGCGTACGATACCATTACATACGACTACGGTTACGGCGATATGTCCAAGGGTACTTACAGAATAGTACACCGCGAAAAAATAAACCACTGCTTTGAAATGTACGACAGAGTCAGCATTGCAAACACGGTAGATTTCTTCAATAAGACTCTTGACATCGGTTCCGACGTGAGCGGTATGAGCCAGATTTGGTTCGGCAAAGAATTTTCAAACGGTATCGCGCTTGCAGCGGCGTTCACGTTCATAATCGCGCTTTGCGCAGTGCTTATGAATATTCCGTTCTTTGCAACCCTGAAAAACGGCGGCAAGGTTAAGGCGGCAGAAACCTCCGCAGACGGCGAAAACGCAACGGGTGAAGCGGCCGTCGCTGCGGCTGTAACGGCAGAGCCTATGCAAACGGTTGCGGCGGCAAAACCTGTTGTTGCGGCGGAGCAGCGGCATAAGACTGTGGCGCATAAGATTATTTTCTGGTCGTGCATAATATTGACCTCGATAATCGCCTGCCTTGACTATATCCCCCTTGCAAACCTTTCGATTGAAATTTTCCCCACAAGCAACCTTGCAAGCGTGTTCACGTTCGTATTCCCTGCAAGAATGGTTAACGCCATACTGCTTTGGGCGGTTATAAACGGACTTATCGGTCTTGCGATATTCTTCGGAACTACCGCGCTTGAAAACCTGTACGAGTACGCTATGTACAAGGTGAAGGGTATTCAGCCGCACTACGACTGGGATAAATTCTCGGATATCAAAATCCGCGGTAACGGCCGGAAAAACGTAGTATTCAACGTATTGAAGAGTTTACTGCTCGGTTTCGGTTTATTCGGTGTGTTCTACTTCCTCGTTCAGCTTTCGTACTGGATATTCCATCAGGATTTCAGATTTATGCTTATCTCTGCGGCTCCGCTCAATGCAAGAATGTTCGTAACCGCGCTTGAATATATCCCGTTCATCTTTATATTCTATATTTCAAACTCTATAAGGGTCAATTGCAGTATAGGCAGAGAGGGCTGGAAAGAGTGGAAGGTTATGCTTGTCGGCGGTCTTGCAAACAGCTTGGGGCTTGCGTTCATACTGCTTATAAACTATGTTTGCTATTTCACGACGGGTATTCCGTACTACGGCAACTGGGGCAGCGGAAACAACGAAGTCTGGTTGTTCGTCAATATGGTTTTCGGACTTGTGGTTATGATGTTTATTCTTCCCATATTCAACAGACTGTTCTACAAGATAACGGGCAACGTATGGGTCGGCGCAATAGCTTGCTGTTCGATATTCGTAATGATGACGATTTCCGCGTCCGTTTCCTATATACCTATGTATTAAATTTAAAGAGGGGTTTTCAGACCCCTCTTTTAATTTTGCGCGTATAATGCCTTAAAATATTCACAAACTCATTGTATGGGCGGTTTCGCCTAAATAGGAGAAAATATGAAAGCAACAGGAATAGTACGCAGAATAGACGAATTGGGCAGGGTGGTAATTCCGAAGGAAATACGCAGTACTCTGCGCCTCAAATCGGGCGACCCTCTCGAAATATTTACGGACAGGGACGAGCTGATGCTTAAAAAGTATTCGCCCATTGCTTCGCTTGATAAATTTTCGTCGGGAACGGCGAAATCGCTGTCCGACCTTTCCGGTCATATTGCGGTTATTTGCGACACTGACGAGGTTCTTTACGCTTCGGGCAGGGGACAGCGCGCTTTCGATAAAAAGAGTCTTTCAGAAAAAATGGAAAAGATTTTACGCGAACGCAAAAGCTATATCGCCAACCTTTCAGAGGGCGGCGACGTTATTCCCATTACCGACGAGGGCGACGGCGTAACGGCTCAGATTATAGTTCCCATAGTCTGCAACGGCGACTGTCTCGGGGCGGTTGCACTCGTTTCCGTCGAGCAGGGCGCAAAGATAGAGGCTTCTGCCTGCAAGTTGGCTCAGCTGTCGGCAACGATACTTGCAAATCAATTCGAGTAAGCTTTAAAAACCTAAGCCGCAGGGCGCTTCTGCATGCGTCCTGCGGCATTTTGTATAAATTATGGTATTTATTTTATAAAAATGGTTGAAACCGCGTAAAAACTATGCTATAATTTTGTGAACAGGTGATTATTATGTTGAAAAATATAGCAAACACAAAAAAAATAGGGGGGGGGGGTACTCCACTTGTAGTATAAGCCGCGGCAAACGCCTTTGGCTTACTTTAATACTGACCTTTTTATGTACGGCTTTATTGGGCTGTACTTTTTTGTTGCCAAATACGGTAAAAGCCGAGGGCGGCGAGGAGCCGGTGCAATTAAACTGCACTTACGCGGTTGACGGCGGTTCGCAAAAGTTTTTCTATCTGTATCGCTCAAGCCCTATTGACGTTAAATTCGGGGCCGAATCAAGTTGGGCTACGGGTCACAATTTGTACGCCGCCTTTGACGAAACTTCGAAAAACACGCTCGTTTTCGGGACTTCAAGCAGTACTTACGAGGGTAAAGGTGTTTATACGGAATTTACCGCAAGCATCGCAGTGCCGGCAAGGCAGGAATACGTCGTTAACTACAATATGAACTTTTCTTCCGTTAGAGGTAATTATATCGATTCGGGTATGGGGTTCGAATTGTTCGATTACGGTTATTCGAACGATACGGTGACCGCGCCTACGGCCAAAACCGTATCTGACGCGGCGATGGCGGAAGACCCTTCGAAGGACCTCTTTATCGGGTACAGCGAAAGCAGAATAGGCACTTCTGTTTACGACCCAAACGGAATTAAACCCGAGTATTCCGTATTTTTTCAGTATAGCAGCGGCGGCGACGGTGGCGTTGTCGGTACTAAGGATATTCAAGCTGTTTATGCCAATAAAACAGACGCGCCCCAAACATTTACTCAGCGTTTCGGGCTTTGGACGGGTCTCGGTTACGGTTCGTCAAATCCTTCAACGATTAACGGCCAATGCATTATAACGCCGACGCTTGTTTCGGAGGAGACGCTGTTTTACAGTGCACCTAAGGCGGTTACCGTGGAATACGACGGTACGGATATGCTCAATCCGCTAAGCACGGCGATAACGTCTGCGGACTGGTACGTCGACGGGGGAATGGTTTTCAGCTGCGCCGATACCGTCAAGGAAAGCGGAACATATACCGTTACCGCGTCGCTGTCCAACGCGGCGCTAAACGACGGTGTGCAATGGCTGCTCGGCGACGGGACGAAAACGACGGACGACCAGACTTTTACGTTTACCGTAACGCCGATAGTCATTACCTCGCCTAAAAACTCTGTAATCACGACGGAATACAACGGCGCGGAGCAATCGTTGAAAACGCTTGCCGATAAACCCGCGTGGTACGACCAGAGCGTATATTCGGACCCGTCTATAATAGAAATCAACGATAAGTTTACGGACGCGGGGTCTTCTACCGTCAACGTAAAGCTTGTTTCGGGAAATTATGCGTGGAGCGACGGCGAAAGCAATTCTTCCGACACGCGTTCGTTTACGTTCAAAATAACGGCTAAGCCGCTTTCCGTAATATTCGAAGAGCAAAACGGTTTGACCGTTGCGCGCTTTGAGGACGAAAGCCAGATTTACGGGCGCGATACGGGCGATAAATATCCCAAGCTTAAAACCAAATATTATCAGCCGGGGGACAGTCCCAACAGTGCGGTTGAAAGTCCGACGCGCGTCGGACAATGGATTGCGCTTGCCGCGCTTGAAAATGCCGCCGCTTGTAATTATTCCGTCAATGCTGTTTCCGACGAATTTACTGTTTCTAAAATCGTTACCCCGTATCCTGTTTTGACGGCGGGAGGCAGCGCTACGGTGCCGTACAACGGCAACGAGCAGGAGTTTGTATTCGAGGGTTACGACGGCGAAATAATGGAATACGTCGTGCCGGAGGGAGCAATCAGCTTTGACGGCGCCACGCTGACAGTCAAGGACGCTGGCGAGTACGCAATAGAATACAGATTAAAGGACGAAAGCCTGTACGAGTGGAGTGGGGGAACGGGCTTAAGCATAAGCGTAGAGAAAAAGAAGATAGTAATAGTTTCGGACGAGAGTAACGCAACGGAATGGTCAAAGGGCGCGGACGTGGAATTAAAGTTTCGGGTTACTGGACTTGTAACGGGAGACAGCGTAAAGCTTGAAGCTACTTACAGTAAGGGCGGGTCGGGGACTTCGAAGCTTGTAGTAACGGACAACGGAGACGGAACTCAAAGCGTAACAATCCCCAAAGGCTACGGCACGGGGGATTACGTGCTAACGGTAAAGACCGCCGAGGTCGGGAACTATATCGAGCGAGAAGCGGCAACTCATTCGTTCAGGATAACGGCGGAAGGGTTAGACTTAGGCGAGAACGAAATCAAGTGGAAGATAGACGGCAAGAGCTATACGATAGAGGACTGCAAGGACGGCTATCTTGAATTGGAGTATACGGGCAAGGCGTTTAGCCTTACGGTAGACATCAATTCGAGCGCGAGCGCTGCGGAGCTGGAAATAGAGAGCTACGGCGGAGACTGGCAGACTGCGATAAACGCAGGCGAGTATACGGCGACGGTGCATATCGTAGCGTCAGACCCCAACCTATACAGCTTTGACGAGACCTACACTTTAAAAATAAGGATAGTACCGAAGGTCCTCGATTTTAGCGAAGCGACGTGGGAATGGCAGTACGCGGGTGATAGCGACTGGCAGGCATTGAAAGAAGGTAGTATGCCGTCGTTCGATAACCGAGCGGTAACGGTGAGAATCTCACCCGAGTACTTTGCGGGAATAGGATTAAAAGATGGCGAGTATACGGTAGAGTACCGCAACAACAACGACCTTACCGAAAAGGGCGAAAAGAGTACTACTGCAGAGATAACGATAAGTAACGGCAATTACACTACAGCGGACGGCGGATATGCAGAGGTAAGCAAGCAGTGGGAGATAACTGCTAAGTCTCTTGAATATAACTGGACTGGCAAGCAGACAGTAACGGCTGGAGAAAACACGTTCGAATTTGCGGCAATAGAGTTTGCGGACGGCGGGGACTATTCGGGCTTTTTCGAGTATTACTTCACCGTGGACGGAGAAGAGGGAGAGTTCACAAAAGAGGAGCTTGAAGCGTATATATCCGAGCACTGGACGGAAACTACGGCTATAACGGGCAAGGTATACGTACGCCAGACGGTAAGCGACGGAGAGGTGGTAATATCTCCGAGCTACCGCAGCTTCACAACGGGCACGCCCAAGACCGCGCTTACGGTAGCGATTAGTTGCGAAGAGAACGCTGAGTACGGAAAGGTCAATTTCGGTTTCGAGGTCAAGAGAGGCAACTCGGACGAGCGGACGAGAACGGAAGTGAGAATAAGCGGCGGAGCTTTGGAAGAGGAAGTAGTCTTTGCGGGCGACAGCTCGGAGCTTACGGCGTTTATAAACGGATTAGGCGCAGGCGAGTATAAGATAAAAGTAACGGTAACGGTCGAAAACAGCGAAACGTACGTAGTAACGGGCGATAACGAATACAGACTTATAATAGCCAAGAGAAAGGTAGAGCTGCCCACGCTGAAAGAGGGAATAACCTATAACGGCGGAGTAATCTATTTCAAGGACTGTATCGAGGGCTACGACGACAGTATAATGACGATACTCGGCGAGAGTGACGGCGGAATAGACAGCGGCACGGACTGGCGCGAGCAGGGTTATTATACAAAGATACGGCTTATTGACGGCGACAACTACGAGTTTGGCGAGGGAGTAAGCGAGTACGAGTATAACTGGCATATCGGCAAATTTATAATAACCGAGGATACGTGGAACAAGAGCGGGAAGGAGGGAGCGTATCTCGATTTGCCGGACTGGGTAAAGGGACTGCTGAGAGACAGCAAAGTTCTTAAACTTGAATACAGTTATTACTTGGACCAGTACAGCGACGCGCTTGAAAGCGTGGAGTTCGTAAAGGGCAGTTCGTTATACGTAGACGCGAAGCTTTCGGGCAGTGCGGCGGTTAACTTCGAGTTCGAGAACGGCAGCGAGGAGGACGGAGTACAGACCTCGGCAAAGACGCTTTACACCGTGCCCAAGGGCAGCGGCGCGGGCGAGTTCTTCGAGGATATAGGCGAGTTCGTGAAAGGCAACTACTGGGTAGTGATAGTAATAGGCATAGGCTTATTGCTGTTGATACTAATAATAGTCTTAGTAAGCCGCAGGCGCAGGCGCGCGGACGACGATTACTATGACGAAGACTACGACTATGACGACGACGAAGACTACGACTATGACGACGACGAAGAAGACGATGAGGACGAAGAAGAAGATTACGACGATGATTATTGATTTAAACGGTCACCCGGTTTTCGGGTGACCGTTTGCGTACTTATAATAATATGCAAACTCCGCATACTGAATATGCGGAGTTTTATTATGTTAAGTCAAAAGCAATCGTTTATAAAGGGTGCAATACTAATTTCTTTGGGCGGATTTATTTCAAAGATGCTGGGGGCAATTTACCGCATACCTTTAACTAATTTTCTCGGCGGAGAGGGTATGGGTATTTACCAGATGGTTTACCCGTTATATTGCATACTTCTTACCGTTTCGGCGTCCGGTATTCCTACGGGAATAGCGCGCGTAATTTCGTCTGGCAAAGCAGGGGCGGAGCGGCAGGCGTTCAGGCTGTACGGGGCAATAGGCGTCATAGGCACGATACTAATGTATTTTCTGTCCGCGCCGCTTGCCGCGCTGCAATCCGAACCTGCAATAAAGCTGTGCTGTATAATGCTCTGTCCGTCGGTTTTTTTTGTGTCCGTTCTCTCTATCGTCCGCGGATATTTTCAAGGTAAGGGCAATATGTACCCGACCGCAGTTACGGAAGTTACGGAGCAGGCGGTAAAGGTTGCGCTCGGCTGTGCGCTTGCGTATGCGTTCAGGGACAACTTAGCCATAGCCGTTGCATCAACTCTGTTCTCTGTGACGGTAAGCGAAGTGGTTGCAACCGCGCTCGCCTTAATCTGGTATTTAAAAAAGCGCTCCCGTCTGCCCCTTTTCAAAGTACCGTCGCCGCCCGTTTCTTCGATAATAAAATATACCGTTCCTTTGACGCTTACGGCAATAGCTTTGCCGGCAGGTCAGCTGCTGGAAAGTATAGTTGCCGTCCGTTTTCTTAAAGAGATTTCGGGCGACGCAACCGCGCTTTACGGTATTTTTTCGGGCTGCGCGGTCACAATAATAAACTTGCCCGTATCGGTAACTTACGGGCTTGCTGCGGCAAGCGTGCCCCAGATTTCCCCTCTTGCCGAAAAGGGGGACTTTGACGCGGCAAAGGGCAAGGCGTATAAAGCGCTTTTAATTACTTTTGCGATTTCCGCGCCTGCGGCGATAGCGCTGTTTGCTTTTGCGCCGTATGCGGTAAAGGTAATCTTCTCTTCGTTGGAGCCCGAAAACAAAGAACTTTTATTAAACCTCGTCAGGATAATGTCCGTAAACGCCGTCACGCTGTCGCTGGTGCAGACCTCGTCGGCTTGTCTTACCGCGCTGGGCAAGCCCATAAAAAGTACGGTAACGCAGTGGGTTACGGCAATTCTCCGCGTTGCGATTACGGCGGCTTTAATTAAATTCACGTCCCTTTCAATAGTCGGCGCGGCAATATCTGCAAATTGCAGTTATTTGGTTGCGACTTTGATTAATTTCTGGTATATTATCAAAGAACACGGAGGACGGAAAAATGAAAATAACGCTGATTGGTTTAGGAAATTCGCAAGGCGACTTGACCGCAAAAGCTGAACTTGCATTAAAAACTTGCGCAAAAATTATTGCTCGGACAAACGCGACCGCCGCGTTTGAAAATCTGGCAGGTTACGAAGTTGAAACGCTTGATTCCGTTTTTGAGTCAAGCCGCAACTTCGACACTTTAAATAAAAAGCTTGCCGCTCGCGTATTGGACGCGGCGCAGAAGCGGGACGTATGTTACTGCGTCGACGGTGCGGTATGCGAGGACGAGGCCTGCAAAATAATAATTAAAAAACACGCCGACGTCTGCGTTATCGAGGGCGTTTCCAAAAGCGCGCATATAGCAAGCGCGGCTAAGCTGAACGCTCCGCTGTACAGCGCGGTTTCGGCGTACGGAATAGAAAGTTTAAAAAGTTCGCCTGCGGCAGTCGTTTACGACGTCGACTGCTATTACATAGCAAGCCTGATTAAAGAAAAGCTTGCAGCCCTGTACGGTGACGAGGCGGACTGCACTTTCGTGAGGGGCGAAAGCGCTACGCGCATTAAAGTTTACGAAATAGACAGGCAAAAGGACTACGATGCGTCTTGCGCGGTTGCGATAGAGGAGGGCGAGTTTCTCAAAAAAGAGCGATACGACTACGCCGATTTACTCAACCTTATCAAGCTTTTAAGAAAGCCCGACGGCTGTCCCTGGGACAGGGCGCAGACCAACGCAAGCATAAAGGGCAACACGATAGAGGAAGCGTACGAGCTTGCCGATGCCATAGAGCGCGGCGATGACGACGGGATAGAGGAGGAAACGGGCGACGTGCTTTTGCAGGCTGCGTTCCATTCCGTAATTAAGGAAGAGCAGGGCGTGTTCAGCGGCGGCGACGCGATAACGCGATTAGTCAAAAAACTCATTTTCCGCCATTCGCATATATTCGGAGAAGATAAAGCCGACGGCAGTGACGACGCGCTCGTTGTCTGGGAAAAGAACAAGAATATAGAAAAAAATGTGACGACTTTCGGCGAAAGCGTGGGGGCGGTTCCTTCAAACTTTCCAGCGTGTATGTACGCGCAAAAGGTTGGCAAACGCGCCGCCAAAAGCGGAATGGATTTTCTCTCGCCGGCGTCCGCGTTCGAAAGGCTGCAGGACGAATTTTCAGAGCTTACCGACGCAATACAGTCGGAAGATAAGGAGAGGGTGTTCGACGAGGCCGGCGACGTACTGCTTTCCGCCGTCAATGCCTGCCGGCTTGCAGGCGTAGACTGCGAAAACGCTTTGAGAGCTTCCGCACAGAAGTTTGCAAAACGGTTTACAGAGTGCGAAAAGTTAATTCTCGCCGACGGCAAAAATATGACCGACTTGGACGGACGGGAACTCGATATATATTGGGAACGTGCAAAAAATGCAATTAAAGAAAATTAAAATAGCGTCGCTTGAAAGCAAAAACAACGTTTTTTTGGCTCCGCTTGCAGGCTACACCAACGCGGTGTTCCGCAAGATGTGTTACGAACTCGGCGCAGGGCTGACTTATACGGAAATGGTCAGCGCAAAGGGGCTTGTTTACGGCAGTGAAAAGACAAAAGAGCTTTTGGCAATTCCCGACGGTTACAACGGGATTAAGGCTTGTCAGATTTTCGGCGCGGACCCATCGGTTTTAGAACGCGCGGCGTGCGGAGAGGACTTGGCTCCGTTCGATTTGATAGATATCAATATGGGCTGCCCTATGCCCAAAATTTACAACAACGGCGAGGGCAGCGCGCTTTTAAACGATTTCGCGCTTGCCGGTAAAGTTATATCCGCAGTCAAAAAAAGCGGCAAAGCAGTTTCCGTAAAGTTCAGAATAGGGCTTACTGAAGACAAGATAATTTCCGCAGAATTTGCAAAGTTATGCGAGGATTCGGGTGCGGATATGATTTGCGTTCACGGCAGAACGCGCGATAAAATCTATTCGGGCGCGGTAGACTGCGGAGCGATAGAAAGGGCGAAAAACGCCGTCGGCATTCCCGTTATAGCTAACGGCGGAATTTTTTCAAGCGCGGACGCCGGCAAGCTTATCGAAAGGACGGGCGCGGACGGCGTTATGATAGCGCGCGGAGCAATGTTCCGCCCTTGGATATTTGCAAAGATTACGGGCGTTGAATACGACGCTAAAAGTTTGGTTGAACGACAGCTTGAAGAAACGGTTAAGGCTTACGGCGAGCGCTTCGCCTGCGTATATATGCGCAAGATGATTGCTTTTTATTTAAAGAATAAACCTAACGCCGCGGCTATTAGGGCGCGGCTTATGCAAGCCCCTACGACGGACGAAGTCAGACTGATATTGAACGGAATAGAATTTTAATAAAAATCCACGGGTAAAACCCGTGGTTTTTCAATTTGGGGTAAAACCCCTTG
>CAJTQE010000004.1:0-1524 GCA_910578655.1 uncultured Christensenella sp.
GCATAGCGCACGTTACGCACTATCGCACAGGAGATAAGTGGTGCATATATCCAATGTACGATTTTGCTCATCCCGTTTCAGACGCGATAGAGGGAATAACCCATTCGCTGTGTTCGCTTGAATTTGAAAACCACAGACCCCTTTATAATTGGTTTGTTGAAAAGGCGGGGTTTGAAGCTCCTCGTCCCCGTCAGATAGAGTTTGCCCGACTTAATATTACTAATATGCTTATGTCGAAAAGGTATCTTAAAAAACTTGTCGACGAACAGATAGTCAGCGGTTGGGACGACCCCCGTATGCCGACGGTTGCAGGTCTCAGAAATCGCGGAGTACCGCCCGAGTCTCTTAAAAAATTCTGCGCCGATATAGGCGTGGCAAAGGCTTATTCGGTTGTAAGTCAGGCTCAGCTTGACAGTTGTATCCGCGATAACTTGAATGAAAATGCAGAGCGCGCTATGGCGGTTTTGAATCCTGTAAAACTGACCGTAACCAATTACAGCGGAGAGGAAGAACTTGTCTTTGAAAAGAACCCGATGAAGGCTGACGGCGCAACAAGGGGAATTAAGTTTACCGGCACGGTCTATATAGACAGGGACGATTTTTCTTTGAATCCTCCTCCCAAATATAAGCGACTTTTCAAGGGCGGCACAGTTCGCCTTAAAAGCGCGTATATCGTCCGCTGTGACGACATAAAGTTTGATAAAAACGGCGAAGTAGAAGAAATTTTATGCACATATTTCCCCGAGACGAAAAGCGGTTCGGATAAGCCTACGGAAATAAAGGCAAAGGGTGTAATTCAGTGGGTGGACGCAAAATACGGCAAAGAAGTAACTTTCAAGCAGTATCAGCCGCTTTTAAAGGACGAAGAATATCCCGACCAGGACTATGCAGAAAGACTTAATGCAGACAGCGAAAAAACGTTCGTCGGCGTGGCGGAACCCTATCTTGCAGACAGTAAGGACGGGCAGCCTTTTCAGCTTATGCGCACGGGTTATTACAAAAAAAGCTCGTTTAGCGGTTTTACCCTTTCGGAAATAGTTTCTTTAAAAGATAATTTCAATAAATAAAAAACGCACCTTTCGGTGCGCTTTTTTATACGTTCTCGTCAAAGCTTTCGCAGCAAGTGCAGCTCTCACCGCAAGTGCAGCCAACAGTGATGTTGTGCAGTTTGCAGTTGCAGCCCTGATAATTGTGTTTGCAGTTGCTTACGGTGCAAGCAATGTCACGATTAAAATTTTCCATAAGATATATCCTCCGATTCTATTTTGCGCATATTTCAGCCGTTTATTCAAAGCTATTGACAAATTGAAATATTAATTGTAAAATATTAGTATAAGGAGATACCTATGAAAGTAATTTTATTGCAAGACGTAAAGGGACAGGGTAAAAAGGGACAGGTCGTTGACGTAAACGAGGGTTATGCGCGCAACTTTCTTGTAAAAAAGGGACTTGCAGAAATAGCTACGGCAACTAAGTTAAACGACTTGTCGCAGAAAAAATCTTCCGCGGATTTTCACAAGGCGG
>CAJTQE010000004.1:1534-16850 GCA_910578655.1 uncultured Christensenella sp.
AAGTTAAGGCAACAAAACTGCTTGCCGAAGAAATAAAAGGCAAAAGCTTTACCGTGAAGATTAAAGCGGGGCAGAACGGCAAGGTATTCGGCTCGGTAACGGGTGCAAATATTTCCGACGCGCTCAGTTCCGCCGGTTACGAAATCGATAAGAAAAAAATCATTCTTTCCCAACCCATAAAAACGCTTGGAACTTACGATATAGATTTAAAGCTTATGGAAGGAATTTCAAGTAAAATCGTCGTTACGGTCGAGGCTGAATAAAGCGCTATAAAAAAAGACCGTGCAAGTGCTATGAACCCCAAAAGTTTGTCCAACTTTTGGGGTTCATAGCATTCGGCTTTTTTCTATAGTTTTCTAATTTCCAAAAGCGCGTTTTTCAAAAAAACTTCCGCGACAGAATCTTTGCGAATAGCCTCAAGCGCCTTTTCGGGGTCAAACCATTCTGCGGAAACAAGTTCGTTTTTGTCAAGAGTAATTTGCCCGTTTTCCGCCATTATAAGGAAATTCAGCATAAGCACGTTTTTAGGCTCGTGATAGCGCGATCCCATATATTTGAACTTTACGGTGTCCAGCCTTGTTTCTTCTTTAAACTCGCGTGTGACGGCTTTTTCCGCCGTTTCTCCTTTTTTAATATAGCCGGCAAAAAGAATATAATCTTCACTGCCCAAATGTTTAGCAAGCAAAATTTTGTCTTTCGTTCTGTTGGTTACTACCATACTGACGGCAGTAGCAAAGCGAGGGAAGCGGTATTCCGCGCATTTATTACAATAGGGAACAAGTCCTTCATCTTGTTTAAACATAAGCGTAAGCTTTTCTCCGCATACCGTACAATACATTTTTTCTCCTTATTCAGCCTAAACACGGCAACTTTCATATTACTTTAAAACAAGTATTATTATATATCTATTATTTAAATATTGCAATAGAAATTTTTGAAGAATAAGTAAATTATTGACTTATTTTTGCCGTTATTATATAATTGCGCTATAAACGATATGGGGAATAATATGAATATTGAAAAAACAAAAACATTATTAAAGCAAAACGGACAGGAGCATCTCTTAAAGTACTACGGCGAATTGAGCGAAATTCAGCGCACAATGTTGCTTGAAGATATTGCGCACATCAATTTTTCTATAACAGAGTGCATAAATCAACGCGAAGCCGACAAGAATTTAGATAGTATTGCTCCCATTCCTGCAAACAGTTTAAGCGAGATTGCGGCGCGCAGTGCAGAATACAAAAAAGAAGGCTTAAAGCTTTTGAAAGCAGGTCAGGTTGCAGCGGTAATTTTGGCCGGCGGTCAGGGAACGCGGCTCGGGTTCGATAAGCCTAAGGGTATGTTTAATATCGGAGTTACTCGCAGGTTAAGCATATTCGGTCAGCTTATGGAAAATATCAAGTCGGTAACCGAACAATACGGCGGATATTTTCATTTGTATGTAATGACAAGCGAGATTAACCATGCCGACACGCTTTCATTTTTTAAAGAGAATAATTATTTCGGATATCCCGAAGATAAAATTCATTTTTATACACAGGATAAAGAGCCCGTTTGCAGTCTGGACGGAAAAATTTTACTTTCCGAAAAACATCGGGTGGCATTTTCGCCAAACGGCAACGGCGGTTGGTATTCGTCGCTCGTAAACAGCGGTTTGTCCAAAATTTTGGAAAAGGACGGAGTACAGTGGCTAAACGTTTTCAGCGTTGACAATGTTCTTCAAAGAATTTGCGACCCCGTGTTCATAGGCGCAACTTCGCTTTCCAAGTGTTCCTGCGGCGCGAAGGTCGTCAAGAAAACTTGCCCCGAAGAGCGCGTGGGCGTACTTTGTTCAATAGATGGCAAGCCGGATATAATCGAATATTACGAACTTCCGAAAGACCTTGCCGAAGAAAAAGATAGCAGCGGTGAACTTAAATACCCTTACGGCGTAATTTTAAATTATCTTTTCAACGTCAGCGTTTTAAACCAAACTATCGACAGTAAATTGCCTTATCATCTTGCAAAAAAGAAAGTTGCGCATATTGTCGACGGAAAAACGGTTGAGCCAAGTGAACCTAATGCATACAAGTTTGAGGCTCTCGCAGTTGATATGGTGCGCCAGATGGGCAGTTGTCTTGCTTTTGAAGTTGACAGGCAAAAAGAATTTGCCCCCGTTAAAAACGCAACGGGAGTAGACAGCGTGGAAACCGCGAGAGAACTGCTTGCGTTAAACGGCGTCAAACTATAAATAATATCAGGAAGCAGAAATGAAAAAAATAATTTGTTTGGTTGCGGCTGCGCTTTTATCGCTTTCTATGCTGTTCGTCGGTTGTTCGGACGGCAGGGACGGCAGGGATGGCAAGGACGGACAGAACGTAACCATAGATGAAATTTATGATAAGTATGTTGCCGAATACGGCGAAACGTCTTTTGAGGATTTTTTAAAAGAATATTTAAGCTACACGGACGGTGATTTGAATTCAGCGTCAAGTCTCAGGGCGACCATAAACCGCTCGCTTATGTCGGGTGTCAGCATTCTGACCAAATTCGCATATACCAGCGCAAGACCTCTAATGACATCGTATAAAGTTTATACGGGCTCGGGTGCAATACTCTGGCTTGATAAGATTGCTGGCGACGCTTACGTTGTCACAAACTGTCACGTCATTTACGACGATTCGTCCGATTCCGTCTATTGTGAAGATATCAGGCTTTATCTTTACGGACAGGACACGGCAGGCGTCAATTTTGTTTTGTCCGGCAACAAAATATCGAATGACGAAAATTACCGTATTCCTGCGGAGATTGTCGGTGCGTCGCAAAATTACGACATTGCGCTTTTAAAAGTTACAGGCAGCGATGTGTTAAAGCGCAGTGACTCTGTTGCAGTCAGTAACAATAAATCGGTTACGGGAGCTATGAACGACAGCTTCGTTTCCGATGCGTCTGCTTGCGTCGGCGAGACGGTGTATGCTATAGGCAATGCTTCGGGTGAGGGAATGTCGGCAGCAAGCGGTATAGTGGCAAAGGACAGCGAGAATATTTACGTCGGGCTATCTACGCTTGATAAAAATTCAAGTTACAGTTATAGAGTTCTGCGCACTACCGCACCGATAAATCACGGCAATTCCGGCGGCGCTCTTTATAATACTTCGGGCAAAATAGTAGGCATTGTAAACGCAAAAGACGAGGGTGAGGACGTGGACAATATGGGCTACGCGCTGCCTGCGAATATGGTTCGCCGCCTCGTGGTTTCGATTTACGACAGCTATGTTGCAAACGGTAATAAACCAATTTCGGGGCCGAACGGAGAAAAGTGCGGTTTCAAAAAAGCTATGCTCAACGTCCAAACGTCGGTTGCCGACAGCTTTGCAAGACTCAACGAGGACGGAATTGCTGTCATAACCGAACTTGTAAAGGTCGCCAAAATTGACGGTGCACCGGCTGCCGGCGTTTTGCGCGTAGGCGATATTTTGATGTCTGCAAAGCTGACATCTGCCGACGGAACGGTCAAAGAAGATATTGCAATAACCAGAAATTATTGCCTTTCCGAAATGCTTATTTCCGCGAGAGTCGGTGACTCATTGACGTTGCGTATAGAACGCGGAAAAACCCAGACCGACGTTTCGTTAAAATTCGAAGCAAGTTATTTTAAATATATGGTGTAAAAAAACGTAAACTTAGTTATTATCACCCAAGCCCTTAAACCCAAAAGCTTATAAAGACAATGTGCCGATTTTTAACAAAATAAAAAACTTTATCAATTAATTAGATAAAGTTTTTTATTTTGCCGGTTTCAAAGCTGATAGACATTTTGCTTCTTTTTTATTTATATTCTTTTATTTGTCTTTCAAGGGCGCGTTTCTGGTCGCGCTCGGCAACAGTACGCTTTTTGTCGTAATTCTGCTTACCCTTGCAAAGCGCAAGTTCAACTTTTATGAGGCTGCCCGAAAAGTAGAGCGAAAGGGGAATAAGCGTGTAACCCTTTTCATTTATTTTGCCGACTATTTTGTCAATTTCAAAGCGGTGCATCAAAAGCCGTCTGTCGCGCTTGCTTTCTTTTGTGGAGAACGCGCCTGCTTTGTCGTAAACGGCAATGTGCGCGTTTTTTAATGTAAGCTGACCTTCTCGGATAAAGCAGAAACTGTCTTTTAAATTGCAGTTCCCTGCCCGTAAGGACTTAACTTCCGCACCCTCTAAAACTATGCCTGCCTCATATTTATCAAGTATAAAATACTCGTAAGTGGCGTATTTGTTATATGTTATCTGTTTCATACGGTAATATTATATCACAATTAATAAATTAGTAAAGCGAAAACATAATGCGCATTCTGCCGAAATCGCAACCGTCAACGCGTATTTTGACTTTATCGCCGAGTCTGAAAGAATTCTTTTTGCCTTTCAACAAAAACTTCTCGGCAAAAAATTCGTAATAATCGTCGGGGAGGGTATCGATATCTATCAATCCCTCGACTGAATTTTCAAGCTCGCAGAAAATTCCGAAGTTTGTTACACCCGAAACGACCGCGTCGTAAACTTCGCCTATTCTGTCGTACATATAAACCACTTTGTACAAATCGTCAACGCTGCGTTCGGCTTCATCGGCGTTTCTTTCTTTTGCGGAGCATTCGGCGCCGGCATACTTAATAAGCGTGGCATACTTTCTAAGCGCCTTGACGTCGCCGTGAAGGACGGCTTTTACGCTTCGGTGTACGAATAAATCGGGGTATCTGCGGATAGGGGAAGTAAAATGGCAGTAAGCCTGCGAGGCAAGCCCGAAATGCCCTGCGTTCACGTCGTGATAGCGTGCTTTTTGCATACTGCGCAACATAACCTTATTTACAACGCTTGCGTAAGGTTTATCTTCAACCGATTTCAAAATATTTTGGAAGTCGTGAGGGGTAATATTTTCTGCGTCGAAAGTGTGTCTTATACCCAAATCTTTTAAAAACGTTGCAAGCATTTCTCCCTTTTCGGGTGATGGAATTTCGTGGATACGGAAAAGGCACGGCGCGTCGTGCTGAATTAAAAACTCGGCAACGGCTTCGTTTGCGGCAATCATAAACTGCTCGATCATTCTTTCGGATATGCCGCGCGCACCGTTTTTAATTACTATTTCTCCGTTCTCGTCAATATAAATTTTCGGCTCGTTAACGGCAAGTTCAACGTTGCCGTTCGCTTTGCGTTTGCTTTCGAGAATGAGGCACAGCTTTTGCATATCAAAAACCGTACTAACGATATCGCTGTATTTTTGGCAAAGCTTTTTGTCGCCCCCGCAAATGGCAGTTACGTCGTGATAGGTCATTTTATGGGTGCTGTTTATAATGCTTTCTGCAATTTTGCAGTGCGTTCTTTTTCCGTTTTTATCGAACGTCATAATACAGGAGAGGGCGTATCTGTCCTCGCCTTCATTGAGTGAACACGCGCCGTTTGACAGCGCTTTCGGAAGCATAGGCAAAACCCTGTCGGGGAAATATACGCTTGTACCGCGCCCGTAAGCTTCTCTGTCGATTTCGGTTTTTAAACCGACGTATCTGCTTACGTCTGCAATATGCACACCCAAAACAAATTTATCGCCCGTCATTTCAAGCGATACGGCGTCGTCGATATCCCGCGTGTCTTCGCCGTCTATCGTAAAGATAATTTTATCTCTCAAATCAAGCAGCCCGTCGGCGGATATGCGCCTTTTGGCAACGGTTTCAGCTTCAATTATAACTTGCTCGGGGAATTGCTCGTTGAGTCCGTAAGCGCGGATAATTGAAAGCTCTTCTGCGTCAAAATCACCGCTTTTGCCAAGTTTTTCAACAACCTTTCCGCGGGGTAATCCCTTTGTCGGGAATGCCGTAATTTCGCATAAAACTTTGTCCCCGTTTTTTGCGTTTAAGGCAAGAGGGAGGGGGATGCTTATTTTAGGTAGCTTTATATTGTCGGGATAAACCTTTGCGGTTTTTCCGAATTTTTCAAAAGTACCTACTACGGTTGTGTTCGCGCGTTCGATAATTTTGATTATCTTTGCTTCGTCTTTGGTTCCGTGAACGTGAACCGCAAGCACCTTGTCGCCGTTGTATGCGCCGCCAAGTGAGGTTCGCGGAACAAAAAAGTCTTTATTAAATTTTTCTCTGTCATCAGGAACGATAAAAGCAAAACCGCGTTCGTTTGCCTGAACGGTTCCCGTAAATGTTTTAATTTCTCTTTGTTTCTTTTTCATAATAAATAAAAGCGGCGGCTTTTAAGCCGCCTTTGGTTTCAATTACTGAACGATAATGCCAACGATATATATGGCAATCGAAAGGAATGCAAGCACTCCCAAACAAATCCACGTCCACTTTTTAAGTTTGCTTTCAATGGAGCGCCCTCTGTTTTTACCGTAGAACGTTTCGCTTGAAGCGGTAATACCTTGAATACCGTCGGAATTGCTCTTTTGGAAAAGAACTATGATAATTGTAACAAGTGCGGTGAGGAACACAAGAATAAGACATATAATTGATAATATTCTATAAACAAGGAATTCCGTACTGTCAAAAGAAACAGCTAATAATGCGCTCATAAAGTACCTCTTAAAAAACTTACTTTAAGAGTATAACATAAATTAAAAATATTTACAATCAATTTTATCGGCTTTTTTTTTAAATTTTAACCGTTTTTAATGCAAATTAACGTTTTTTATCGCATAATGACATAATAAGTAGTGTATGCTCAAAAAGGCTTCGCTGATGCGAAGCCTTTTAATTTATTTAATTAAGCTTTTGCCCGTCATTTCTTTGGGTATGGGTAAGCCCATAACCGTTAAAAGAGTGGGGGCAAGGTCGGCAAGTATTCCGTCGTCCCTGAGTTTTGCGTTTTTAAATTTTTCGGAAACTAAAACTACGGGTACCGGATTTGTTGTATGGGCAGTGAAGGGTGTACCGTCTTCTGCCAACAGTTTGTCGGCGTTGCCGTGGTCTGCCGTCAAAATCGCGCTTCCGCCCATTGCAAGTATTTTGTCTATTACTTTTTGTACGCATTCGTCAACCGTTCCTACGGCTTTAACTGCCGCCGGAATAACGCCGGTATGTCCGACCATATCGCAGTTTGCGAAGTTGAGGATAATTACGTCAAACTCTCCGCTGTCTAGTTCCTCTAAAACTTTATCGGTCACTAGGTACGCGCTCATTTCGGGTTGCAGGTCGTAAGTCGCAACTTTTGGTGAGGGTATAAGGTCGCGCACTTCGTTGTCATTGGGTTTTTCAATGCCTCCGTTGAAAAAGAAAGTTACGTGCGCGTATTTTTCGGTTTCGGCAATGCGAAGCTGCTTTTTGCCTTTTTTGGCGAGATATTCACCTAACGTGTTGTCCATCGAGGTTTTGGGGAACGCTATTTCAAGCCCTTCAAACTGAGCATCGTATACGGTAAAACAAACGTAAGTAGGGGCAAGGAAACCCGTTTTTCTTTCAAACGCCGTTCCTTTGGGGGCGATAAATTCTTTTTGCGACATTGCGCGTGTAATCTGCCTCGCTCTGTCGGGGCGGAAGTTAAAGCATATTATGCTGTCGCCCTTTTCGATAAGCGCAACGGGTTTGCCGTTTTCAAAAACATTTACCGGCTTGATAAACTCGTCGGTAACGCCGTTTGCATAGCTGTCCTCAACAGCTTTAACAGGGTCGGTGCAACTTATACCGTTGCCCAAAGTAAGCATATCGTAGGCTTTTTCGGTTCTGTCCCAATTGTTGTCTCTGTCCATTGCGTCGTATCTTCCGCAGACGGATGCAATTTTTCCGATGCCCGTCTTTTTCATTTCGGCTTGCAAAGCTTTTATAAAGCCTGCGCCCGAAGTGGGGGACACGTCTCTGCCGTCCATAAAACAGTGAACGAAACATTCTTTAAGTCCGCGCATTTTTGCCATTTTTAAAAGCGCGTAAACGTGAGTTATATGGCTGTGAACACCGCCGTCAGACAGCAGTCCGTAAAGGTGCAGTTTTTTGCCGTTCTTTTTTGCGTTATCCATTGCCTTGATAAGCGCAGGATTTTCAAAGAAATCCCCGTCGTCTATCGCTTTTGAAATTTTGGTTAAGTCCTGATAAACTATTCTGCCTGCGCCCATATTGAGGTGTCCGACTTCGCTGTTGCCCATTTGCCCGTCGGGAAGTCCTACACTGAGTCCGCTTGCGCCGAGTGTGGAAGAGGGGTATTCTTTCAAAAGTTTATTTACGTTTTTACTTCCGTTTAAGGTTACGGCGTTGCCCTCGCCCGGCGATGCAAGCCCGTAGCCGTCCATTATGATCAATGCATAAGGTGTTTTCATATATTTCTCCGAATTTTTAAGCGGTACGAAGTTACGCACCGCTTAACCTTTATTATTTATCAAAATTGACTATTTTAGCAAAATCAGTTTTCAAAGAAGCTCCGCCGATAAGTCCGCCGTCTATGTCGGGCTGAGCCATAAGACCCTTGCAGTTGCCTGCGTTCATACTTCCGCCGTAGAGAATTCTCACTCTGTTAGCGTCCTTTACGCAGAACATTTTGCTGAGTTTCTTTCTTATGAATTTAATGGTTTCCTGAGCCTGCTCGTCGGTCGCGGTTTTGCCTGTGCCGATAGCCCAAACGGGTTCGTAAGCAATTACAAGCTGTTTTACGTCTTCAACGCCGTGTAAGCCGAATTCAAGCTGTCTTTCAAGTACTTTTTCCGTATTGCCGGAGTCGCGCTCCGAAAGAGTTTCGCCGATACAAACGATAGGTGTAAGCTCGTTTGCAAGCGCGGCAAGAGTGCGCTGATTTACGGTATCGTTATTTTCACCGAAGTATTGTCTTCTTTCGCTGTGACCTATTATAACGTATTTCACGCCGTAATCTTTAAGCATCTCGGCCGAAACTTCGCCCGTGTAAGCTCCGCTTTTTGCAAAGTGTACGTTTTGTGCGCCTATCTTGATTCTCGAACCCTTAGCGGCTTTCGTCATAGCCGGTATCAAAATTGCGGGCACGCAAAGCGCAACGTCGCATTTCGCTTCCTTGACGAGGGGTCTCAATTCTTCGATAAGTTTTGTTCCGCTTGCAACGGTCATATTCATTTTCCAGTTGCCTGCGATAAAAGGTTTTCTTGACATATTACCTCTCCTACAAATATTTAGCTTAATTTATTATATCACGCGCAAAAAAAAATAGCAAATAAGTAAGGCGCATTGTTTTAATTTTTATATTGCAATAAAAAAACGGCGTGTATGCAAATAGTAAACACACCGTTTTAATTTTTACACTAAAATAAAATATTATTTCTTCTCGTTAAGGCAAGCAATTCCGGGGAGAACTTTGCCCTCAAACAGTTCAAGCGATGCGCCGCCGCCCGTCGAGATATGGGTAACTTTATCTGCAAAGCCGAGCTGTTGTACAGCCGCCGCGCTGTCGCCGCCGCCGATAATCGTCGTACATTTGCCGTTAACGTCCGCAAGTGCCTGTGCAACCGCAATCGTTCCCTTTGCAAGGGTGGGGTTCTCGAATACGCCCATAGGTCCGTTCCAAATAACAGACTTTGCGGAAGCTACTTTATCTGCGTAAAGTTTTCTCGTCTTTTCACCGATATCCATACCCATTTTATCGGCAGGAATTTTATTGGAAGGAACCGTTTCGACCTTAATATCTTCGTCAATAGGGTCGGGGAAGTGGTCGCAAATTACGGTGTCGATGGGAAGCAGAAGTTCTTTGCCTGCTTTTTCGGCTTTAGACATCATTTCTTTGCAGTAATCGATTTTTTCTTCGTCTAAAAGCGAAGTGCCAACTTCATAGCCCTTTGCTTTGAGGAATGTATAAGCCATTCCGCCGCCGATAATAAGCGTATCGCACTTTTCCAAAAGGTTGGAAATTACGTTAAGTTTATCGGCAACTTTAGCGCCGCCCAAAATAGCAATGAAAGGGCGCTGAGGATGCTCAAGCGTATCGGCCATAACCGAAAGTTCTTTTTCGATAAGGAAGCCGCAAACGGCAGTTTTAATAATTCCGTATTCGACGATAGCGGCAGTGGAAGCGTGCGAACGGTGCGCCGTTCCGAATGCGTCGTTTACATATATTTCAGCGTCATAAGCAAGAGCCTTACAGAAATTCTGGTCTTTTTTCTCCTCTTCCCAGTGGAAACGGAGGTTCTCCAAAAGCACTGCTTCGCCATTCTTTAATTTGTCGCGTTTTGAATTTGCGTCTTTGCCGATAACGTCGCTTGCAAAT
This sequence comes from uncultured Christensenella sp., assembly GCA_910578655.1. GTDB lineage: Bacteria > Bacillota > Clostridia > Christensenellales > Borkfalkiaceae > Coproplasma. The sequence goes on from CAJTQE010000004.1 coordinate 11,708, forward strand.
ACAACTTTTCCGCCCAAAAGCTCGTTAAGTCTCTTTGCTACGGGCGCAAGCGTAAGCTTTTTGGGCTCGTCCTTTTTTGCTTTTTCAATGATAGCTTCTGCGGTGGTTTCACCTGCGTCAATCTTTTTCTGATCTTTTTTGTTAAGCTTTACTTCTGATGAAAAAATAGAGTGGGGTTTACCCATATGCGAACAGAGCGTAACGCGCGCGCCGTTTTCCAAAAGATATTTAATTGTGGGAAGCGCGCCCATAATTCTGTTTTCATCAGTTATAACGCCGTCTTTCATAGGTACGTTGAAATCGCAGCGGACCAACACTTTTTTGCCTTTGAGGTCTTTTAAATCCTTTACGGACATTTTATTCATAGTTGTAAGCTCCTTAAAATAAATAATTTTTTACTTAATTGATTATAATTAAAGTCGGTTGAAAAGTCAAATAAAAGGTTGACAATTTAACAAAATAAGGTAAAACAATTGTGCTTACTATAAAATTATGGTATAATGAATAATATGAAGATTTGTGTTGCAGGTTTGGGAATAATCGGCGGTTCGCTTTGTATGGCATTAAAACGCGCAGGTTATGCGGTAACGGGGTGGAACCGTTCTGAAAGGCCAATAAAGTATGCTTTGGAAAATAAAATTATAGATTCGCGCGCCGAAAGTTTTGATTGCGACGTTGTTTTTGTCGCGCTTCCGCCGTCGGCAACAGTACAGTTTATCGACACTCAAATTTTTAAAGACGGCTGCATAGTTGCAGATATCTGCGGCGTTAAAAAGGTAATAGAGGACTCCGTTTTTTCGCAGCCGAGAAATTTCAATTACGTCGGCTGTCACCCTATGGCGGGCAAAGAGGTGTCCGGCATAGAAAATGCCTGTGCGGATTTATTTGACAACGCAAATATGATAATTACCCGTTCGGATAAAACAGATACTTCTTCGCTGGATGTTATACGCAAACTTGCGGCTGAAATGGGGTTTAAATGTATAGTAGAATGCAGCGCTGAAACGCACGACAAAAAAATAGCTTATACTTCACAGCTTGCGCATATCGTTTCCAATGCGTATGTTAAAAATAAGGAAATAGACGGTTGTCTCGGTTTTACCGGCGGAAGCTTTCAGGATATGACGCGCATCGCTGGCGTCGATGAAGAGGTATGGTCTGAACTTTATCTTAAAAATTCGGGTAATCTTGCCGAAAGTATTAAAAGTTTAATCGATGCGCTTTCAGACCTTAAAGGTGCAATCGAAGAGGGTGACAGGCAGTTACTGACAGGATTACTGCAAGGCGGCAGGCAAAGCTATGAAAATTGTAAAAATTTTGTCACCGATACGGATATTATTGTAAAAAATTTAAAGTAATTTTTTTTGTTATGTGTTATAATAATTGTAAAATCAAAATCGAATCGTGTATTGACGGCTGCGTCAATATCGTTTCCGCGACAGGGACAGTGGATAGAACACGTTCAGAAGTACGTTTTTATTATAAGTTGGACGGCGATGAATGTAAGCTGGCGGTCAACGCCTGTCAAGCAGAGCAATCAAGGCGTGGCGAACAGAATATACAAATGACTTTCCGCGAGGGCGAGCAAACCGAATGCAGTCTGGCAAGCGGTGGGTTTTCGGGTAAATTCACTGTGTTTACGCACAAATTGATTTTTTGCGACGGTGACGTTTGTAAACTGTTTATTTGCTATTCACTTGGCGAACAGAAAACGGAACTCAACTTTTCAGCGGAAGAAATAAGTAGGTGAAATAAATGAAGATTGAATATCTCGGACACTCTAGCTTTAAGCTTACCGAAAGCACGGGGACTTCTGTGGTTTGTGATCCGTACGACAGTTCGGTAGGTTATGAAATGGACAAAGTGAGCGCGGACGCCGTAACCGTTTCGCACGGACATTTCGACCACAATAATATAAGTGCAATCGAGGGCAAGCCCATCGTTTTGGACAGAGAATGCCGTTGCGATTTGCACGGCGTGGAAATAGACGCCATAAAAAGCTTTCATGACGGACAGCGCGGAAAGCAGCGCGGCGAAAACCTCATTTTCAAATTCCGTATGGACGGGATAGACGTATGTCATCTCGGTGATTTGGGTGAGGATTGCTCTTCGGAGCTTATTGATTTGCTGCTGCCGGTCAATGTTTTACTGATTCCCGTCGGCGGTACATATACCATAGACGCGGAAATGGCGAAAGAATACGTCGACAGAATAATGCCTGACGTTGTAATACCAATGCACTACAAGTCAAAGGACTGCAAGCTTGACATATCTAAAATAGACGACTTTATTGGCTTATTCGAGGCAGAGAGTATAGAAGAAATCGACTCAAATGAAATAGAGTTGATGCGAAATGATTTTGACGGAGAAACAAAAGTCGTCATACTCAGGAGGGAGTGACGATGTCAGAAAATTTGATAGCCGAGTTAGTCAAAAGACTAAACGCAAAAACCATACACGAACTAAGGCAGCTCGGTCGTGCACTTGGCGTTCCTCATCCTGCCGACGGAAAAAAAGAGATGCTTATCGGCGAAATAATTTCAGTCGCGTCCGGTGAGGACGTTCAGACACAACATTCCAAACGCGGCGCACCGCCCAAGTCACAGGAATATGACCGACAGCTTGCCGCAGATATTCTTATGTGTCGTGAAATTTTTCTTACAAAAAATCTACCCAAAGACGAATTTACGCCAAAAGAATTATTCGTTGCAAGCGGTGACGTTAATTCGCTTGATTATATTGGCGGCGGAATTTTGGAATATGACGGGGAGACGTGGTTTTTGCGCACGACGGGTTGTAAGGAAAATATAGTTGCAGACGTGTTTGTCAATCCTTACTTTATAAATACCTATAAATTGCGTGAAGGTGATTATGTCGAGGGCAGGTGTAAGCGTGCGTCTTTGGATGAAATGGCAGGTTTGGCGTCTGTACTCAAAATAAACGAGTTGCATCCCAACACGTCACGTCTTGAATTTGACAGTCTTTCGCCGATATACGCGAATAAAAAGCTGAATATATCATGCGGTCGCAATGATAAGACGGGCAGGATAATAGATTTGCTGGCGCCCATAGGCGCCGGGCAACGCGTATTTGTGGTTTCTCCGCACGGATGCGGAAACACGCGTATTATAAAAGATATAGCAAAGGGTATAGAGAGTAATAACCGCAACGTCAAACTTGTTATGGTTCTCATAGACGTAAGTCCGGAGGACGCGGCTGATTTTACAAAATCGTTTGGGACCGCGGATGTATTTACTTCATCGTTCGACGCGGGAGTAGCAGCTCATATAAGAACGATGCGCCTTGCTTTGGAATACTGCAAAAGACAGGTTGAAATGAGCAAAAACGTCGTTATATTTGTCGATGATATGACGCGTTTGGTTCGCGCGTATAATTCTTACGGAAAAGCAACTTCCGGGCTTGATTACAGCGCAGTTGATTGTGCAAAAAAAATTCTTGCGGCAGCAAAGAATACGGAACAGGGCGGTTCGCTTACATTCGTTTCAGCGCTCAGCTTAAGTGACGACGTAATAGAGAACGGCGCTTATTCGGCGCTTAAAGATATTTGCAACGCAAAAATTACGCTGTCGCAAACACTTGCAAGGCGCAGAATTTATCCGCCTATCGATTTTGCGGAAACTTTTTCGACGGCGGATACAAGACTGTTAAGCGAGCGTGAGTTGCAGGCATCTGTAAAACTTAGGGGCAAACAGGTCGAAGAGGTTTTTACTCTTTTGGATGAAACACAAAACAGCGCTCAACTTATAGAAAAAATTTTAAGGTAATTTATGGCTGACAGAAACGTATTTACGGACAAAGTAAAAATAACTATAAAATCCGGTGACGGCGGCGACGGAATGAATTCGTTCAAGGCGTTTAAGGGCAAACCTGCGTGCGGACCGGACGGCGGCGACGGCGGCGACGGCGGAGCTGTTTATATAGTTGCCGACAGCGGAATGAACGATTTATTGTTTTTCAGATACACATATAAATTTTTTGCGGGCAACGGAGAGCGCGGTGGAACAAATAAATGTTTCGGGCGCGGCGGCGACGATTTATATATAAAGGTGCCCGTGGGCACGGTCGTAAAAGATGCGGAAACAGATACGGTCATTTGCGATTTATTTTCTGAGAATGAGAAAAAGCTTATTGCGGAAGGCGGCAGGGGGGGCAAAGGCAACGTGCGGTTTACCACTGCAAGACGCCACGCTCCCAACTTTGCCCAAAAGGGCGAAAAGACTGAACCGCATACATTAATTTTGGAATTGAAAGTTATTGCCGATGTGGGCATTATCGGTTTTCCCAACGTGGGTAAATCAACGTTGCTTTCAAAAATTTCTGCTGCGCGTCCTAAAATTGCAAATTATCATTTTACCACGCTTTCGCCAAATTTGGGAGTGGTGAAATATTACGACAATTCTTTTGTTGCCGCAGACATTCCCGGACTTATTGAGGGTGCGGCAGAGGGAGCCGGCTTAGGTCACGATTTTTTAAGACATATCGAACGCACGCGTATGCTTTTGCACGTCGTTGATGTTTCCGGCTGCGAGGGCAGAGACCCCGTTGAAGATTTCAAAAAAATCAATGCGGAACTCTCGGCATACAGCAAAGTGTTGGCTTCGCTTCCGCAGGTAGTGGCGCTCAATAAATGCGACGTGTACGGCGTGGAAGAAAACGTAAAAGTTTTCAAAAAGAAATATTCCCGTAAATATAAAATCTTCCCTATTACCGCCGTCAACGGCGAGGGAACGGACAAGCTTGTAGAACATCTGTTTAACACGCTTTTAATGCTTCCGCCCGTCAAGCGGATAGAAAGCGATGAAAACTTTACTTATACCAAAAGCGGAAATCTAGACTACGAGATTTATATGGACGGCGAGGCTTATGTTATAGTCGGCTCGCTCGTGGATATGCTTTGCCGAAACGTTGCATTAAACGACCCCGATTCTATGACTTACTTTCAAAAAATTCTTCGCGAAAAGGGCGTAATTTCAAAGCTCAGACAAATGGGCATAAAGGAAAACGATACGGTCATAGTGGGCGACGTTGAATTTGATTTTGTTAATTAGGAGAGTGAAATGTTAACTTCAAAACAACGCAGTAAATTAAAAAGCCTTGCAGCAAACCTTTCCCCGATAGGGCA
>CAJTQE010000004.1:16877-43734 GCA_910578655.1 uncultured Christensenella sp.
AAAATATGCTTGCAAGTTTTTCCGAATGTCTTGAAAAACGCGAGCTTATAAAGATAAATATTCTTGAAAATGCCGACGGGCATCCGCAGGATATAGGGCGAGAGCTTGCCGAAAAACTTAATGCGGAATGCGTTATAGTTATAGGGCGTAAAGTTGTCTTATACAGACAGTCAAACAGAAAAGACGTTGAAAAAATAAAACTTAATTGAATACTAACGCAACGGCAGCAAGGGTAAGCATTATGCCGCCGCTGATTATATAGTATATAGAAAAAAAGGAAAAATAACTTAAAAATAACAACGCAAGTCCGGACCAAAATAACGGCGCACACAATTTGCGTGTAAAGCGCGCTTTAATTCTGTTTTTAAGACTTATTTTTTTCTGACCCTCATAAACGTATTTTTCGGGCAATAATTCTTTGTCTTTTAAAAGCGCGTAAATGAAATTAATATCTTTTACTTCGATTAAAAAATTTTGGCAAAGCATCATTGCCTGCACGGATATACAATTGCAGAATATAATTTTTTTGTTTTCGCAGTTTACTTTTATTACTTTCGCAACGTCGTCTTCCGAAACGGGCTGCATTTTAAAATTATAAAAATAAGCGTTGTCTTCCGTTATTAACCTGCCGTTTTTGATTTCGGGGTTTTCTTCTGAAAGAGCTTTTGATAGAAGGTTTAAAATATACTCTTCCGTAGAAAGAGACAGGTGCAGCGAAAGCAGTTTTTTCTGTTTTTCGTCGCGCGAAATAAGCAGTTTTTTGTTTTGTTTTTTGCTTATGTACAAAAAGCTTAGACAGCCGAACAAAAAGCAGGCTACCACAGCAAACGCCAAAGCAACATAGACGTTACGGGTATAATATCTTATAGCAGTAAAAAACAGTAAAAAAGCGCACAAAGCCGCAAATACAGTATCTAAAATAAGCGGTATATTAATTTTTCTCATAATATGGTTATTGACAAAATCACAAAAAAAATACTTTAATGATAAGCAGAGATATGAAAGATAAGCAACAAATGCGCAATATCGGTTGAATATATTTTTTGCTTTTTTGTCGCATAGCTGGTTGAGAACTTAAAAATAGTATGTAAAAAAATTAAAACGTGTAATAATGAAAGTTGCAATTTTCGGCGGTTCATTCAATCCCGTCCATAATGAACATATAAATATAGTAAAAGCGGCTATTAACGAACTTTCCCTTGATAAGGTTATTATTATGCCGTCGAACATAACGCCTGCTAAAAACGGTCGTATGTTTGCAAGCGCGCGGGACAGGTTAAATATGTGCAAGCTTGCTTTTAAGTCCGTACCTGAAACGGAAGTTTCCGATTTTGAAATTGAACAAAGCGGAGTAAGCTATTCTTATTTGACCTGCCGTCGGTTTGTAAAACGTTACCCCGACGCCGAGCGTTATTTTATAGTCGGCGGAGATATGTTTGAAAATTTTCATAAATGGAAATATCCCGAAGAAATTTTAAAATGCGTCACGCTTGCGGTATGTGCAAGGGGGTGCGGCGACCGTTTAAATACGGCCGTCAAAGATTTTTATAGCCGTTTTAAAAAAGAAGTTTCTCTTTTTGGTTACGTAGGTAAAAACGTAAGTTCCACTCGTATTCGCGTTTACGCTGCGCTTTGCGAAAGTATTACAGGTTTAGTAAACGACGAAGTAGCGCAATATATTGCGGATAATTCGCTGTATTATATATATGGCGCGAAAGACGTCAAAAAAACATTGTCGCAGTACCGTTGGCGGCATACCGTAGGAGTGGCGGTTACTGCGGCTGAAAATTGCACAAGATATAACGTAGCGGAAAGGGATGCCGTAACAGCCGCCCTATTTCACGACTGTGGAAAGGAGCTTGACCCGTCGCCGTTTTGTGTTCCGGACAATGTGCCGCTGCCGGTTGTGCATCAGTATATAGGAGCACAGCTTGCCGAGAAAGTATATAGAATTGATGATAAAAATGTTTTAGACGCAATAAAATATCATTGTAGCGGCAGAGATAATATGTCGCCGCTTGAAAAACTTATTTATCTTTCGGATATGGTTGAAGAGGGTAGGGATTACGACGGCGTGAACGAGTTGCGGTCATTATTTCAAACTGATAAAGAAGAGGCGTTTTATAGCGCATTGGAACAGCAATTTGAAAGGCTGAAAACTTCGGGGCTTCCCGTTTACCGTTTAACGCAAAAAGCTTATGAATATGCAAAGGAGCAAAGGAATGACAAGCAAAGAAAAAACTGATTTAATTTGTAAAATATTGTCCGACAAAAAAGCGAACGATATCGTTTATCTGGACGTAGAAAAAAAGACCAGTCTGTGCGATTATTTCATTATCGCCGGAGGACGGTCTAAAACGCAGGTCAAGACGCTTGCGGAAAATCTTGAAGAGATACTTAAAAAGAATTATGATATATTGCCTCAGCGCGTAGAGGGTGCGCAAGGGGGAAGATGGGCGGTTTTAGATTATACCGACGTAATAGTTCATTTATTCGGCGATGAGGAACGCGATTTTTATCGGCTTGAAAGGCTGTGGGAAGACGGCGCTAACCTGATAAGGTACGAAGATTGATTATTTTTTAAATTTTATTTCTTTCGGTTCGCTGTAAGTCGCTTTTTTAGCCCTTTTCTTTTCCACTATGTAATAAACAGGTTCGGGTTTAGGTTGCGGTTTTTCGGGTTTTGGCGCAGGAGCAGGCTTTTCGGGCTTCTTTTTTACGCTAAGCAGTCCGATATATGCAAGTTTTATTATGTGTACGAGGATAAAACAGACAACAAAAGTTAAAAACAAATATAAGATACCGATAAACATATCTTAATTATAATTTTCATTAATGTAAAAATTTTGAAAGAAAAAATATAAAAATAAGGAAAAAGAGAGGTATTTTTATGGAAGACTTAAAAGACGAGGAGCTGCAACAGTTTAATAACTACAAAAGAAAACTTAACTTGCTTGCATCAGAAGCGCAGGTCGGAAAAATAGAATACGAGTTGCTTGACGCAACTTTAAACAAAGCTATATTGAAAAAGGCCTGTCAGGAAGCTAATGCGTTAAAACTCGGCGCCATATGTGTTTTGCCAAACGCAGTAAGGATTTGCGCCCGTTTGCTCGGTCAAAATCCGCAAACATCGCTTATTGCCTGCATATCTTATCCGCACGGCGGAGATATAACCGGTATTAAACTAAAAGCGGTAAAAGAAGCAATACGCGACGGAGTCGATGAAGTTGAAGTTACTGCGCCGATTGCATGCATTAAAGAGGGTGATTGGGGCTATGTCAAGCGTGAATTCAAGATTTTGAAAAAAGCCGCAAAAAAACGCGCGCTTAGAATTAATATAGAATGCGACCTGTTGACCACTGCGGAAATTACTAAAGTATCTACCGTTGCAGTTGATTGCGGAATAACTTCGATTCGCACTTCTTCGTCTTTCTACGGTACGGGGTTTAAAGCGGATTTCATTACAGCGATAAAAAATGTCGTCAAAGATAAATGCACTATCAAAGCCGACAGTGTGGCTACGCTCGGCGATGTGGAAACCGCGCTCAATATGGGAGCGGCAATTGTGGGAAGCAAAAACGCCGTTGACCTTGCAAAGTTGGTATTAAAAGCAGCAGAATAAGATAACCCTGCGCCGAAACTCGGCGCAGGGTTATCTTATAAGTATCAATTTCTTTTTTGCACGTGTAATAGCGGTATACAACCAACGGCATTTATCTTCTTTGAATGCGTAGCTTTCGTCGAATACCACGGCGTTATCAAATTCGCTGCCTTGCGCTTTGTGGCAGGATATGCAGTATCCGTATTCAAACCTGTTCAGTGTAAACGCACCCGTTGCTTCGCCGTCCTCGTTGAACTTTTCAAAGTAATCGCCGTGTCTATATCGGTATCTTCCGTCGGTAAAAATGCCGGTATCGAAAGGTAGGGCTTCGGGACACAGTTCGTCAAGGAAGTCGACTTTAAACTGCATAAAACCTATTCCGTTTGAACTGTCGTAAAACGGCTCAATGGCAGTACCGATAATTCCGTTTACAAGATTATATCTGTAATCCCCGTCAATAAATTGCTCCCAATTATTAATCGTGCATATAAGTTTGTCGCCGTTTTCCGGCAGTGAGCCGCGTCCGTGCATAGCTCTCAGTTCATTGTTGACGGCTGTTCTTGTTTTGTTGATGCCGCAAATAATTTGGTCGCTTTTCGTTAAATAATGCTTTCTCTTTTCACCGGTAAATAATCTTTTACTCAGTACAAGCGCATTGTCGCCGTATCTTCCGAACGGAATATATTTTCCGTCTCTCGCCATTTCCGAAAGCATGATTATAGGGTTGTCAAGCTGTTGTCTTACGATTTTTCTTAAAGTATAGTCCGGGTTTTTAAGATAAGTGTTAAAACCTTCGACGGGAGGAAGCTGAGCGTTGTCGCCGCAAAGCAAAATTTTTACTCCGAAATCAAGCAAATCCCAAAGCACATTGTCCGGTACCATAGAGACCTCGTCAAGAACGATTAGCTTGATGCATTTGTCTATATTTTCACGCCTTTTGAATGAAAGCTTTTCAATTGTTATTTTTTTACCGTTTACTTCTACCTCGACTTGAGTTGTTATCGACTGATAAATAAGTCTGTGAATGGTAGTGGCGGGAATGCCCTGCCGCAAAAGCACTGTTGCCGCTTTACCCGTCGGTGTAACGAAAGCAACGCTTGTTTCGTCAAGCCCGAGCGTTTGGGTGACTGTGTGCTTTAACAATGTGGTTTTTCCTGTGCCGGCAAAACCTGCCAGCACGAACACCTGTGAAGAAGAGCGGCGGAACCAGTCGTCTATCATTTTATTTGCGTTTATTTGGTCTGATGTAAATACCATATTAGAATTATAACACTTAAACGAATGTTTTGACAAGCAAAAAAATCAATATTTCCGTTGACTTATTTGTAAGATATGGTATATAATATTTTATGTAATTTAGGAACTGTTGGAGGTTTGTATGAAGAATAGTGCAAGGGTTACCGTCGACTTCAATTATATGATGGAAAAATCGCTCGGTAGTAAGGGAATAAAGGATTCAGAGCTTAAAGCAATGTCGTCAAAAGCAGAGCAGGCGTTTAATTTCGTCAAGAATAATCGCGGCAAAGACGAACTGTTTATGGGTTGGACAGAACTTCCTTATAATCAGGGCGAAATCGTTAAAGACATACTTGAGACTGCGGAAAAAGTAAGAAGCAAATTCAAGTATTTCGTTGTTCTTGGAATAGGTGGAAGCGCTTTGGGTCCTATAATGGTATTTAACGCGCTTAAACATCTTCATTATAACGAACTTCCCGAAGAGAAGAGGTGCGGTCCTAAATTCTATGTTGAGGACAACGTCGACCCCGTTCGCATGCAAGCATTGCTTGACGTAATCGAACCTGAAAAAACCTGTTTTAACGTTATTTCAAAATCGGGTGCGACAAGCGAAACTATGACGCAGTACCTCATTATAGCAGACGTGTTAAAGAAGAAGGGAGTTTCACTTGCCGACCATTTGATATTTACAACCGATGCAAGTCGCGGCAACCTTATCAAGATAGACCAAAGTTTCGGCGGAAAAATAAAGAAATACGTTCTTCCCGACGGTGTCGGCGGAAGATTTTCAGAAATGTGTCCCGTCGGTCTTTTGCCTGCGGCTGTTCTCGGTATCGATATAAAGGAAATGCTTGCAGGGGCGGCTTATATGGACGAACTTTGTTCAAGCTCCGATATTTTAAATAACCCTGCGCTTGCCTGCGCTGTTTTTCAGTATATAACGATGAAGCAGGGCAAAAATATCAACGTTTTAATGCCTTATTCAGACAACTTAAAGCTTATGGCGGATTGGTATTGTCAGCTTTGGGCGGAATCGCTCGGTAAGGCTGTGGACTTAGACGGTAAGACGGTGAATGTGGGTACAACACCTGTCAAGAGTTTGGGCGTTACCGACCAACATTCGCAGGTTCAGCTTTATATAGAGGGACCTTACGACAAAGTTATTACGTTTATTTCGGTTGAAAATTATGCTTGTCAAATGCCTATTGCGCACGGTTGCGAAGATATTCCCGATGTTGGCTTCCTTGGCGGACATACAATGCAGGAACTTATCCAAGCCGAAAATAAAGCTACGGCTTATGCGCTTATGCGTGCGGGCAGAATGAACTATACGATTAAAATGCCTGAAGTATCTGCATACACGCTTGGTCAACTTATGTTTATGCTTGAATTGCAAACGGCATATACGGGTGCGCTTTTAAACATAGATACGTTTAATCAGCCCGGTGTTGAAAATGGCAAAAAGGCAACATTCGCATTACTTGGCAAAAAAGGTTACGAGGTGCAGAAAAAAGAAATGGACAGCGCGCCTGCACTTGATAGGAGGTATATAGTTTAAATGCTGCTTACATTAGCTTTCTTATCTGATCATTTCGTCTTTGGTAAGCGTTGCGACAAGAATCCGCTTTTAAAGTATTACACGTCGGAAGATTTAGGGCTTTCGGCAGAAGCAGTTTCTTTGCCGAACGGTTTAAACGGATTTATATATAATAAAAACGGTGCAAATGCAAAAGAAAGCATAATAATATTTTGTCACGGAATGGGTCCGGGACACATTGCATATACAACTGAAATTGAATATTTTTGCAATGTAGGTTATACCGTACTTGCGATCGATAGCAGAGGTTGCGGTTTTTCGCAAGGCAAAAATATGAAAGGAATGTACTCGGGCGTTAAAACCGTAATTAGCGCAATTGATTTTGCCAAAGAAAATCACTTCAAAAATATTTATCTTGTCGGTCATAGTTGGGGTGCGTATTCCGCACTTTGCGCGTCTGCCAAACGAAAAGTGGATAAGGTGGTAGCTATAAGTGCACCGAATACTCCGTCAAGAACAATGCGCGACGGTGCTGTCAATATGGGCGTTTTACCGCGTCCGGTAGCAGCGATTTTGCAACCGTTTTGGGCATTTGTAAATTTTGTAAAATTTGGAGCAAAAGGCAATGCGAATGCGGCAAAATGCGCCTGTAAAAATTCAACTCCGACGCTTTTAATTCACGGTGACAAGGACGGTGTGGTACAGCTTAAAAATTCTGCATTTTCAAAAGCAGACGGTAAATACATAGAAAAATTTTTGGCTGAGGGCAAGGGGCATAACCCGTATAACACCGTTAAAGCCGAAACTTATCTTGCGCAATTGTCGCAGTATTTAAAGAAAAAGCAAGATGTATCCGACTTTGATTTTTCAGTTGCAACGGAAGAAGACGTTGTAGTTATGCAAAAAATATTTAATTTTTTAGAGAGTTAAAAAATTTCTAATTTCAGCCGTTTTTACTTGCAATGTTTTAAGCTTTATGATATAATCACAAAGCAAAATTAATTAAGGCCTTGTGGTCAAGCGGTTAAGACGGAGCCCTCTCAAGGCTCAATCCCGGGTTCGATTCCCGGCAGGGTCACCAAACTTTTTTTCACTCGGAAAGTCGTTCTTATGAACGATTTTTTCGTTTTTTAGTTACATAACACGGGAATTTCAATGTGCAAAATTAAAATAAATTTCAGTTTGCTGTCGCCTGATAAAATTAAGCCATTCGGCGAAAGTTCAGACTATTGCCTGCAATGGTTCGGCTTAACGGACGGACTTTTGAGCATAGATGTGTGTGGGCGAACGATATATGAGTACAGTGCCGCTGCGCTTAAATATTATAAACTTCGCCATAAATACAACGATTATTATTTAGCGCGGTTTATTGAAGACTTTTTCGGTACGTTTCGGGCAGTCAGCCAGACAGTACCTGAAGAGCTTTACTATGTCGTCGATAGCTTTGGTGCTATGCGTGAAAAATGGGAGAGTGTACACGCTGACGACCCTGATGATATTTTTAATAAATTTTATTTTGATGAATTTTGTGGGTTGTGCGGCTGGTATAATGACAGAACATTTGATTCGGCACATTTGATAGGCGGACCGCTAATCGGTTGTTTCAGGCACGGTGATAATCTTAAAATTATTTGGAACGGCGAGCATAAGCTTGACAACGGCGCTGATTTATGGAGCGCGCCGAGCGGGTGCGTTGAAATTCTATATTCAGATTTTACTTCAGCTGTCGAAATATTTTATCGTGATTTTTTCGCTGCTATGGATCATCAATGCAAAATTGCTCCGAATTTGATCGATAAAAGAATTCAACTCGATGCGCCGCATCTTGTGCAAGAAAATGACCAAAGAAAACGCACGTTTTCTCAGTGTTTGGAATATCTTTATTCCCCAAGTGAATCGTACGACTGGGAAAAAATTTTAAGTCTTTACGCAAATATGAAAAAGCAATTAAAAGACTGCTCTAATTGATTTTACCTGATAATAATCAGCAAACAAATAACAAAAAAGCAGGCGGCAGACTATACTATGGGCTGCAACTGCGGTCCTTATACGCTCGCTGTTTTTGGTAAACTGGCAACACTGGATAATTAAAAAATTATTATGAAATCGATTACAGTGAGGGGTGTAGGCAAGGTGAGCGTTGAGCATCATAATGCGTTTGAAAAAAGGAAGCTATTGATGCTTCCTTTTTTAGTTACACGATTATATTTATAAGCCGTTTTGGAACTAAAATAAATTTCTTTATTGGTTTGCCGTCTATAAGCGGTGCAATGTAATTCAACACATCAAATAACTCCTTTAGGTTGCAATTGCTTCGTTTGCTATGACAAGAGCTTCAACTTCGTTCGCGGGCATATCGGCCGGAACGTTGATTTTTGTTTTGATTTTGCTGTTGACCTGAACGGCGTATTCAAAAGTATCTTCGCCGCATTTGGAGGCGTCGTATTTAGGCCAACTTTCGTACGTGATAGTTCCCTTGTGCCCTAAAATTACGTTCCAGATTTCTTCGGTTATAAAGGGGATAACGGGATTCAAAAGCTTGATAAGCCCTTCGGCGTATTCTGTGGGGAAATTACGCCCTTCGCCTATTTCCTTGTAGACCGCATTGACGAAAATCATCATCTGCGATATTGCGGTATTTATTTTCATTGCTTCATAATCTTCGGTTACTTTTTTGACCGTCTGATTATAAATTTTTGTAAGGTTATCGTTATGCGTCGGGGAAATTGCTTTAAGCTCGAAGTAAAGACGGTGTATTCTGTCGATAAACTTTTTCACGCCCTCTATATTTGCCGTATTCCAAGGCTTAGTGTCGGCAACCGGCCCCATAAACATTTCATACATTCTGAGAACGTCTGCGCCGTACTCTGCAACGATGTCGTTAGGGTTTACGACGTTGCCCAAACTTTTTGACATTTTGTTTCCGTCCTCACCGAGAACCAGTCCTTGATGGAACAACTTTTTAAAAGGTTCTTTACAGGGAACGAGTCCTTTATCGAACAGGAAATTATTCCAAAAACGCGAATAGAGTAAGTGTCCGACCAAATGTTCTTTTCCGCCGACGTAGAAGTCAACGGGCATCCAATATTTCAAAAGGTCGTAATCGGCAAATTTTTTGTTGTTGTGTGGGTCGCAGTATCTCAAAAAGTACCACGCAGAACCTGCCGAGCCGGGCATTGTAGTGGTTTCACGCTTTCCATTGATGCCGTTTACGGTAACGTTTACCCAACTTTTAGCGTTTTCAAGCGGTGCGTTTCCGCCGTGCGCCTTGTAGTCGTCCATTTCCGGAAGAATGAGGGGGAGTTCGCTATCTTCAAGTAAAACGGTTTCGCCGTTTTCAAGATGAATAACGGGCAGCGGTTCGCCCCAATAGCGTTGGCGCGCAAATATCCATTCGCGCATTTTATAAGTAACCGTCTTTTTACCGCAATTATGTTCAACCAGCCACTGTGCCATTTTGTCGATAGCTTGCTGTTTATTTAATCCGTTCAAAAAGTCGGAATTAATATGCAGACCGTCCTGCGTGTACGCTTCCTTTGAAATATCACCGCCTTCGAGAACGGGAATAATAGGAAGCGAGAATTTTTTCGCAAACTCGTAGTCGCGCGTATCATGGGCGGGTACTGCCATAATAGCGCCCGTGCCGTAAGAGGTAAGCACGTAATCTGAAATATAAACGGGAAGCTTACTGCCGCTTGCGGGATTAATCGCATACGCGCCGGTGAACGCACCGGTCTTATCTTTATTTAAGTCCGTGCGCTCCAACTCGGATTTCGAGGCGCACGCTTTTTTGTATGACTGTACTTCTGCGAATTGCTCTTTTGTAGTTATTTCGTCTACAATTTTATGTTCGGGGGCAAGCACGCAATAGGTTGCGCCGAATAGTGTATCGCAGCGCGTCGTAAACACAGTAAACTCTTTGTCGGTGCCGTCAACTTTAAAAATTACGTTTGCGCCTTCCGATTTGCCAATCCAGTTTCTTTGAGCGACTTTTGAAGATTCGGGCCAATCTAATTCGTCAAGTCCCGACAAAAGGGTCTCGGCATATTTATTAATGTCAATTACCCATTGTTTCATATTTTTGCGGACGACGGGATAGCCTCCGCGTTCGCTTTTGCCGTCGATAATTTCATCGTTGGCAAGCACTGTGCCAAGTTCCTCACACCAATTTACCGGCATTTCAATATACCTTGCAAGTCCGTCCTTGCATAGCTGTTTGAATATCCATTGCGTCCATTTATAAAATGAGGGATCGCAGGTTGAAATGGTGTTGTCCCAGTCGTAGGAAAGTCCCAGCATTTTAAGCTGGCTTGTAAAAGTTTCTATATTTTTTTGCGTAAAGCCGTCGGGGTTATGCCCCGTCTTTATGGCGTACTGCTCGGCGGGCAGACCGAAGCTGTCGAAGCCCATAGGGTGCAACACGTTAAAGCCCTGCATTCTCTTCATACGGGCTAGTATGTCGGTGGCGGTGTATCCCTCGGGGTGCCCCACGTGCAACCCTGCGCCGGAGGGATAAGGGAACATATCCAATACGTAATACTTGGGTTTGGAAAAGTCGTGCAAATTAGTGTGGAACGTCTTGTTTTCATCCCAAAATTTTGCCCATTTTTTTTCAATTTTGTTAAAGTCGGTATAAGCCATAAAAAATCCTCTCAATTAAGATTATACCTTTTAAATTAAAAATTGGCAATTAAATTATTGACAAACGGAAATTATTGTACTAAAATATTTACAAGCTTGAATTTAAAGACAAGTACCGCCGAGGCACTTTCAGAGAGTGCGGAGTAGCTGTGAACCGCATAGTCGCCGAAGAGAACGGGAAACCACTTTTGCAAACATTTAAGCAATTGAAAGCGGCTTTTTATAAGCAATTAAGGTGGAACCGCGCATAAAGTAATTTTGCGTCCTTAAGCATAGGCTTAGGGACGCTATTTTTATAAATCAAAAGGAAAAATTCAAATGAATGCTTTGGTCGAAAATATTGATAGATTGCACACGACCGAAATGGGCGCGGAGCGAATAATGCGTAATTTGGGGCTTGCGTCGGTAGATGTTGTTCAATGGTGTAAAGCGCTCATTCTGAACAAAAATACGCAAATCGAAAGAATGGGCAAAAACTGGTACGCAGTTTTTGCAAATTACATGATAACGGTAAACGCGCATAGTTATACTATAATAACCGCACATAAAATCAAAGAGTGATAATTAGGAGAATATTATGGAAATCAAATTAAAGAACGGAAACGTGGTTTCGGTTGAAGATGGCGCTTCGTGTTTAGATGCGGCGCACGCAATAAGTGAGGGACTTGCTCGGTCTGCCGTTGCGGCAAAGGTCAACGGGACGCTTTGCGACCTCAGTACAAAACTTAAAGACGGTGACTCGCTTGAAATAGTTACCCTTAAAGATAAAGAGGGGCTCGAGGTTTATCGTCATACCTGTGCACACGTTCTTGCACAGGCGATAAAAAATATTTATCCTACCTGCAATCTTGCGATAGGTCCCGTTATTGAAAACGGCTTTTATTACGATATAGACTTTAAAACTCCTATATCTCAGGACGATTTTGCAAAAATTGAGGGCGAAATGCAGAAAATTATCGCCGCAAATACGCCTATCGAGCGGTTCGAGCTTCCGCGCGGAGAAGCCTTGAAACTAATGAAGAAGTATAAGGAAAAGTACAAAACGGAGCTTATAAACGATTTGCCCGAAGATGCCGTTATTTCATTCTATAAGCAGGGAACTTTTACCGACCTTTGTAGAGGTCCTCATTTGCCGGCGACGGGAAAAATCAAAGCGTTTAAACTTACTTCTTTGACGGGGGCATATTGGCGCGGCAATGAAAAGAATAAGATGCTTACAAGAATATACGGCACCGCATTTGAAAAGAAAAGCCAGCTGGAAGAATATTTGGTTGCCGCCGAGGAGGCAAAAAAACGCGACCATAACAAGCTCGGACGCGACCTCGGAATATTTATGACTTCCGATGTTGTGGGACAAGGCTTGCCCATTTTAATGCCTAAGGGTGCAAAAATCTTGCAGATTTTAACACGTTTTGTCGAGGACGAGGAAGCAAAACGCGGTTTTATGATAACCAAAACGCCGTATATGGCAAAGTCCGATTTATACAAAATATCCGGTCACTGGGCGCATTACCGTGACAAAATGTTCGTGCTCGGGGAAATTGACGAGCACGGTGAATCGCCCAACGGCGAGGAAATAATGGCGCTGCGCCCTATGACCTGCCCTTTCCAGTATCAGATTTACAAAAACGGTTTAAAGTCGTACAGGGATTTGCCGTGCCGTTATTCCGAAACCGCAACTCTTTACAGAAAAGAAGCCTCCGGTGAAATGCACGGACTGATAAGAGTAAGACAGTTTACCCTGTCGGACGGTCACATTGTCTGCACCAAGGAGCAGGTTGAAGACGAATTTAAGCGTTGCCTTGACTTGTCGTACTATATTTTGGACGCGCTCGGAATGAGAAACGACGTTACTTTCAGGTTTTCAAAACGCGGCAGCTCGAAGTCTGATAAGTATATCGATAACGACGAGGCGTGGAATAATACCGAAGCAATGATGAAAACTATTCTCGACGACATAGGCATCGATTACGTCGAGGCTGATGATGAGGCGGCGTTCTACGGCCCTAAGCTTGACGTTCAAATTAAAAACGTTCACGGAAAAGAAGACACTTTAATCACTATTCAAATTGACTTTGCCGCAGGCGAAAGCTTTGAGATGCAGTATATAGACGTAGACGGTACAAAGCAATATCCTTACGTTGTTCATAGAAGTTCGATAGGCTGTTACGAAAGAACGCTTGCTTTTCTCATAGAAAAATATGCAGGAGCATTTCCTCTTTGGATATGCCCCACGCAGGTCAAAATTCTTCCTATAACGGACAGAACGCTTAATTATGCAAAAACGGTTGCCGAAAAGCTGACTTACAGAGGTATTCGTTGCGAGGTTGACAACCGCAATGAAAAAATAGGCTATAAGATACGCGAAGCAAAGATTGACAAGGTTCCTTACGTTTTGGTTGTCGGCGATAAAGAGGCGGAGGAGCTTACGGTTAACGTCAATAAAAGAGGCGTAGAAGAAAAGCAGACGCTTTCTGTTGATGAGTTTGTGGATAGGGTTGTTAAAGAGAACGAGGACAAGATAATTTTTTAGCGCATAGCGTGAAAAATAATTGACAACGCCTTTTAAAAAGTGTATTATATTATTGTAAAGCAAAGGTTACCCCTTTCGCCCTGTGAGGTATTGCAGCGGCAAGATAATAATTTTAAGTTAAGACTTATATTATTTTTCGGGTAGCTTATGCTGCCCGAAATTTTTATTCAGTGGAGAGGTACTATTATAAAGGATTTATATTCTGTTAACGAAGCTATACGCGATAGAGAGGTCAGAGTTATAGGCAGTGACGGTGAAATGTTGGGAGTTATGTCGTCGAGAGATGCCCAGCACCTTGCAAACAATGCAGGGCTTGATTTGGTAAAAATTTCACCTAACGCAAATCCTCCGGTTTGTAAAATAATGGACTATTCCAAATTTAAGTACGAACAGGCAAAACGTGAAAAGGAAAACCGCAGGAATCAGACAGTTATCGAAATAAAGGAAATTCGTCTTTCTATGACGATAGACATCGGAGATATAGCAGTTAAAACAAAGCAGTGCCTCAAATTTTTGGAAGCCGGCAATAAAGTCAAAGTTTCTATAAGAATGAAGGGTCGCGAAAACGCACGTTCATATCAGGGCGTAAAAGTAATGCAGGACTTTTTCGCCGGATTGGAAGGAAAGGCTGTTCAGGACAAAGCCCCTACGACGGAAGGCAGAACCATAACGATGATGCTTTCACCCGTTAAAGCCTGAAAAACTAAGAAATTATTTCATTTGGAGGATAAATTATGCCTAAACAGAAGTCACACAGCGGCACAAAAAAGCGTTTTTGGCTTACTTCAACCGGCAAGGTAAAAAGACCTCACGGCGGTAAGAACCATAAAGCAGAAACCAAGAACAGAAAGAGAAAGAGAAATTTGCGTACCAATACGCTTGTTTCGTCAGCACAGGAATCTAACGTCAAATCTATGATTCCTTATAAGGATTAATGGGAGGGTAGAAATTAATGCGTATTAAGAGAACTGTTAACGCTGTAAAGAAGCGCAGAAAGATATTCCGTCTTTCAAAAGGATATTTCGGTAACAAATCCAAGTCGTACAGAATCGCCCGTCAGGCGGTTATGAAGTCTTTAAATTACGCTTATATCGGCAGAAGGCTGAGAAAGCGTGATATGCGCAGCTTGTGGATAGCGCGTATCAATGCGGCTGCAAGATTAAACGGACTTTCATATTCAAAGTTTATGCACGGACTTAAAAATGCCGGTATTAATCTCAATAGAAAAGTACTTGCAGACCTTGCCGTGTCTGATGCAAACGCATTTGCCGAGCTTGCCGCAAAAGCAAAAGCTGCACTTTAAGCGAATTTATCGGTTCCTATTCGATTTATAGGAACCGAATTGCTTTATTTTATCGATTATGATTATTACTTCAAAATCCAATCCAATCATAAAATCCGTGCAGTCGCTTTCAGATAAAAAATTCAGAAAACAATTTCAGTCGTATATAGTCGAGGGTATTAAGCCCGTCAAAGAATGTATTTCAGCCGGTTGCAACATTGAAAGAATAATCTGCGTCGGGCAGTATGAAAGCGTATTCCCAGATGCGACGTTAGTAAACGAAAGCGTTTTTAAAAGCATTTCTTCGGAAAAAACACCGCAAGGCGTTTTGGCTGTTGTTAAAATTCCGCAAAACCAAGTGGTACCGCCTGAAAAATCTTGTTTGCTTTTGGACTGTATTCAAGATCCCGGGAATCTCGGTACGATAATTCGTACCGCAAACGCCGCAGGTTATGGGGAAATATATGCGATTAACTGCACCGACCCGTTTTCACCAAAAGCGGTAAGGGCAAGTATGAGCGGCATTTTTTTTGTCAGCGTTCGGCAAGGAACGCGCGAGGAAATTCTCGCAACGCTTTCCGGTATTCCGCTAATTTGTGCGGATATGGGCGGAAAAGATATTTTTAACTTTGCTCCGCCCGAAAAATTTTGTCTATGTATAGGTAACGAGGGGGCCGGATTGAGCGCAGAGATTAAAAGTCAAGCAGCCGAAACGGTTAAAATTCCTATGCGGAATACTTGCGAAAGTTTGAATGCAGCCGTTTCTGCAGGTATAGCAATGTATGCTTTGAGAAAAAATAATTATTGAGAGGTAGAAGATGTCAGGACATTCAAAATGGCACAATATAGCCGCAAAAAAAGGTAAGACAGATGCGGCGCGCGGTGCTATGTTTACAAAAATAGGCAGGGAGCTTGCCGTTGCGGCAAAGGGAAATCCCAATCCCGATACAAACTCTAAACTCGCCGATGTTATAGCGAAAGCAAAGGCGGCTAATATGCCAAACGAAAATATTAAGCGCTCGATAGCGAAAGCCGCCGGCGAGCTCGGCGATAAAGACTATAAAGAGCTTACTTACGAAGGCTACGGCGTTGCCGGTTCTGCTGTTATTATTAAAACTTTAACGGACAATGTAAACAGAACGGCGGGCGATATTCGTTCAACAATGTCTAAGTGCGGCGGCCAGATGGGTAATACCGGTTGTGTGTCTTATATGTTCGATACTAAGGGTGTTATAGTAATTGAAAGAACCGTAGCATTAGACGAAGATACTATGATGGAGTACTGTCTTGAAGCCGAAGCCGAAGATTATACGGCTGAGGACGACGTGTATGAAATTACAACCACTTCTGAAAAATTTTCTTCTGTCAGAAAATATTTTGAGGATAAGGGGGTAGCTTTTCTTGAAGCCGCGATAAAAATGGTTCCCCAAAACTATATTACGTTAGACGGCGAGAAACTTGCGACTTTTAATAAGATGCTTGAAAAGCTGGATGAGCTGGACGACGTTCAGGATGTATATCATAACGTAGAAATGCCGAACGAAGAATAATAAAAATAAAAATTGAGTATTTATTTGCGAATAAAAAACAAATAGATGCTCAATTTAATTGTATAAGCGTTACGCTTTAATATATAGCTTAATTGTTTAAACGCGTAACTAAGCGCTTGAACAATTAAGCGAGGGGGAGCATCACAATGTTGCTCCCCCTATGAATTTTTGGCTTAAAGATATAGTAAAATATAGTATGTCAAAATTAATGAAACTTAGAAAGTTTGCATTCGCCCTCGTCTGCGTTGCGTTTTTAGTTGCTTTTGCGTGTATGTATTTCAAAAAAGAAGATGCAAAAGCTGTTCAAGAAAGTGCAGTTTTAACCGTGTGGCAAATTGACAGCTTTGAGGGGGGCAAAGGTTCGCGTGCGGATTTTTTAAAAAACGTTGGCAACAGCTTTAACAAATCCGAAAACTGCTATGTTAACGTGATATCACTCTCTTCCGATGCGGCGAGGCTCAACTTATCAAAAGGAAGCGCCCCCGACGTCATTTCTTACGGTGCAGGTACGTACGGCTTGGAGGGATATATCAAAGATTATAACGTATGGTGCAGGGGTATGTACTGTTTGCTTACTTTAGATAGTGGTTGCGACTTTTCTGACGTAACGGCGCAAAATACTGTGCTAAATAATGGCAAAGACAATTTTGCCGGAGCGGCGGCGTTATTATGTGGTTTAAGCGGCAGTAAAACCGAGAGCGCAACCTCAGCCTATGTTAAGCTGCTTAATGGTGAGTATAAATATTTGCTTGGTACTCAACGTGATATTTTCAGGTTGAAAACGCGAAACGTTTCGTTCGCAATAAAGCCTATAACCGAGTTTAACGATTTGTATCAAAGCATTTCTATTACAAGGAGTTGCGGAAATGCGGGCTATGCTCAAAAGTACATTAATTTTCTGCTATCCCAAAAGTCTGAGATTGTAAAAATAGGTTTGTTCAGCGACGGTGCAAAATTATACGAAGACGAGATGTCTCAGTGTGAAAATTTAAACTTCAATAAAAAAATTACTTACCCGATAAGTTTGGCTGTCAAAACCGATATAGAAAAAGCAGTTTCGGCAGGCGATATAAATATGTTAAAAGAACTGCTTAAATAATTGTAAAAATCAAAATAAAATGTTATTATATAGGTGGTAGTTTTTTTGGATAGAAATCAATTGCTGAAAAGTATTGAAAACGTAAAAGTTATAAAAAATTTTTCGTTTGCAAAAAATACGACTTATGCTTGCGGCGGAACTGCGGAAATTGCGTACTTCCCAAATACAGTTAAACAGGCAACGGCGGTATATGACTATCTTACATTATCGGGCAAAAAGTTTGTAACGCTTGGCAACGGCTCAAACGTACTTGCATCAGACAATCATTTTGACGGTGCGGTGTTGAGTACAAAGCTTTTAAAGGGAGTGTCGCAAACAGGTGAAAATACGGTTTTCTGTTATGCCGGAACTGCCGTTGCGGAGCTTTTGAAGTTTTGCGTCGATTGCGGTTTTGGCGGACTTGAACATCTTGCCGGAATACCGGCAACGCTTGGCGGTCTTACTCTAATGAATGGTGGAGCACGTGGTGTTTATTTGAATGAAAACGTAGTAAACGTAATGCTCTATAATGGTGCAATTCGCAATTTTTCAAATAAAAAATGCAATTTTGGTTATAAATATAGTATTATGCGTGACATAAGTTGCCTTATTTTGGGGGTAGAGCTGCGTGTTTATGCTCAAAACAGCAAAAAAGTTCGCGACAATATCTTAACTTGTCTTAATTACCGAAAGTTTCATCCCAAAGGTGCAAGTTGCGGTTGCGTTTTTAAAAATATAGGTAAAGTCAGTGCGGGAAAACTTATTGAGGATTGTGGCTTAAAGGGGCTGACTTGCGGCGGTGCTTTCGTTAGTTCCGAACACGCTAATTTTATAATTAATAAAGGCGGAGTTTCCGCCGACATATATAATCTTATAAATTCTGTAAAGAAAGACGTTTACGATAAAACGGGTATAGTTCTTGAGGAAGAGGTTGTTTACATAGGAGATTTTTAATGACACTTACAGCGGATTATCATACTCATACGACTTATTCGCACGGAAAAAATACCGTGCTTGAAAATGCTACCGCAGCAAAAGCAGCGGGGTTGAATGAAATAGGTATTACCGATCACGGTTTTAATCATATTTTGTTCGGTTTGAAGAGAAAGAAGCTTTCCGATTTACGTGCTGAAATCAATGATGCGGAAAGGCTAACCGGCGTTAAAGTTCTGATGGGTATGGAAAGCAATATCACTTCGTGTGACGGCGCGACGGATATGAAAAAAGAGGATTTAAAGTATTTCGACCTGTACTTATGCGGTATTCATGAAGTGCTGAGGTTTAAGAGTTTATCCGACTTTTGCAAGATTTGCGTAAAGAATTACAGTGCCTATAAATTTGCTGTTAAGCCGCCTAATAAAGTTATAGCAAATACAACCAGAACCTACATTGAAGCCGTAAAGAATAATCCGATTGACATTCTTACTCATATAAATTATAAATGCTTTTGCGACCTTGTACAAGTTGCAAAGTGTTGCGCCGACTACGGAACTTATATCGAAATAAATACAAAAAAGCGTCACGTTTCGGCGGAGGAGTTGAATGCAATGGCGGCCACGGGGGTACGTTTCGTAATTAATTCCGACGCACATTCGGCCGATAGGGTGGGCGATACGAAAATTGCCGAAGAAATTCTTGCAACTGCGCAAATTCCGTTGGAGCAAATCGATAACATCGGCGGCAGATTGCCAAAATTCAGGTTTGCAGAATACAAAGAAAAGAATTTATAAGATGTCAAACTTTACCGAAGAAATTAAAAACGAAATAACTCACATAGCTATTGACGACAGGTGCTGCAAACTTGCCGTAATATGTGCGTTTATCCGCACGAGCGGTAGCGTAATTTCCCGTGGCGGTCAGTTGGGTTTCGAACTTGTAACGGAAAATGAAAGCACTGCCGAATTTATTGTCGATATTCTTGAAAATACTTTCGGCATACATCCTACGGTAAGCGGAGCCAAATTCGACGTTATGGGCGGCAGGGACAAGCTTACTTTCGAATGTTTGGGAAACGAGGCAAAACAACTTTTAAACGAACTTTGTATTGTGGAGAGCAATAATGACGGTGTAATGTTAACTTTCGGAATCAATGAAAAACTCGTTGAAAAAGACTGTTGCAAAGCTGCGTTTATAAAAGGGGCTTTTCTTGGGGGAGGAAGTTGCACGTTGCCCGACGAGCAGGTGTACAGTTCTACGGGATATCATTTTGAAATTGTTTTTTCAAATAAGATTACTGCGAGCGACTTTTGTAACTTACTGTGTGATTTTGAAATACTTGCTAAACTCGTTTCGCGCAAGGACAGTGCTGTGGTGTATGTGAAAAGCAAAGAAGTTATATCCGATTTACTCAATGTAATTTCGGTTTACAACTGCCTTGATAAGCTTAACGATATAGTTGAAAAGAAAGATAAGACGAACAACGAAAACAGAGTAAATAATTGTTCGGTTTCAAATATAGATAAGACTGTTACGGCGTCGGTGAATCTTGTTCGCTCAATCGAGTTGATTGCCGCAACGGTGGGACTTCAAAGTCTGGACAAACTGCTGTTCGAAGTTGCGGAAGCAAGGCTTGCCGACAAAAATGCATCAATGAATGAACTTGCACAAAGGCTTGGAATTTCAAAAAGTTGCATAAATCACAGAATGAGGAAAATTTCAGATATAGCAAGAACGCTGGAATGAGGTAATTATGACAGATTTTGTACATTTGCATTTGCATACAGAATATTCGCTTTTAGATGGTGCCTGCAAAATTGACAACTTAATAGAGTATTGCAAAACCAATGGTATTGATACCGTTTGTATGACCGATCACGGCAATATGTACGGCACTTTACAGCTTGCCGAAAAAGCGACTGTGGCAGGTTTAAAATACATAATCGGCTGCGAGTTCTATGTAACCAACGATATGAACGACAAGTCGAGTAATACAGCGGAACATTTAATTTTACTTGCCAAAAACAGAATAGGATATAAAAACCTTGTGCAGTTGGATTCTATGGCTTTTGTCGACGGGTTTTATTATAAGCCAAAAATAGATTATAAGGTTTTAAAAGAACATAGCGACGGGTTAATATGTCTTTCAGCGTGTCTTGCCGGCGGTATACCCAAAAGACTGCTTGCAGGTGATTACGAAGGGGCGAAAGAACTTGCACGGTATTTAAAAGATGTGTTCAAGGACGATTTTTACATTGAAATTCAAGATCACGGCTTAGAGGATGAAAAACGTGTTTTACCGCTCCTTATAAAGCTTGCAAATGAAATAGAGGTTGAGCTTGTTGCCACGAACGATGTGCATTACCTGTCGAAAGAAGATGCGGAAATGCAGGATGTCTTGATGTGTATTCAGATGAAAAAGCAGCTTGACGACCCCAAAAGAATGAAATTTTCAACAAACCAGTTCTATTTTAAATCGGGCGATGAAATGGCGGAACTTTTTAAAAATTTTCCGAAGGCGATTTCAAATTCGCGCGTCATAGCCGATAAAGTGACTGAGCCTGCTTTTAATCTCAACAAAAAGGGTGTTCCTGAAAAGGATAATACTCTGATACCGACGTATACGCCTCCCGACGGCAGCACTTCGGAACAGTATTTGCGCAAGTTGACGGACGAAGGGCTTAAAATGCGCTACGGTACACCGACTAAAAGAGAACTCGACAGGGCGGAATATGAACTCGGTATAATTTGCGGAATGGGCTATGCCGATTATTATCTCGTAGTATGGGACTTTATTAATTGGTCAAAAGAGAACGGCATACCCGTAGGACCGGGGAGAGGTTCGGGCGTTAGTTCAATAGTTGCCTATTCGATAGGGATAACCGACGTTGAGCCTTTGCAATACGATTTGCTGTTCGAGCGTTTTTTGAACCCGGATCGCGTTTCTATGCCGGACTTTGATATTGACTTTTGTACTGACAGGCGTGAGGAAACGATAGAGTACGTCCGTCGTAAATACGGTAAGGAAAACGTTTGTCAAATAGTAACTTTCGGAACGATGGCAGCAAAGAACTCTATTAAAGACGTTGGCAGAGTTATGCGCGTTCCTTATTCCGAAACCGACAGACTGACAAAAATAATGGACGGCAAAACTTCGATGGGCGATTTGCTCGGTAGGCGGATTGACGGGGCAAAGAGGAAGTTTGACGCAGAAACCGACGAGGATAAAAAAGCGGACCTTGAAAACAAGTTAAATGAATTGAAGGCTGCCAAAAACAGTGAGTTTTGCGAAATATATGACACTGACGATACGCTTAAACGCGTAATAGATATGGCTTTGAAAATAGAGGGAATGCCTCGTCAAACCGGTATCCACGCAGCGGGCGTCGTTATTTGTCAGAAGAGAATTGCAGACAACGTTCCGCTTTCGCGTAACGGCGACGATATTACGACGCAATATGTGGCTAAGGAAATAGAATCGCTTGGAATGTTAAAAATGGACTTCCTTGCGCTGGTCACTCTTACAGATATTAAAAAGTGCGTCGATTACATCAAAGAGAACTACGGCAAAGAAATTGATTTTGTTAAGATAGGATATGCGGATGCAGGGGCGTATTCGCTTATTTCCGACGGCGATACCGACGGCGTGTTCCAGCTTGAAGCAGGCGGAATGAAGAGGTTTATGAAAACGCTTAAACCGGACTGTCTCGAAGACCTTATTGCAGGAGTATCTTTGTATCGTCCCGGTCCTATGAAGTTTATAGATTCGTTCTGTAACAGAAAGCACGGTGTGGAAAAAATATCTTATGACTGTGAGGCTGAAGAACAGATTTTAAAGGTAACTTACGGGATACCTGTCTATCAGGAGCAGGTTATGCAGATATTCCAGTTCCTTGCAGGTTTTTCGCTTGGCGAGGCGGACTTGGTCCGCCGTGCAATGGGAAAAAAAGACAAAAAGACGCTGATGGCGCAAAAAGAAAAGTTTATAAACGGCGGAGTCAGTGATATCAACGGTACAAAAATTGACGGCTGTGTACAAAACGGTATAGCGCCCGAAATTGCAAACAAAATTTTTGCTGATATGGAAGGATTTGCGTCATACGCATTTAATAAGTCGCACGCTGCCGCCTATGCCGTTCTTGCGTATCAGACAGCTTGGCTTAAAAAATATTATTGTAAAGAATTTATTTGCGCACTTTTAAACAACAGACTCAATAAAATAGACGAAATCACTAAATACGTCATATACTTAAAGGAAAAGGGATACAAAGTTTTGCCGCCCGATATAAATAAGAGCAAAACGGTTTTTGCCGTAGAGAACGATGGTGTTCGCTTCGGTTTATCTGCTTTAAAAGGTGCGGGTCAAACCGTTATTGATTCCATTATAGCAGAACGTGAAGAGCACGGCAGTTTTAAAAGCTTTCCCGATTTCATTTCAAGATGTATAGATAATTTGAATTCAAGGTTAGTGGAGGGGCTTATATTTGCGGGAGCATTCGATGAAATGGGCGTCTGCCGTTCGCGTCTTGCTGCCGTTTACGAGCAGCTTTGCAGCAGAGCCAAGTCGATAAGCAAGCAAAAATCAAGTGCGCAAATGAGCTTGTTTGGTGACGTAATAGAAGATGAAAAACTGGACGTATCATATCCGGATATTCCCGAATACGAACTCAATGAAAAATTATCCAAAGAAAAGCAGGTTTTGGGCGTTTATGTCAGTGGACACCCTTTCGAGAAGTATATGAATACAATTCCGGACTGCAACTTTAATTGTTCGCTGTTCGAGGATTATGTTGAGGATGAGGACGGAAATCGTACGTTTAACAGTATTTCTGACGGAATGCGTATTACTATGGCAGGTATAATAGCTTCGTTTAGGCGTACGACTACGAAAAGAACGGGCAGTTCGATGGCTTTCATTACTCTTGAAGACGTTTACGGGAATTTGGATTGCGTATGCTTTCCTGCCGTTTATGAGAAATTTAAAAGTGAAATTGCAAACGATAAAATAGTAAAAGTTAAAGGTAAGCTTGACGTCGACGCGGAAAAAGGGATATCCCTAATCGTTGACGATATCGTCTCTTTGGAAGAGGGCGCAGATAAGCCGCAGGAAGTAATGAAAACAAAGAAAGCAACGTTGTGGCTGAATGCAAAAAAACTTGACGATGACAGTTTTGACGAGTTTGTAAATATGCTGTCTAATTACGAGGGCGATACGATTTGTAAAATCGTAAGGGGTAATGAGCGATATATGCTTCCTGCCGGGGTAAATTATTGCAGAGGTTTACTTGCTGAACTTTGTGCGTTTATCGAGCTGGAAGATATAAAATACGTAGAAGATAATTAATTAAAATATTGTAAAAATTTGTTGTAATTTTAAATTTGCTATGATATAATAAAATTGGAAATGGTGTGTTTTGTTCAGCGCAGCGGAAGGGGGCTTGCGAGAACGTCGTAATCAAGCGGAGGATTATTTTATGAAAAGAATTGGCTTGCTGACAAGCGGCGGCGATGCTCCCGGTATGAATGCGTGTATTAGGGCGGTGGTGCGCACAGCCATATATTACGGCATCGAAGTTTATGGAATTGAACGCGGTTATCAGGGGCTTATCGACGACGATATGCTTCAGTTGGAAATGCGTTCGGTTTCCGACATCGTGCAGCGCGGCGGAACAAAGTTGAGAACCGCAAGATGTCTTGAAATGCTGACCAAAGCCGGACAGCAGAAGGCGGTAAAGACCCTTGAAACTCGCGGCATCGAGGGACTTGTTGTTATCGGCGGCGATGGCTCGTTCAGAGGCGCGAAATGCCTTACCGAAGGGTATGGAATACCTACGATAGGAATACCCGGTACCATTGATAACGATTTGGAATATACCGATTATACACTCGGTTTTGATACTGCCGTAAATACTTGTATCGACGTAATAAATAAGCTGCGCGATACAATGACCTCTCACGAAAGAATTTCGGTAGTGGAGGTAATGGGCAGACGATGCGGAGACATAGCGCTGTATGCAGGCATTGCAAGCGGCGCAGAGATAATTGTTGTCCCTGAGGTTGTGTTTGACCTTGACGACATAGTTATGAAAATTAACCGTTCAAGGGCTAACGGAAAACACTCAAATATTATCGTAGTTGCAGAGGGTGTTTGCACGGCGGAAGAATTTGCAAAAAAACTGCAGTCAGTTACTACTTATTCTGTTCGTCCTACGACAATAGGGCATATTCAGCGCGGCGGTTCTCCTACAATGGCAGACAGAATGCTTGCGGCCCAGTTTGGCAACAAGGCCGTCAGGTTGCTTAAAGAAGGCATTGGCAACAGAGTAGTCGGAATTCATAAAAACGAAATAATCGATATGGATATTATAGAAGCCGTCAGCATGAAGAAGAAATTCAATTATGAACTTTATGAAACGTTACAAATGATTTCAATGTAATTAAATAGCCGCTTAAAAAAAGCGGCTTTTTGCTTGTAGTAATTTTGGGAGATTGAAAATGATTTTAACAGTTTGTCTTAGCCCGAGTATTGACGTTAATATGGAAGTTGACAGTTTAGGTGTCGGAAAAGCAAACAAAATTAAAAGAAAAAAAACTTACTATACAGGCAATGCAATAAATATTGCGATAGGACTTGCGCATTTGAATGCAAACGTTTTTGCAACGGGTTTTATGTACGAAGATAACGGAACTCAGTTTGAGCACGAGCTGCACCGTGCAGGAGTTTCGTATAGGTTTGTGTGGAATAAAGGCAGAGTCGGTGAAAATTATAAAATAGTAGACCGACGTTCAATGCTTACAGAAATAAGCGATACGAATTCGGAAATAACGGCAGAAAAGCAGAAAGAACTGCTAACTTTGATTTCGCAGTATTCGGAAAGCTGCGAAGCGGTTGTTGTCTCCGGTGCTTTACCTAAAGGAGTAAAGGCGGACTATTACAATAAAATTTTATCCGTCGTTCCGCATTCCGTGCCGAGGATAGTCGATGCAGACGGCGAGTGCCTTTTGCAAGCTTTAAAATGCGGAGTCAAACTTGTCAAACCCAACCTTGATGAGCTTGAAAAAACTTTAAAAAAGAAATTGACTTCAATTGAAGATATTTTATCTGGCTGCCGCGAAATTTTGTCAATGGGATCTGAAATCGTTTTAGTGTCGCTTGGCAAACAGGGCGCGATTATTACCGATGGAATTAGCAGCTATCATTGTAAAAGCATCAATGTTGCCAAAAATTCCACCTTGGGTGCAGGCGGAGGAATGGTTGCCGCCGCAACTTATGCGCTTGTCAGGGGCGGTTCTTTGTCGGAAATTTTGCGGTGCGGCGTAGCTGCAGGCACTGCCGCTATTACTTCTCCTGAAGACATTTCGTTTGCCAAAAGCAAATACGAAGAAATACTTTCTTCACTTTCTTTTGAAGAATTATAATTATAATACTTGAAATTTTTATAAATATCTTGTATAATAAAATTACTTGTAAGGAGAAAATGCTATGTGGGATAATCAAACGCCTTTACAACTTTTGAACACTTTTCCGCGAGTTCTCGAAACCGAGCATCTTGAAAAATTACAACGCCTAATTGATGCCGATAAATATAAAAATCAATTAATCGGCGGTTACGAATTGTGTGGGTCTTACGCACCTTTTTGTGATGGGTGCGATAAGGAGCAGAAATATCCCTGCGCAGTTGCTTACGTGAAATTTATGCAGGCAAATGGAATGGATATTGAAATTGTTTCTGAAAAGGCGGCTGATAACTCTTGTGAAACTAAGGTTAATGAAAACAGCGGTAATAGAAAAATAAGAATTGCGGTGGCAAGAAAAAAAACATTGTAATAACGGTATCCCGCGCGTAGATTGCGTGGGATTTATTGTATTCAGGTGTCGAAATGTTGAAAAATGAACGCTTTCTTGATTGGGTGGTATATCAGGTATATCCCCGCAGCTTTAAAGATTCAAATAGTGACGGGATAGGTGATTTACAAGGAATAATTTCAAAGATTGACCATTTTGTCGAACTTGGCATAAACGCTGTTTGGCTTTCGCCTTGCTATAAAAGCCCTAATTGCGACAATGGTTACGACATTTCGGATTATCGTGACATTATGGACGAATTTGGAACGCTTGACGATTGGAAAGAAATGATTTCCAAATTGCATGAGCGCGGAATTAAACTTATAATGGATTTTGTCGGCAATCATACTTCTTCTGAACATAAATGGTTTAAAGAAGCAAGGAAGTCAAAAGATAATCCTTATCACGATTACTATATTTGGAGTAGTAAGCCGTACCCGAATATAACTTCCGTATTCGGCGGTTCGGCTTGGGAGTACAACGAGGAAACCGATGAATATTATTTTCATACTTTTCGTATTGATTTGTACATTGATGAAAGCTCCTAAAAGAGCCGATCGAAGGAACATTACGCCAACGGCTACATCGCTGATGGCAATTCGAGTTCCTTTTTCGCT
>CAJTQE010000005.1 GCA_910578655.1 uncultured Christensenella sp.
GACCCCTGCGACGGGCAAGCACATTTACGTTGACGGCACCTGCATTTGCGGCGCGGCAGACCCGAATTACGTTCCGCACACGCATACATACACGTTAAACAAGTGCGACGCAAGCGCTCACTGGCAAGAGTGTGCTTGCGGAGCAAAAACAAACGTGACGCCGCATAATTGGGATGCCGGAACTATTACCAAACAAGCGAACTGCAAAGAAGAGGGTGAAAAAACTTTTACCTGCGGAGTTTGTAAACATACCAAAACAGAAAGTATTCCCGTATCGCCAAACGCGCACGAATACAGGATTAAATCAATTAATGCGGTAAGTCACGAATTGACCTGCAAGTACTGCAACCGTAAACAGACGGAAGAACATAATTTTGTAAAAGGCGTTTGCACAGAGTGTAAACACGACGTCGGCACCGAAGTCGGACTGTTTAGATATGCAATCAACACCGTTGCGCGCGCAAACACGGCAACCGTTCTCGGCTTTGCCGGAGACCCCGTTGCAAACGTGGTAATTCCTGCAAACGTGACTATCGGCGGCGTCAATTATACAGTAGTTGCGATAGGCGAGTCTGCGTTCACGGGCGAGTGGGATATTGTTACGGTGCAGCTTCCCGAAACGATTGTAAGAATTGAAAAAGACTCTTTCAGGGATACTAAATTGAATGAAATTAATTTCCCTGCAAGCTTGAAAATAATCGGTGACGGAGCTTTCTTTGGTTGGAATGCGCAATTGATTAACGGTCTTAACGTAACACTGCCTGCAACCATCGACGAGATAGGCGCAAGAGCGTTTGCCGACTCAAATATTCGGGTGGCGGTTGTCCATGCCGCAATTATAGGCGAGTATGCTTTTGAGGGCTGTGATGAGCTTGAGGACGTTACGCTTGGTGCAAGCGTTGAAAACGTAGGGAAAGGCGCGTTTTTGCGTACCGGACTTGTAAAAGTACGCATTGAAGCAGGCATAAAAGTAACCGTATTTTTTGCGGAAACTTTCAGCCGCGACGTCGGTAGCGGAACTATCGGTATGCATTTTGATTTCTACGGAACAAGAGCGCAGTGGGACGCAATACAAAAAGACGCCGGTTGGCAGAAAGGCGTTAACGACGCAAACGAAACTTACAGTCTTGCCGTAATGGTCGGCACGGGACATATGCAAGATTGGAACGTTGTAAACGGCGTTGAAACTTAACTTCATTAACATAAAAACGGATACATTAACATAAAAACGGATACCTGATCGGGTATCCGTTTTTTTCGGTTGATTTTTTTACGTTAGCGTATTGCGCAATTCGTTTTACAAAGGTTTTGGACGAAAGAATGATAACGCCCACAGCGACGACTGTCGCAATACCGACGAATACGTAACGGTTGTATGCCGTGCTGTACAGCCAAAGGTTTTTGCCGCCTGCGTACGCGCCCGGGCGGTTACTTCTTTATTAAGCTTCGGCATTATCGTCGGGGTGTTCGGGTGCGGTTTTCTCTTGCTTTAAAGCAACTGCCTGTATGGTCTTGATTTGCTTGTTGAACGACTTGACTGAGAACATCAGCACGCCTACGACTATTACGATTATGACGTCGACAAATACATAAGAGTTGTAGCCCAGACTGTAAAGCCAAACGTTGTCAAGTTTTGAATATTCGGAGAATGCGAACACGCCCGAAAGAACGTGGCTGGCAAATCTCAGAACAGACGCAATAACCGCGCCAAGCGCGAACTGCACTTGGGGGAGCTTATCGAGTTTTTTGATTTTGGTAAATATGCCGGCAATGCCTATTCCTGCAAACGCTACGGGATAGTCTAAAAGGAACTGCGCGGGGTGTATCAGCCAAGGGTCCTGAACGGCTTGCAGTATGCCGTACACAAGTCCTGCAAGTACGCCCTTTCTGACGCCGAACATATATGAATAAATCATAAGCGGAAGCAGAGAGGCAAGGGTGAGTGATCCGCCCTGAGGCATTGACCATAGTTTTATGTATGAAAGTGCAAAGCTTGATGCGATACATACCGCAGCGTATGCTATCGACTTTGAATCAAACCCGTTTTTTTCGTTTCTGCCGAATACGAAAGCGACGGCGGCGATTGCAAGTACTATTGCGGCTGCGCAGACGTACAATACTGCGTTTTCCGTAGGGGTGATTGTTGCGCCGTTGTTTTCTTCCGCCGCGCCCGAAGCAAAGTATACCGCAAGACATACGATAAGCGCGATAAGTGCCGCGCAGAATGTTCCCGCAACCGAAATAAGCGTAATTTTAAAGGCTTTGCGGTTGAAAAGGCTTGCTATATAGCTTGCCGCTATTCCGAGTACGGCAACTCCGCCCAATATAATGGAGGGGACGAGTACCAGCCCTAAAAGTTTATCGTATTCAGTATAACCTTTTTCGGCCATGTGCGCAAATTCCAACGCAAGCATAGCAACGATTACGGTAACAACAAATCCGATTGCAAGCGCAGCCGCGGTTTTTACAAATGCGGAAAGCTTTTCCGCATTTTTGTATCTGACGAAAATGCCTATGCCGATAAGAAGAACGGCAAGCGCGATGGCGGCGTACATAAATACCGACGAGAGAAGTTCTTTCGCGTATTCCGTCCAAACGTCCTCGTAGAGATAGCCGTCGTCGGTTGCGTCGATAAACGACGATAAAAGTGAAAAGTGAAACAAAATTCCTCCTTCTACCGCCGAAAAATAAAAGACACTCCCATAAAAGGAATGCCGAAAAAATCTCTTTGCCTATCGCTCAACAATTACGTTGCCGATTCAAAGGGTATAATCTCAGCTCGTCCATATACTTCGCATCTCATTGTCGCGCTTACGTTTTTGTTTCGGTCACTTACTTCATTGTAAGCTCCCTCGCAAAAGCCGCGCGCTCCGCGACCTGCTCGTATCTGCGCGAGCTGTTGCGGACAAATCTGCTCCGTATAGGCGGGCACCCCCGACGGTATTAAATTTTATTGAATATATTATAATATACATTATACGCGCTGTCAATAAATTACTAAAAAAATTACTTGATTTTTGAACTTCCTAGTGTTAAAATTTAGTTGTGAAAAATTTCATTTCCGGAGGGTGATAAATGAAAAATAAATTGTTATTGGTATGCGCCTTGCTTGGCTCTGCCGGTGCGGCGGTGGGTTTAACCGCTTGTTTCGGCGGGGAGACCGGGGGAGGGCATACTCACGTTTATAACAGAGATATAGCCGAAGAAAATTATCTGGCAGCACCGGCGAGCTGTACCGACAGAGCGCAGTATTACTATTCCTGCGAGTGCGGCGAAGCCGGCACGGATGTTTTCGAATACGGCGATTACGGCGCTCATTCTTACGGGGCTTATACTGCCGATAATAACGCAACCTGTGTGGATAACGGCACGGAAACCGCAGTTTGTTCCGTTTGTAACGACAGGGACGTGCGCGTGATACCGAATACGGCAACGGGCGTACATAACTTTGTAAACTATATCTATAATGATGACGCGACCTGCGTAAAAAACGGCACGAAAACCGGAAGTTGTCAGCATTGCGACGCAACCGATACAGTTGAGGCGGAGAATACCGCGACGGGCAGACATACTTACGGCGAGTACGTTGCGGACGGCAACGCGACCTGTATTGAAAACGGTACGGAAACCGCTAAATGTCAGCATTGCGAAGCGACCGATACCCGTGAAAAAGCGGACGGCAGACTGTTCCATAAATATGAAAACGGTGAGTGTACGGTATGCGGTTCAAGGCGGACCGAAGGGCTTGAATATACGTATTATCAAAGGGGCGATTATTATATCGTAACAGGAATAGGCAGTGCAAAGGACGAGGATATTTTTATCCCCGACGAGTACAATAAAAAGCCCGTCAAAAGTGTAAAAGGCAGTGCGTTTGCCGGCTGCAAGTTCATTAAGTCCGTTACCGTAAGCGACGGAATAACGGAAATCGGCAACGGTGCGTTCAGTAATTGCACTTCGCTTGGCAGTCTGACGCTCGGCAGAGGATTTACCGATAACGGCGGCTATATCGTCGACGGCTGTACAAAGTTAAAAGAAATCAGATATAACGGCGATTTGCAGGGTTGGTGCGCAATACGGGGCGCCGGCTTTGACGTGCAGAATTGTAAGCTTTATATCGGCGGAGAGCGTGTGATGGGCGACGTGGTTGTTCCCGACGGCGTGAAAAGCATAGTTAATTATGCGTTTGCGTACGAGGGAATTACAAGCCTGACAATTCCTCAAAGTGTTAAAAAAATAGGACACGACATTGTTTCGGGTACTGACGACGTGGCAGTGTATTACGGCGGCACACTGAGTCAATGGTGTGACTTGGAAAATTCCGGAGTGGTAAAGAACGGCTTCTATTCGCTGTATATCGGCGGCAACAAAGTAAAGGGCGACGTGGTCGTTCCCGAAGGAGTTACAAAGATAGGCGGCTACGCTTTCAGCTATATTGACGGCATTGTCGGCGTTACGCTCCCTCAAAGCCTGAAAACAATAGGGCGCGCGGCTTTTAGCAACTGTTATGCGCTTGAAAGCATAACTATTCCCGACGGGGTGACGGTCATCGAAGAAAGTGCGTTTAAAAGTTGCAGCTCGCTTACAAGCATAACAATTCCCGACAGTGTGACAAGTATCGGTAGCAGCGCGTTTGCAAGGTGCAGCTCGC
Organism: uncultured Christensenella sp.; assembly: GCA_910578655.1. Classification (GTDB taxonomy): domain Bacteria; phylum Bacillota; class Clostridia; order Christensenellales; family Borkfalkiaceae; genus Coproplasma. The sequence continues at coordinate 4,652 of CAJTQE010000005.1, forward strand.
TTACAAGCATAACCATTCCCGACAGTGTGACAAGTATCGAATACGGCGCTTTTGAGTATTGCAGCTCGCTTACAAGCATAACCATTCCCGACAATGTGACGAGTATCGGTAACAGCGCGTTTGCAAACTGCAGCTCGCTAACAAGCATAACCCTCCCCGACGGCATAACGGTTATCGGAGATTATTTGTTTAACGGATGCAGTTCGCTTACTGACTTTATTATTCCAGAAAGCGTAACTAAAATAAGTCAAGGTGCGTTTGCAAGCTGCAGCTCGCTTACAAGTATAACCATTCCCGACAGTGTGACGATTATCGGAAACGACGCTTTTAAGTATAGTCACGCGCTTACTGTATATTGTGACGCCGCAAGCAAGCCCGAAAGCTGGGGTGCAACTTGGAACGGCGGATGCATTGTGGTATGGAACGGCACGCAAAACGACGAGGACGAAAACGGTTGTAAATATACGGCGGTTGGCGGTGTTAAATTCGAGCTTAAAGACGGCGCGGCTACCGTGATAAGCTGTGCAGACAATGCAACGCAAGTGGTTATTCCTTCGGTAGTGACCTATAAAGACGCGGAATATCCCGTTACGGGCATTAAAGCCAAAGCGTTCAACGGTTGCGACAGGCTTGTAAGTTTGCTTATTCCCGAAAGCGTAACCAGCGTCGGTGAAAAAATTTTTAATAACAACGAGTTAACGGTGTATTGCGAAGCGGCAAGCAAGCCCGAAGGCTGGCACGATAAGTGGGACGACCTTATCGGCATAGGCTTCCCCGTAGTCTGGAACTGCAAACAAAACGACAAGGATGACAATGGTCTTGCGTATACGGTGGTCGACGGAATAAGGTATTCGCTGGCGTCAGGCGTTGCCGAGGTTTTGGAGCAGAATGATTACGTTGGCGGAAATATTATAATTCCGGCAAAGATAACCTATAAAGGTGAGGAATACGTTGTTTCTGAAATTTCAGGCACGGCGTTCAACGGTTGCGACAGTCTTAAAAGTATAACAATTCCCGAAAGCGTGACCGAAATCGGTGCAGCCGCATTCGGCGATTGCAGCAAACGTGAAAATATTTTCGTAAACGAAAACAACACGGCATATAAAAGTGTAGACGGAATCTTATACAGTAAAGACGGAAAGACGTTAGTAAGATTCCCTATAAACAAAAAAATAATCTCGTTTACGGTTCCCGACGGAGTGACGACTATCGACATAAATGCGTTTAACCGCAGCATTTGGCTTAAAACCGTAACTCTTCCCGAAACCGTGACGGCTATCAACGATTATGCGTTCTACATGTGCCGTGCGCTTAAAAAAGTAAATATCCCCGACGGAGTGAAGAGCATAAGCGGCAACGCGTTCGGTTCTTGCAGTGCGCTTGAAAGTATAACTATCCCCGTAAGCGTGACAAGTATCGGTTCTTATGCGTTCATGAACAGCTCTGCACTCACTTCGATTAATTTCGAGGGAACAAAGGCGCAGTGGACGGCAATAAGCAAAGGCGCAAGCTGGGATAAAGACACCGGTAAATATACAATTCACTGCATTGACGGCGATATCGTGAAAAGTTAAATCGAAGAATAGTAAAAAAGACGGCAAAAGCCGTCTTTTTTACTTACGCACACAAATGAAATACCCCTCCGCGCAACCGCACGGAGGGAATTTATCTGCAAATTATTAAGTTTTACGAAATCATTTCCGTTATCGGCGCACAATGGCGTAAGCGGTTAAAAAACCTTGCAGCTTTCTTTTGCGCAACTTAAAAGCTGCTTAAAATATACCGTTTTCGGGGTCAGATTTCAACCTCTGCAAAGTACATCGGAGTTTACCTACCTTTTCCTTCTATTACGTGAGCAAAGTAAATCATTTTACTTACCTCCTGCAATATGCTATCCGTAGTATTTCCTTTTGCGGCTTAACGCCGCCAAAAATGCCTTGACCCGCTTTCGCGGCTACTTATATTTCATAATAGCTTACTCCCCTTATTAATGTTGACGTCTAACATTTTCTGTAAGTTATTTTCTTTTTGTACCTTTATTATAGCATAGATTTTTCGTTTGTCAATACCTTTGCAAAAAAAATTTTTAAAAATTTTTTTATGGCGCAAATTGCTTAACATTATTATAAAATTGGCATATAATGTTTGAGTTAAAATATTTTTACAGGAGATGGTTATGGTTGAAGGAGTATTTAACATTGACAGCGGACTGGGATTCGTAATCATACTTGCAATTATCCTGCTGTTTACCAAAGTTTTGGGTTTGGTATTCAGGCGTATAGGTCTTCCGCAGGTATTGGGTTACATCATTGCAGGCATAATAGTAGGCCCTGCCATATTCGGCGAGCTGTGCGGTTTTTCGCTTATAGGACTGAATAAGCCCGGCAGCGAAGCAAGTTACAAAGCGTTGTTCCTTTTGAACGGAACGGGAGAGGGCGGCGCGTTCTCGATGGGAACGGACGGACTTGCTATTTTCTCAAAAATAGGCGTGTTGCTGCTGATGTTCTCAACAGGGCTTGAAACCAACCTCGGCGAACTTAAAAAGACGGGGCTTGCCGCAACGCTTATTGCCTGTGTAGGCGTAGCCGTTCCTATGGTTTTGGGCATCCTTATTTCACTGCCTTTTTCAAATCTCGGACTGGGAACCGAAAACATTTATAACTGCATTTTTATCGGTACAATTTTAACGGCTACTTCGGTTGCGATAACCGTATCGGTTTTGAAAGAGCTTGGAAAAATAAGCACCAAACTCGGCACTACTATTGTTTCGGCGGCTATTATCGACGACGTTATCGGCATAGTTGTGCTGTCCGTGGTTACGGGTATAGCTAAGGCAGGCGACGCAAGCGGACTTACGGGTTTTGCCTGGTTCAAGGCGCAGTGGTGGGGAACGCTTATAATGATAATCGCGTTCTTTATCGTGGCGATAGGCTTGGGCATCGGCGTTTCATATCTTTTCAAATGGCTTGACAAAAAGTGGCCGTCTACGCACCGTATTCCTATCTTCTCGCTCGTAGTATGCTTTTTCTATTCCTGGCTTGCGGAAGAAGTCTTCGGCGTTGCAGATATTACCGGCGCATTCCTTGCAGGCGTAGTTCTTTCAACATCGCACCGCGTAAGCGAGTACACCGACAGCAAAATAGAGGTAAACGCCTATACTATGTTCGGGCCGGTGTTCTTTGCAAACATTGGCATAAGCAATATATCGTTTCTGGGGCTCAACGGAATGATTTTCCTGTTTGCGTTCCTTGCCGTGTTAATGGGCATTATCGGAAAGATAATAGGCTGCGGAGCGGTTGCAAAGGTCTTTAAATACAGCTGGCGCGAAAGCGGAATTGCAGGCGTCGGAATGATGGCGCGCGGCGAGGTTGCGTTGATTGTCACGGCTACCGCGCTCAGCGCCGGACTGCACGAACAGTTTATGATTATGACCGTGCTTTTAATACTCGTGTCGTCGGTTCTTACCCCGATACTTTTAAAAGTGTTATACGGAAAATCCGCAAACGGCGGAGGCGGTGAGGCCAAACAGATAACCATTGACGAAGTTTCTTCGGCGGAAACTGCCGTCGGAGAAGAAAACAATTAAATAAAACGTAAATAAAACGCGCGGTTGATATGCAACCGCGCGTTTTTCAGTGTGATAATATCCAACCTTTGACGTCCTCGCGATTTATAGGGATGATATTCTCGCAAGTGTATTTGGAAGATTGTCCGCCGTAGGTGTATACAAAATATTTACCGTCGCTCGTTATATATAAAGTCTCTTCATAGCCGCAGGGGTCGCCGGGAACACCGTAGGTGAATTTTTTATCAACCGTTGATTTTAGCGTATCGTAAACAACGCCGTCAACTTCTTTTTGCATAATTTTGCTCCCTTATGCTGCCGAATACAGCCGTAAATTTATAATATCACAATACGCGCGTCAAGTCAACGCTAAACTCCTTTTGTGCCGTAATGCGCCGATTTATGTGAAAAAGTAAATATTAATGTTTGATTTACATAAAAAAACACCGGTCAAGTCAAGTAAAAATACTTGACAAAATCGAAGTAATGAATTATAATTTTGCCGTTTAATGGATAAGTTTTCTTTTATCGGGCTTTGGGACGCCTATTCGGGGCTGCTGACCGAAACCCAACAGGAAATTACAAATTTATATTTCAATCTCGATTTGACCGTATCCGAAATAGCCAAAGAAAAGGGCATCAGCCGTCAGGCTGTGTCCGAGTGTCTTAAAGGCTGCAAGGCTCAGCTTGAAGATTACGAGGGCAAACTTCACGTTTTACAAAGGCTGCAAAAGTCGGGTGCGGACGTTGAAAAGTGGGCGGATTCGTTTGCCGAAGCCCACCCCGAGCATACCGCCGAGGTGTGCGAGCTTAAAAAAATTATTAAAAGAGGTTAATTATGGGCGCGTTTTCGTCACTGTCCGAAAGATTAAACCATATATTTTCAAAACTGACCAAGCGCGGAAAATTGACCGAGTTTGAAATAAAAACGGCGATGCGCGAGGTCCGCGTCGCGCTTCTGGAAGCCGACGTCAACGTCAAGGTTGCAAAGCAGTTCTGCTCCGACGTTTCCGAAAAAGCCGTCGGACAGGAAATTTTAAAAAGCCTTAACCCTGCCCAGCAGGTAATAAAAATAGTCAACGACGAGCTTATCGCTTTGATGGGTTCGTCAAACCAAAAACTTAACGTGTCGCCTAAGCCGCCCACGGTCATTATGATGTGCGGACTTCAGGGCGCAGGTAAAACGACGCTTTGCGGAAAGCTTGCCGTGCACCTTAAAAAGAACGGCAAAAAGCCGCTTTTGGTTGCGTGCGACATTTACCGTCCGGCGGCGATAAATCAGCTTAAAGTCGTCGGCAAAAACGCAGGCGCGGAAGTGTTTGAAAAGGGTACGCAGAGCCCCGTTAAGACGGCTCAGCAGGCAATAGAGCACGCAAAATCGATGGGTTTTGACACCGTTATTATCGATACCGCAGGCCGCCTTGAAATCGACGAGGCGCTGATGCAGGAACTTGAAAATATCAAAAAGGGCGTCGACGTGGCGGAAATTCTTTTGACGGTCGACAGTATGATGGGTCAGGTTGCGGTCAACGTTGCAAAGACGTTTAACGAACGGCTTGAAGTTACGGGCGTTATACTGACCAAGCTCGACGGCGATACGCGCGGCGGCGCGTGCCTATCTATAAAGGCGGTTACGGGCAAACCTATCAAGTTTGTCGGCGTGGGCGAAAAGCTTACGGATTTAGAGCCGTTTTATCCCGACAGAATGGCCTCGCGCATACTCGGTATGGGCGACGTGCTGACGCTGATAGAAAAGGCGCAGGAGGCTGTTTCCGAGGAGCAGGCCAAGGCGTTGCAGAAAAAGATGTTCGAAAACACCTTTACTCTGGAAGATTATCTTGTTCAGTTTGAAAGTATGAAGAAGATGGGCGGCGCGCAGGCGGTGCTTGCGATGATGCCCGGCGTCGGCGGAAAGGTCAAGGCGGAGGACATAGACGAGAACAGGATAGAACGCACTAAAGCGATTATCCTTTCGATGACGAAGCGCGAACGCGCCGAGCCGGCGATAATAAACTCTTCGCGCAAAAAGCGCATAGCTTTGGGCAGCGGAACGAGCGTGCAGGAAATCAACCAGCTTTTAAAACAGTTCGAGCAGACCAAGCAGGTTATGAAGCAGTTGAAAGGCGGAAAAAGACGCTTGCCGTTCTAAACGGTTTCACGAAAAGCGTATACCCCGAAATATCAATAACAAATAAATTTTTTATATATAGGAGAAAAGAAAAATGGCAGTAAAAATGAGACTTACGAGAATGGGCGACAAGAAATCCCCTTTCTACAGAGTAGTGGTAATCGATTCGAGAAAAGCTCAGTCGGGCGAATATATCGACAAAATCGGTTATGTTGACCCTTTAAAGACCCCTGCGGAAATCAACATCGACGTTGAAAAGGCAAAGGCGTGGCTTGCAAAGGGCGTACAGCCCACCGAAACCGTAAAAAACTATCTCGTAAAGGCAGGCGCGATGGAACAGCCCAAAAAGCTTTCCGCACCCAAGACCAACGACAAAAAGAAAAAGAAAGACTGATTAAACTTATGATATGCGGCGCATAGCGGCGCTGACATAGCGTTTTGCGCGGTTGCTTTGTCCGCATTTTCAAAGTTTAAGATATGAGGTAAAAAATGTTAGACCTGATTAAATATATCGTCAATACCTTTGCCGAGAAAAAGGACGAGGTTGAGTACAAAGTAGAAGAAAAGGAAAACGCTATCGAAGTGACCGTTCTTCTCAACGATTCCGATATGGGAAAAGTTATCGGCAAGCAGGGCAAAATTGCAAAGGCGCTGAGAACGCTTGTCAAAAGCGCGACTCCCCGTGAGAGCAAACGCTACGTCATCGAGATTAAAGAAAAAGAGTAATTCACGTTATGCCTGACGATAGAATAACGATAGCAACAATATTAAAACCGCAGGGTATACGCGGCGAAGTCAAGGTTAAGGCGATGACCGACAGCGCGGACGACCTTACGGATTTTAAAAACGTACTTATAGACGGAGTAGATTACTCCGTCTTGTCCGTACGCGCACAGGGTGAATTTGCTTATCTGGGTCTTAAAGGCATAGCCGACAGAAACGCCGCCGAAACGCTGCGCGGCAAGAGCGTCGAAGTTTTGCGCGAGGATATGCCCGACCTTCCCGACGGGAGATACTATATTGCCGACCTCATAGGCTGCAACGTAGTTACCGAGCGCGGCGATATTCTGGGCGCGGTGGAAGAGGTTACTCCTGCCCGAACCGATATATTTACGCTTATAAAGGGCGATAAAAAAATAACCTTTGCGGCGGCGGACGGGGTTATTGCCGAAGTCGATACAAAGGCAAAAAAAATAACCGTAAACGGCAAGCGGTTTAAGGAAGTTTCGCTTTGAAGATAACTGTATTAACCCTCTTTCCGGAAATGTTTACGCCCCTTTCAAACAGCATAATAGGCAGGGCGCAAAGCGGCGGAAAGCTTGAAATCGAGGTTGTGAATATACGCGACTATGCCGACGACAAGCACTTGAAGTGCGACGATTATCCGTTCGGAGGCGGCGCCGGAATGGTTATGATGCCTAAGCCCATAGGCGCTGCGATTACCGCCGTCGACCCCGAACACAAGGCGCACAGAATTTATCTTTCGCCAAAGGGTCAAACCTTTAAACAAGACAAGGTTTTTCAACTTTTGAACTACGGACATATCGTGCTTCTGTGCGGACATTACGAGGGTGTTGACCAACGCGTTATAGACCTTTTTATCGACGAGGAAATATCCATAGGCGACTACGTTCTGACGGGCGGCGAACTTCCCGCAATGGTGGTGTGCGACGCGGTGGCGCGTTACGTTGACGGGGTGATTTCCACGCAGTCGCTCGTTGACGAAACGTTCGGCGAGCACGGGCTTGAATATCCTCAGTATACCCGTCCGGCGGTGTATAACGGGCTGTCCGTTCCCGAAGTTTTGCTTTCGGGGAATCACGCCGAAATAGACAAATGGCGCAGGGAACAGAGCAGGAAATTGACGGAGGCAAAACGCCCCGATTTACTTTAAGGTAATTATGAAAAGAATACAGTGGTTTCCGGGTCATATGACTAAGGCACTGCGAATGATGGAAAAAGAAGTTTCGCTTGCCGACGGAATAATTTACGTTTTAGACGCTCGCTGTCCTGCGGCGTCTTTTAATGAAAAATTGAGAAAAATTGCAGGCAGCAAACCCGTCTTGTATATCCTCAACAAATGCGACCTTGCCGACGAACGCGTCGACAATTTTTTAAAAGTTATCCCCAACTCGGTAAAGGTAAACGCGGCGATAGCAAGCTCGCGCAAGGATATTATAGGGGCAATAAACGCACTTGTTTTTGAAAAGCGCGAAAGAAATCTTGCAAAAGGCTATTCTAAAATTTATCGTTTCTTGGTTGTCGGCGTTCCCAACACGGGCAAAAGTACGATTATCAACTTGCTTGCAGGCTCTAAGCGGACGGTGACGGGCAACAAAGCAGGCGTTACGCGCGGCAAGCAGTGGATAAGGCTTGACGGGTTCGAACTTTTGGATACGCCCGGCACTATGCCGCCCTCTTGCGAAAATCAAGCCCTCGCGCTGCACCTTGCGTATGTGGGGAGTATCAACGACGATATACTCGATTGGGACGATATCACGCTTGAACTTTTGGGCGAGCTGTATAAAAAATATCCCAAACGCCTTGAAGAGCGGTACGGCATAACGGGCGGCACCAACCTTGAAATGCTTGAAGCCGTATGCACGCGCAGGGGCTTTTTGCTGCGCGGCGGCGACTGCGATTACGAGCGCGCAATCCGCGCCGTTATAGACGATTTCAGAAAGGGCAGACTCGGCAGAATTACGCTTGACGGGTTTGACGTCGTTAAAGAGGTGTTCGGTCGTGGATAAGCTTGAATACGAGAGAAAGTTAATCGCACAGGGTTGCAAATACATTTGCGGCGTTGACGAAGTGGGGCGCGGTCCGCTTGCGGGGCCGGTCGTCTGCGCGGCTGTCATAATGCCGCTCGACGATATTGTCGAGGGCGTTGACGACAGCAAAAAGTTATCCGCCAAAAAGCGTGAACAGCTTGCCGAAGCGATAACCGAAAGGGCGATTGCCTGCAATATATGCGCAGTCGAACCGCGGATTATAGATGAAATAAATATTCTGGAAGCGACTAAGCTGTGTATGAAAAACGCCGTAGAGGGGTTGAAACTACGGCCCGATTTCGTAATAACCGACGGAAATATGACGCTTGATATTTCTCTTCCGCAGGCAAGTCTTATAAAGGGCGACGCGTTGAGTTACTCGATAGGCGCGGCGTCGATAGTTGCGAAGGTGTACAGGGATAAGCTTATGGACGAATACGCCGTTTGTTATCCCGAATACGGCTTTGAAAAACACAAGGGCTACGGTACGGCGGTACATATAGGCGCGATAAAGCAGTTCGGGCTTTGTCCCGTTCACCGCAGGAGTTTTACAAAAAAATGGCAGTAGAGGAACGGCATAATAAAAAGCTTGGGGCAAAGGGCGAAAAGCTTGCCTGCCGATATCTGAAAAAATCCGGCTATAAAATTTTGGAAAGGGACTATGAATGTCCCTGCGGCGAAGTTGACGTAATAGCGCGAAAGGACGGCGCGTTTGTCTTCATAGAGGTAAAGACGAGGTTGACGGACGGGTTCGGGGCGCCGTCGGAAGCGGTTGACCTTAGCCGACAGAAAAGATATATAAGGTCGGCTGAATATTATTTTTACGGCCGTCAGATAGAGGCAACCGTCAGGTTCGACGTCATAGAGGTTTTTCGCGGTCGTATAAATCATATTGAAAACGCGTTCTATTGCTAAGTTCTCCGTAAAATCGATTCACAAGTTACATATATAAACTCATAGTTACCTGTAAATTGTTCTCCTTTGTCGTATAGGGATAAAAAATAAGGGAGGGGCATTGTGACCACAGGTGAAAAAATTGCAAAATGCAGAAAAGATGCTGAATTAAAACGGCGGCGCAAACGCGTTGAAAATTTCTTTTGTGAAAATTGCGACACACCCCCCGAAAAGAGTTGCATAATTTCAGCTTATCTGTTAATATAGGTGTGTTTTCGGGCAGTCCTCTGTTTATGTAATAGATATGAATGCCAAGTTTAAATGGAGGTAAAATACAATGAAAGGCTTAGTAGAAGCTATTGAAAAGGAAGCGATGAAAAGTGAAGTTCCCGCGTTTAACGTCGGCGATACGGTTAAAGTCGGCTTTAAGGTTATCGAGGGAACGAAAGAAAGAATTCAGAATTTCGAAGGCGTTGTAATCGCTAAAAAGCACGGCGGTATAAGAGAAAGTTTCACCGTAAGAAGACTTTCTTTCGGTGTAGGCGTGGAAAGAACATTCCCCCTTCATTCGCCCAAGATTGCGTCTATAACAGTAGTAAGAAAGGGCAAGGTAAGAAGAGCTAAACTTTATTACCTGCGCGGACTTACCGGCAAAGCTGCAAAGATTGCAGAAGTTAAATAATAAAAAAGCTCTCGTTACGCGTAACGCGTTTCGGGAGCAATTTTATTTTTACCCCGTTTACAAAGGAGAAAAAAATGCTATCGAAAATTACGAGCTTTGCGCTAAACGGTCTTGAAGGTATTCCCGTTGAAGTGGAAACCGACGTTAACAAGGGTATGGTTTCTTACGATTTGGTCGGGCTGCCTGATACTGCAGTTAAAGAAAGTAAAGAGCGCGTGCGTTCTGCAATTAAGAACAGCCGCCTTGTTTTTCCGGTAAATAAAATAACGATAAACCTTGCGCCTGCCGATTTGAAAAAGGCCGGCTCGCATTACGATTTGCCGCTTGCCGTAAGCATACTTATAGCAAGCGACCAACTGAGCGCGGATACGGATTACGTCTTTTTGGGCGAACTCGCTCTGGACGGAACTCTTCGCAACGTCAGCGGAATCCTGCCCTTGCTTATTTCCGCGCGCGACAGGGGTTTCAAAAAATTTATAATCCCGTCGGGCAATGCCAACGAGGCAGGATATATCGAAGGTGTTTCAGTTTATGCGCTGCCGTCGCTTGCGGCAGTCGTACAGTTTCTGACGGGTAAGGCGCAATTCGAGCCCGTTGAAAATAAGAACTATAATGCCGTCAAAGCGTCAAGTTCATACGGGTGCGATATGTCGCTGGTCCGCGGTCAGAAAGTGGCTAAAAGGGCGGTTGAAATAGCCGTCGCGGGCGGTCACAACATATTGCTTGCAGGGCCTCCCGGAACGGGTAAAACTATGCTTGCGCGATGCTTGCCGACAATTATGCCCGACCTTACGTTTGAAGAGGCTTTGGAAGTTACCAAAATTCATTCCGTCGGCGGCGAGGTCGGCGCGGACGGAATAATTGCCTTGCGCCCGTTCAGAACGCCCCACCACACGGCGTCTGTGGTTTCGCTTTGCGGCGGCGGAAACAGCCGCATATTGCCGGGGGAAATATCAAAAGCGCATAAAGGCGTACTGTTTTTGGACGAACTTCCCGAATATTCACGCTCGGCTTTGGAGGCGTTAAGGCAACCGCTTGAAGATAAAGTTATTACCGTAGCGCGCTCGGTCGGCGCGGTTACGTTCCCTGCCGATTTCATTCTCTGCGCAAGTATGAACCCCTGCCCTTGCGGCAACTACGGCTCTGAAAACAGGCAGTGCACCTGCACGCCGGCGCAGATACACCGTTACAGAAACAGGGTGTCGGGGCCGCTTTTGGACAGGATAGATTTGCAGGTGGAGGTTGACGGCGTAAGCTACGAACAACTTGTTTCCGATGAGGCGGAGAGCAGCGCGGTTGTTAAAGCGCGTATAGAACGCGCCCGACTCATTCAGCGCGAAAGACTTTCGGCGGAGGGCATTTCCGTCAACGCGCTTATGAGCGAAGCGCACCTGAAAAAATATTGCCGTCTGTCGGCTGAGTGCGAAGCTATTCTGAAAAACGCGTTCGAAACGCTGCATCTCTCTGCAAGGGCGCGTTCGCGCATAATAAAAGTTGCGCGCACTATTGCCGATTTGGAACTGTCTGAAAATATTCAACCCGAACATATACTTGAAGCAACGTCTTACAGAAGTATGGATTTAAAATGAATTACACGAAAACCGAAGAAGATATAATAGTGCTTTCCGCGATAGACGAGTTGAATGAAAAACAGCTTTGCCGGCTTGTTTGCCAAAATAAACAAAATTTTTTGATTAAAACCGCGCCGCAGGGCGTATATAATATTGTAAAGGGAAAATTATACAGCGAGGCGTTTCGCGCCGAAGTATTTGAAAATTTGTCCCGTAAAGGCATAGAGTGCGTAACGTACTTATCGCCCGATTATCCGGAATCACTGAAAAATATCGACGAGCCGCCTGCCGTGCTATATTGCAGGGGCAACCGCAGCCTTTTAAAAAGCAGCTGTTTTTCCGTCGTCGGTTCGAGAAACTGTCCAAGCGCTTCCGTTGCACTCTGTAAAAAACTGAGCGGACAGATTACGCAGGCGTTCACGGTTGTTACGGGAATGGCGGAGGGCGCCGACAGTGCGGCGGCCGAGGGTGCGTTGCCGTCAGGCAAAATAATATCCGTGCTTGCCAACGGGTTCGACAGGTTTTACCCTGCAACCAACCGTGCGCTCATTGAAAGCGTTGCCGATAAGGGCTTGCTAATTTCCGAATATCCGCCGCATATACTGCCCCTGAAACGAAATTTTCCGTACCGTAACCGCATTATTGCAGGACTGTCGCGCGGAACGCTGGTGGTTTCCGCAGGGGCTAAGAGCGGAGCTTTGATAACTGCGGACTACGCTTTGAACTACGGCAGAGAAGTGTTCGCCGTTCCGTATAACGCAGGCTCGGTTTCGGGCGCAGGCTGTAACAAGCTTATAAAAGAGGGAGCGCATCTTGCCGAAAATATACTTGACATTTTCGAAGTATTTGGTTTAGACTTAAACAAGCCCGAACGGGCAATTTCGCTTACAGACGACGAAAATGCGGTGCTTGAACAAATTAAAATACTTGGCGAAGCATTTTTGCCCGTCGTCGCAAAAAATCTTAACAAACAGCCGTATCAGCTGCTGCCGATAATATCATCGCTTGAAATCAAGGGACTGATAGCAAAGCTCGGCGGCAACAGGTATGCGGCAATTTAGAAGAGGAAACTTATGGATTTAATTATCGTTGAGTCGCCGTCAAAGGCAAAGACAATTGCAAAATATTTAAAGGGCAAATATAAGGTAGACGCGTCGGGCGGACACGTCCGCGATTTGCCCGAAAAAACTCTCGGCGTAAAAATAACCTCCAACTTCGAACCGAAGTATGAAATCACCCCGAGCAAAAAGGACGTAATAAAACGCCTTACGGCAGAGGCGCGGAAAGCGGGCAAAGTCTATCTTGCAACCGACCCCGATAGAGAGGGGGAGGCAATCAGCTGGCATTTGCAAACTGTTCTGGGTCTTGACGAAAACGGCGAAAACAGAATCGAGTTCAATGAAATTTCTCCGTCTGCGGTGCAGAAAGCGCTCGCCAGCCCGCGTAAAATAAATTATAACCTTGTCGATGCACAGCAGGCGCGCAGGGTGTTGGACAGGCTTGTCGGCTATAAGCTTTCGCCGTTGCTCAACAACCGTATCCAAAGCGGACTTTCGGCAGGCAGAGTTCAGTCCGTCGCTTTGAGACTTATAGTTGACAGAGAGCGTGAAATTCAGGCTTTCGTCCCCGACGAATACTGGACGTTCTCGGCTATTCTTCAAGACAGGCAGACCAAATATCAGCCTTTTAAAGCAACGTATCAGCTTAAAAAGAACGGCGAAAGCATAGGCAAGGAACTTGCCGAACAGGTTGAAGAAAAGGTTAAAAACGGAACGTTTAAAGTTACCAAAGTTAAAAAGGGCGTAACCAAACAGCACGCGCCCGCGCCGTTCACAACCTCGTCGCTTCAACAGGACGCTTCGAATAAGTTTTCAATGACCTCTCCCGAGATTATGCTTGTAGCGCAGCATCTTTACGAGGGTATGGACGTCGGCGGCGACCATATCGCGCTGATTACTTATATAAGAACGGACTCCGTGCGCGTATCGCAGGAGGCGCAGGACAATGCGTTGGAATTCATAAAAAATGAATACGGAGCGGATTATGTGCCTGCAAAGCCGAATCATTACGCAACGAAAAAGGGTGCGCAGGACGCGCACGAGGCGATAAGACCTATAAATCTTTCGGTCACGCCAGCAAGCGTAAAATCGTCGCTTGACAAAAAGCACTACAACGTATACAAGTTGATTTACGACAGATTCGTTGCGTCGCAAATGGCGGAAGCGCAGTACAATACTATGCAGATTGAATGCGATTCGTCGGGCTATATCTTCAAGGCAAGCGGAAAGGCAATGCTGTTTGCAGGTTATACTGCGGCGTATCAGGAAGTTGTAAAGGAAGAAGAAGAGGACGCGTCCGCGCTCTTCCCCCCCGTAGAGGAGGGCGATATATTGAACCTCAATTCGCTTACCAAAGAACAGAAGTTTACCCGTCCCCCTTTGAGGTATACCGACGCGTCGCTCGTCAAGGTAATGGAAGAAAAGGGAATAGGCAGACCGTCTACTTACGCTTCGATAATTTCCGTGCTTACAAAGCGCCGTTACGTTGAAAAGGACGGGAAATATATGGTGCCTACCGAGGTTGCGTATAAGATTACGGATATGCTTTTAAAGTATTTTACGGACATTATGGACGTCGGTTTTACAGCGCGTATGGAGGACGATTTGGATAAAATCGAGGACGGCGGCTGCGATTGGCATAAAATTATTTCGGACTTTTATCCGTCGTTTGCGGAAAAACTGAAAACGGCATCTACCGACGGCGACGAGATGACCGACGTGCTTTGCGAAAAGTGCGGCAGTCCTATGATAAGGCGTTTGGGCAAATACGGCAAATATCTTGCCTGCTCTAATTATCCTGCCTGCTCTAATATAGTCAGCGAGGCGGAGGTTGAAATTTCCGAAATCCGCTGCCCGAAGTGCGGAGCGAATATGGTTGTTAAAAGCGGCAAGTTCGGCAAGTTTCTTGCTTGCCCCAACTACCCCGAGTGTTCTTCAATACTTCCCATAGACGCAAAGATAACAGAGGAAAAGTGCAAAGAATGTCAGGGAACTATGCTGCTTAAAAAAGGCAAATACGGCGAATTTCTGGAGTGTACCAAATGCGGCGCCAAACGTCCTTTGAGCGGCGAGAAAAACGAAAAGACCGAGGGTGTCTGCCCCGACTGCGGCAAGCCTATGCGCCGCATGCGTTCAAAGACCGGTAAAATTTATTACGGCTGTACGGGCTATCCCGAATGTAAGTTTTTAAGTTGGGACGCGCCTACGGGGAGCAAATGTCCTAAGTGCGGCGCGTTCCTTGTAAAGCGCAGCGGCAAAGTGCGCTGTTCAGGCAAAGACTGCGATTATACCGAAGAGTTACCGCAAGATGAAAGTTAAAGTTATAGGCGCAGGACTTGCAGGCTGCGAGGCGGCTTTTACCCTTGCAAATCTCGGGGTAGAGGTAGAGCTGTACGACATTAAGCCCAAATCGTTTACCCCTGCCCACAGCGATAAGCATTTCGGCGAATTGGTTTGTTCGAATTCGCTTAAAAGCAACGATATATACGGCAACGCCTGCGGACTTTTAAAAGAGGAAATGCGTATTTTAGGTTCGCTCACTATGCAGGCGGCGGAAGCGACGCGCGTTCCGGCAGGCGGCGCGCTTGCGGTGGAAAGGGAGGCCTTTGCCTCGTTTATAACCAAAAAAATAAAGGCTTGCAAAAACATAAAAGCCGTCTGTCAAGAGGTGACTGCCGTTCCCGACGGGTGGTGCATAATTGCCACGGGGCCGCTTACTACCGACGCACTTTCTCAAAGTATCAGTCGTATATGCGGAGGCGAATTGCATTTTTACGACGCTTCCGCGCCCATCGTGTCACGCGAGAGTATCGATTTCGATAAATGTTTTTACGGCGACAGATACGGCAAGGGCGGCGACGATTATATAAACTGTCCGCTTTCCAAAGAGGAATACGAGCGGTTCGTTGCCGAGCTTGTCAATGCGGAAAGAGTAATTGCGCACGACTTCGAAAAACGGGAAATTTTCGAAGGTTGTATGCCCGTTGAAGTGCTTGCATCTCGCGGAAAAGACAGTTTGCGGTTTGCAATGTTGAAGCCCGTAGGACTCAGCGACGAAAGCGGAAATAAGTTTTACGCCGTGTTACAGCTTAGAAAAGAGAACGCGGCAGGTACGGCTTATAACCTGGTGGGCTGTCAAACCAACTTAAAATGGGGCGAGCAGAAGAGGGTCTTTTCTCTGATACCTGCTTTGAAAAACGCAGACTTTTTAAGATACGGCGTAATGCACAGAAACACTTTTATAAATTCGCCGACTTGTTTAAACGCAGACTTTTCTTTAAAGAGCGACGGCAAAGTGTTCTTTGCGGGACAGATAACAGGCGTCGAGGGTTACGTCGAATCGGCGGCAAGCGGAATACTCGCTGCAATTCATCTTTATGAAAAGCTGCAAGGCAGACAGCCGAAAATACCCGACGATACCTGCGTACTCGGCGCTTTGTCGGCTCATATTGCAGGGCCAACGGATAATTTTCAGCCTATGAACGCGAATTTCGGAATACTTCGCCCCGCAGAAAAACGCATACGCGACAAGAAAGAGCGCTACGCATATTTAGCCGAACGTGCATTGCAAACGGTAAAGCAATATAAGGAAAACCTGCAAACGCCCGTAACAGGATAATGTTTCAACGCGCGCAAATAAGTTTAAATTAAAGTATATGACATTTTTTAGAACAGAGGGATATTTATGAGTGAAAATTACACTACGTTTCACGCAACTACAATATGCGGAGTAAAGAAGAACGGCAAAACCGCAATCGCCGGCGACGGTCAGGTGACTATGGGCGAGTCCGTTATTTTCAAGAACAGCGCCACAAAGGTAAGAAGAATATACGGCGGTAAGGTCATTCTCGGCTTTGCCGGTTCGGTTTCGGACGCGTTTTCGCTCAGTGAGAAATTCGAGGGTATGCTGAATAAATTTTCGGGCAACCTCATGCGTTCGGCTGTCGAGCTTGCCGAGCTCTGGCGCTCCGATAAAGCGGTAAGAAAGCTTGAAGCCCTGATGATAGTCGCCGATAAAGACACGCTTTTAATCGTGTCGGGTACCGGCGAGGTTATCGAGCCGGACGACGGTATCGCGGCGATAGGCAGCGGCGGCAACTACGCTTTGGCGGCGGCGCGCGCGCTGTATCAGAACACCGACTATACTGCCGAAGAGATAGCCGGCAAGTCGCTTAAAATTGCAAGCGAGATTTGCGTATATACCAACGACAATATCAAAGTGGAGGTGATATAATGGACTACACGCCTAAGCAAACCGTTCACGAATTGAATAAATACATCATAGGTCAGGCGGAGGCTAAAAAGGCTGTGGCAATAGCCCTTCGCAACCGTTACAGAAGAAGCAGGCTTTCGCCCGAATTGCAGGACGAAATAACCCCGAAAAACATAATTATGAAGGGCCCCACCGGCGTGGGTAAAACGGAAATAGCAAGGCGGCTTGCCAAGCTTGTCAAAGCGCCCTTTTTAAAAGTTGAAGCAACGAAGTATACAGAGGTCGGCTATGTCGGCAGGGACGTAGAATCAATGGTGCGCGATTTGGCAGAATGTGCCATTCGCCTCGTCAAAGAGGAAAAGACCGCCGAGGTCAGTTACCGCGCCGCGGCTACAGCCGAGCGCAGAATTGCAAAAGCGCTTGCCGAAATGAAAAAGGACGAACGCGGCGAGATGTCCAAAGAGATATTCGAGCAGAATCTCGTTGACGACATCCACGCCGGCAAGTACGACAATACCGTAATAGAAATCGAGGTCGAGGACGTACCCCGTCCGTTAGAGCTTTCGCCGGGAAGCGGTGCGGCTATCGATTTGGGCTCGATTTTCAGCGGTATGGGAATGCACAAAAAAAAGAAGCGTAAAATCTCCGTATTCGAGGCGAAGAACCTCATTATGGCGGAAGAGGCGGATAAGCTTATCGATAACGACGCCGTCAACGCCGAGGCAATCCGCCGCGCGGAAAACGACGGAATTATATTTATCGACGAAATAGATAAAATCGCAGGCAAGGGCAATCAGGGGGCGGACGTCTCGCGCGAGGGCGTTCAGCGCGACATATTGCCTATCGTAGAGGGCTGTACGGTAATGACGAAGTACGGGCCCGTCAAGACCGACTATATATTATTTATTGCCGCCGGCGCGTTCCACGTATCGAAGGTGGAGGACTTAATTCCCGAACTTCAAGGCAGGTTCCCCATTCAGGTAGAGCTTCAAAGCCTTACAAAGGACGACTTTATCAACATTTTGACGCAGCCGCAGAACGCCATTACCTCGCAGTACGCCGCGCTGCTTGCGGTCGACAATATCGACTTGCATTTTAACGCGGACGCAATTGAGAAGATTGCGGAAATAGCCGAGGACATCAACGCCACCAGCGAGGATATAGGCGCGCGCAGACTGCACACCGTTATGGAACATCTTTTGGAGGATATATCCTACAACGCTGGCGGTAACGACTATCCCGTTATTCCCGTAAATATCGACGCAAAGTACGTCGAAGAGCATCTTGAAAATATCGTCAAAAACCGAGATTTGAAAAAATACGTTTTATAAGGGGAGCATGTTATGGAATGGGCATTTTCCGCATTAGGGGTAATAGTATTTGTTATAATAGTTATATACTCAATTAACGCCGTAAAACGTAAAAGTTACGGCGCAAGCAAAACCGAAAAGCCGAATGTCGGAATAAATATAGAAAACGACGAAAAGCTTTTAAAGGCGGCGGAAGCGGGTGACGTCGAGGCTAAGTTAAAGCTTGCCGAGGCTTGCAAATTCAAAGACAGCGGCAAATATATTTACTGGCTGGAAAAGGCGGCGGAGCAGGATTGCGACGAAGCCGTACGTACGCTTGCGGAAGAATACGAACACGGCAACAGCTCCGCTGTACCTCCCATAAAAAAAGACAAAGAGAAAGCCGTTGAATATTTTACGCGGCTTGCCGAAAAGGGCGACGCCGAAGCAATGAAAAGCATTTCGCTTATTTATTTCGTCGATTACAATGACGAAGCAAAGGCGCGCGAGTGGACGGAAAAAGCCGCGGAAGCGGGCGATATAGAAAGTATGATAGAGCTTGGCGACGATTACCGGCTGAATTCCGACATAGAAGATTTCGACAAAGCCGAGTACTGGTACAAAAAGGCTGCGGACGCAGGCAGCGGCGACGCGATGAAAGGGCTGGGCGACCTGTATTGCTACGACGAAAAACGGTACGATTATTTTAAGGCGGAAGGCTGGTATAAGAAGGCGGTTGCCGCAGGCGACTATTTCGGATACGTCCGGCTCGGCGATATGTGCAAGGAAGGCAAAGGCTGCGCAAAGGACGCAGGCGCGGCGTTTGCCTATTATCAAAAGGCCGCAGACGAGGGAGAAGTTTACGGCAAAATAAGAACGGCTGAGGCGTATCTCAGCGGCGAAGGCGTAGGGCGCGACAAGGAAAAAGCCGTAAGCATTTTGCAGTCCGCCGCAGAGAAAAGCATTATCCCGAAATACAGGCTCGGGCTTTGCTATTACGAGGGGGACGGCGTTAAAAAGGATTATAAACGCGCAGCAGAGCTTTTCAACGAGTGTGTCAAGTTCGAACCTAAGGCAATGAATAAGCTCGGCGAATGTTACTATTTCGGTTACGGCGTAAAAGAGGACAAAGAAAAAGCCAAAGACCTTTGGCGCAAAGCGGCTAAGATCGGTAATACGGACGCAAAGGAAAGTCTTAAACTTTACTTCCGCGAAACGGTTGAGTAGATATGGACTACGCTTTAAAATCAATAAAGATGCGCGCCGATAACGGCGATACGGACGCAATGGTCAAGCTCGGCAAAAAATTTGCTGTGGGTGACGGCGTAAAGAAAAACCGACGGAAAGCAGAGAAATATTTAAAGAAAGCGGCAGATAAAAATTCCGCTGCGGCTTACGTCGAGCTTGGCAAGCTGTACCGCGCTGAATTTATTTTCGGAAACAGCTCCCGCGCAGAAGAGTTGTGGACGAGGGCTGTGTCGCTCGGCAGTGCGGAGGCGGCGTATCTTATCGGACGGCTGTATTATCAGGCAGGTTGCGTTCCGCGCAACAGAGATAAGGCGGAGTCATGGTATAAGATAGCAGTGGAAAAAGGTTATGCTCCCGCACAGTACGAACTCGGTGACTTATACCTTTATCAGTACGAAGGCAAAGAAAAAGAGAGCTTTGAATTAATTAAAAAGGCTGCCGAAGGCGGCGTTGCCGAAGCATACGAAACGCTGGGCAACCTTTACGCGTTTTCCGAAATAGGAATAACCGATAACGATAAAGCCGTATCAGCGTTCAATGCGGCGGCAAAGGCTGGAATAACTTCGGCATTGACTGCGCTTGCTTGTTTTTATATGGACAACGGCGATGTTCAAAAGGGTCTTGCCGCATACGAAGAGGCGGCGGAAAAAGGCGATAAAACCGCAATGTCGTTGCTTGGGGATAATTACTATTTCGGCGACGGTGCAGAGCGCGACTATGACAAGGCTTTTTACTGGTACAACCGCGCGACGAACAAGTCTTATCCGCATACTTTCTTCGGAGTTGCCAGATGTTATCTTTACGGACACGGTATAGAGCAAGACATCGGGAAAGCCGTCAAGTATCTTAAAGGCGCGGCAGATTTGGATAGTGACGCGATGTACGAACTTGGCAATTGTTATTTCAACGGTTGGGGGGTAAAGCAGGATAACAACGAAGCAAAAAGGCTTTGGCAACTTGCTGCCGATAAGGACAACGAAGACGCGCAAAAAGCGCTTGAAAAAAATTTTGCGTGAGCGAGGATTTATGATTAACATAGCAAAAGGAATGAAAGACGTACTGCCTTCGCAGTCATATAAGTGGCAATATATAGAGGCGACGGCGCGGTCGGTTGCGCACCTGTTCGGCTTTAAGGAAATAAGAACGCCCGTTTTGGAACATACGGAATTGTTCCTGCGCGGCGTGGGCGATACCACGGATATAGTCAACAAGGAAATGTACACATTTTTGGATAAGGGAAACCGTTCGGTGACGTTAAAGCCGGAGGGTACGGCAGGCGTTGCGCGCTCGTTCGTTGAGAACGGTATGTCGAACGACGGACTTCCGGCAAAGATGTTTTACTTTTCGCCGGCATTCCGCTACGAGCGGCCGCAGGCAGGCAGACTGAGAGAGCATCATCAGTTCGGCGTGGAGCTGTACGGCTCGGCAAGTCCGCAAGCCGACGCGGAGGTAATAACCCTTGTAGACGTTTTCTATAAAAAATTAGGGCTTAAAAACGTAAAGCTGCAACTCAATTCGATAGGCTGCGCCGAGTGCAGAAAAGCTTATTCTGCGGCTCTTAAAGAATACTTTAAGCCGCATTTGTCGGAGATGTGCGCGGACTGTAATTCGCGGTTTGAAAAGAATCCTATGCGTATGCTCGACTGCAAGGAAGAGCGCTGTAAAAAGCTTACGGCGGACGCTCCCAAAATTTCGGACTACCTGTGCGACGGGTGCCGCGCACACTTCGGCGAGGTGAAAAAGCTGCTTGAGCTGAGCGGCGTGCAGTTTGAAGTTAATCCTTCTATCGTGCGCGGACTTGACTATTACGGCAGAACGGTTTTCGAATTCGTTTCCAACGCTGCCGGCGCGCAGGGCACGGTTTGCGGCGGCGGAAGATACGACACGCTGCTTGAACAGATAGGTGAAAAGCCCGTTCCTGCCGTCGGGTTCGGCGGCGGTATAGAAAGGCTGCTTATGGTCATGGAGGCTGAGGGGGTTAATATCCCCGAAAGTAAAAAGCCGCGCATATATGTCGCAGGTATGGACGAAAACACGCGTGCATTTGCGTATAAATGCGTAAATGAACTGCGGAAAAACGGCATAAGCGCGGAGTGCGACCTGATGGAGCGGTCTTTAAAGGCTCAATTCAAGTACGCAGACAAATTGGGCGCCGAATATGTTGCGGTTATCGGACAAACCGAGCTTGAAACCGGACAAGCTAACTTAAAAAAGATGTCCGACGGCAGTCAGCAGTCGGTTAAATTCGAAGATATAATCACATACTTAAAAAAGGAGAATAATAATGGAACAAATTAACTTAGAAAAATTTGACGAACTTTTGAAAGGCGATAAGCCCGTCGTCTGCGACTTTTTCGCAACCTGGTGCGGACCCTGCAAAATGCTTGCGCCCGTAATGGAAGAGGTAAGCAAGGATTTCGGGGACAAGGCAGTGTTTGTAAAAGTGGATATCGACGAAAATATCGACCTTGCCAAAAGATACGGAGTTATGTCCATTCCGCAGGTGTTCGTTTTCAAGAACGGCGAAGAAGCGGCTAAATCCGTAGGCTACACCTCAAAAAGCGAAACAAAAGAATTCCTTTCAAAATATTTGTAAGAAATTTTGAGAGGATTAGATGATTGACGTAAAACTGATTGAAAAAACCGACCCCGAAATTGCCGCCGCGCTGAAAAGCGAGCTTGACCGTCAGCGCGGCAATATCGAACTTATCGCAAGCGAAAACTTCGTATCGCCTGCGGTTATGGCGGCGGCCGGCAGCCACCTTACGAATAAGTATGCGGAGGGCTATCCCGCCCACCGTTATTACGGCGGCTGTCAATGCGTTGACGTTGCCGAAAACCTTGCCCGTGACAGATTAAAACAGCTTTTCGGCTGCGAATACTGCAACGTTCAGCCTCATTCGGGGGCAAACGCAAATCTTGCCGTACTGTTTGCGGCTTGCAACGTCGGCGATACGGTTATGGGTATGAACCTTGCGCACGGCGGACATTTATCGCACGGCTCGCCCGTGAATATCTCGGGTAAGTATTTCAACATAGTTCCTTACGGCGTAGGCGCCGACGGACGTATCGACTACGCCGAAATGGAAAAAATCGCGTTGGAATGCAAGCCCAAATTAATCATATCGGGCGCAAGCGCGTATCCGAGAAGTATCGACTTCAAGCGCATAAGGGAAATTTGCGATAAGTGCGGCGCGCTTATGATGGCCGACATCGCCCACATTGCAGGGCTTGTCGCGGCAGGGCTTCACCCCTCGCCCGTGCCTTACGCCGATTTTGTAACGTCCACCACGCACAAGACTTTGCGCGGTCCGCGCGGCGGAATTATAATGTGTAAAGAGCATTGGGGCAAGGCTATAGACAAAGCGATATTCCCCGGCGTTCAGGGCGGTCCGCTTATGCACATAATCGCGGCAAAGGCGGTTGCGTTCAAAGAGGCGTTAAGCCCCGAATTCAACGAATATCAAAGCCAAATAATAAAGAATTCTATGGCTATGGCGGACGAGTTCGAACGGCGCGGAATTAAAATGGTTTCGGGCGGAACCGACAATCACCTTATTTTGCTTGATTTGACCGACAAAGATATAACGGGCAAACAGCTTGAAACTATGTTGGACGAGGTAAATATCACCGTCAACAAAAATGCAATTCCGTTCGATACAAGAAGCCCGTTCATAACTTCCGGCATACGGTTGGGCACGCCTGCGATAACCACGCGCGGAATGAAAGAGGGGCAGGCAGCTTTAATCGCCGGACTTATCTGTGATATAATCGAAAAACGCGAGGCGGCATTCGACGCGGTAAAAGCGGAAGTTGCTTCGCTGAGCGTTTCATTTCCGTTGTATAAAATGCTTGACAATTAAGCTGTTAACGTATATAATATAATAAATTAAAGTTATTCTTTGGGGCGGGGTGCAATTCCCCACCGGCAGTAAAGTCTGCGAAGGTCGCTTGCGACCCCGAACGGGTGAAATTCCCGTACCGACGGTATAGTCCGGATGTTAAAAGAATAGCGCGATTTATTTCGCCGCAATCCGTCCCGAATGTTCGGGGCGGTTTTTTTCAAAGAACGACTTTAAAATAATTTTTTAAGGAGTTCTTTTATGGAACAAGTTTCTGAGCGTAAATTTTTCAGCTCTACCCGTATTGCGGTTATCGCAATGTTTTCAACTATCGCAGGCATACTGTATATTTTCAATTTTGCTATGCCGTTCGCATTTCCGTCCTTTCTCGATTTCAAGTTTTCGGACATCCCCGTGCTTATCGGCTCGTTCGTGTTGGGTCCCGTATCCGCCGCGATAATAGTGGTGGTGCAGATACTTATAAAACTTGTAATCGAGGGCACGACAACGAATTTCGTCGGCGAGCTTTCAGACCTTTTGACTTGCTGCGCCTTTGCGGTAACCGCGGGCGCAATCTACGCCAAAAAGCGCACTTTCAAAGGCGCGCTTATTGCAATAGCCGTCGGCACGGTATGCGAGGTCGCCGTTGCGATTTTGTCTAACTGGCTGGTGTTGGTGCCCTTTTACGTCAGCTTTTTCTTCGGCGGCTCGTGGGATCCGCTTATCGGAATGATGACGCCGCTGTTCCCCTCGTGCACGCGCGAAACCTTCTACAACTTTTACCTTTGGGTTTCGGTGCTGCCGTTCAATCTTTTAAGGTGCATAGTCGCCGCCGTCGTAACGATACTCGTGTATAAACGGATTTCCATTCTTATAAACCGCTTCAACGATAAGCTTCAACCCAAAGAGGGTCAGGAGGTCAAGGCGAAAAAAATCAATTACGCAGTGCTATTCTCTGCGCTTGGCGTGGTGTTGCTGTTGGTGCTGTTTGCGCTGCTGCGCTTTTTCGTTTTCGCCGATTAGCTTGACAATTCGCGCGCAAATTGCTATATTTGTAGTATGGAAGACGCATTTTCGCGGACGCGCATTTTGATAGGCGCCGCCGCGCTTGAAAAGCTCGCCGCCGCGCGCGTTGCCGTATTCGGCATAGGCGGCGTGGGCGGTTATACCGTAGAGGCTTTGGCGCGTTCGGGCGTCGGCGCTATCGATTTAATCGACCCCGACAAAGTTGTAAATAGCAACATTAACAGGCAGATATATGCCCTTCAATCAACTTTGGGACGGTATAAGACGGAGGTCGCGCGCGAACGTATCAACGATATAAACCCCGTTTGCAAGGTGACGGAGCATAGAATTTTTTATCTGCCCGAAACGCCGTTCGACTTTTCCGTTTACGATTACGTTATAGACGCAATTGACACCGTGTCAGGTAAAACAGCCATTATAGAAAATGCGCAAAAGGCAGGCGTTCCCGTAATAAGCTGTATGGGCGCAGGCAACAAGACGGGCACCTATTTCAAGGTTGCCGATATATACGATACGTCGGTTTGTCCGCTTGCAAGGGTTATGCGCAGGGAGCTGAAAAAGCGCGGTATAAAAAATCTTAAAGTGGTGTATTCCGAGGAAGAGCCGAAAAAGTCAAGCGGCGTTCCGGCAAGCTGCGCGTTCGTTCCGTCCGTTGCCGGACTTACGATTGCCAGCGAAGTAATCAAAGATTTGATTAAATAATACATTTTTAAGCAAAAAGATAGCAAACGGCGAAAGAGTGATATAATCATATCGGGTGAGATTATGTTGAAAAGATACAGTAAATTTCACAAAAATATAGGGGGAGGGGTACGCCCCTTACAGCATAAGCCGTAGCCGCAGGTTTCGGTGGTCTTAAATATTGATTTTTTTAAGCGCAGCGCTCGTACTCTGCGCTTTTTTCGTGCCGTTTAGCACTGATAAAAAGGTTAGCGCCGCAGCTTCCGCGCAGGTTAAAACAAGCGCGGCTTATCTCGATTTAAACGGGAACGGCAAACGGCAGCATACCGATATGGATATTTATAGCGGTAGGCGGCGGAATACTTTTGATAGTGCTGCTGGCGATAATAATATCGGCGACGCGCCGCAGAAGTTACGCGGACTATTACGACGATTACGACGATGACGACGATGATGACGATGACGACGATTACGACGACGATTATTAATGCGTCGGTCTGATTGCCGCTGCGCTTCGCATAACTCTGCTTTTACGCTTGAATAAGCCTGCAATACCGTAAAGTTAATTAAATAAATTGTTGCAAAAAACCGCCGCGAGGGTTATAATACCGTTATGGCGGTTTTTATTTCCGAAAAAACGGGGGACACCCTCGATTGCGCTATCAGGTATGCCAAAACTCTGAAAGCCGGCGATACCGTTCTTTTGAACGGTGAAATGGGCGCGGGCAAGACGGTTTTCGCAAAGGGAGTCGCGCTCGGTCTGGGCATCACGGACGAGGTGTTAAGTCCGACTTACGCATATATGAACGATTACGGCGGCAAGCTTTATCACTTTGACTGTTACCGTCTTTCGTGCGGTGAGCAGGCCGAAGCGTTGGGGCTGACCGACTACTTTTACGGCGGCGGTATCTGTCTTGTGGAATGGGCGGAAAATATTTCTTCCGTCCTGCCCGAACGCGTAAAGACTGTGAACATAACCAAACTCGGCAAAGACAAGAGGCGGATAGAATATGATTAATTTTCTTGCGGTTGATACTTCTTCCCGTTATATGACGGTGCTGGCGGTAAAGGGGGAAAAGGCGGTTTTGCGCTACAAAGCGGACTGCGCTTTGAAACATTCCGTAATGCTTATGGACGAAGCGGACAAGGCTTTGAAGGAAGCCGGTCTTGATGCAGCCGACTGCGATTTTTTCGGCGCGGTTACGGGCCCCGGCTCGTTCACGGGTATAAGAATAGGAATTTCTACGGCAAAGGGTTTTGCGGCGGCAACGGGTAAACCTCTCGTTTCCGTAACCGCGTTTGAGCTTTTGGCATATAATGTTGAGGACGGTAATTTTTATACCGTGATAGACGCCGCACATTCGCATTATTACGTTTGCGGTTTCGACGGCGGCAAGCGCGTAACTTTACAGCCTTCGTATCTCGGCTTTGAAGAAGTTGAAAAGCTTGACGCGCCCCTTTACGGTTTTGAAGAATTACCTTTTAAAAACTATACCCGACTCAATATTGCAGATTGTTTGCACTCTGCGGTTTTAAAGAACCGCGATAAAACTTCGGATGAAATGCACGCGCTCTACGTCAGAAAATCTCAGGCGGAGGAGGGGCGCAAATGCTGATAAGACAGTGGAAGTACGAAGACATATTAAAAATCTCACAGCTTGAAAAGGAAATTTTTACGGACGAGGCGTGGAGTTATAAGACGCTTGCCTCGGTGTTCGGAACGTCCTCTTTTTCGGGCGTACTGTGCGAGGACTGCGGTGAAATAGCCGGCTACGGCGGAGTTACCGTCGCGGCGGACAGCGCCGACGTCGGCAATATCGCAGTTGCCGAAAATTACAGAAACGGCGGCATAGGCACGGCTGTTTTGAACAAGCTATGCGAAATAGCGCAATCCAAGGGTGCGGAAAAAGTATTTTTGGAAGTGCGCGTTTCAAATTGCGCGGCTATGAAATTATATTTAAAATGCGGTTTCGTCGGCGTATATGCGCGCACGCGATATTATCCCGACGGCGAGGATTGCCTCGTTATGGCCAAAAATTTGTGAGGTAACGGCATTCTTTTAGACGGTAAATTCATTTCGGTAATAAGCGAGGGCAAGGGCAAAGACGTTCTTCTTCTGCACGGCTACCTTTCAAGCAAAGAAAGTTTTTACTATCAGATAAAATTTCTATCGCAATTCTTCAAAGTCACTGCCCCCGATATTCCGGGCTTCGGCAAAAGTTCGCCGATAGATACGCCCTATTCTGTGGGCGATTACTGCGCGTGGCTTGACAGGTTTATCAAAAAGTGCAAGCTGAATAATCCGCATATAATCGCACATTCTTTCGGGGCGCGCGTTGCGTTCAAATACCTTGACGGCGGCAGCGCCGACAGAATTGTAATTACGGGCGGCGCCGGTATCGTAAAACCCCGTTCGGCGCAGTATATGCGCAAGGTAAAGGCGTACAGACGGATTAAAAAGCTATTTCCGCGATATGCCGAAAAGCATTTCGGAAGCAGCGAATACCGCACTCTTTCCCCTGTTATGAAGCAGAGTTATAAGCTTATCGTCAACGAAGATTTGCGTGACTGTGCGTCGAAAATAAGCAACAGAACGCTGTTGGTTTACGGCAAAAACGACAGCGTAACGCCGGCTGACGAAGAGGGGAAAGCGTTCAACAATTTGATTGCCGGCAGTCGGCTTGAGCTTTTAGACGGCGGACATTTCTGCTTTTCGGAACGACCCGAAGAGTTTAATAATTTAGTATATAATTTTCTTACGGAGGAATAAATGGGTATTTTCATTTCCGTACCGAAAACGGTGGAATGCGTGGCGGCGGCGTTAATTTTTGCCGCTCTTTCCTGCGTTGCCGTGTATAAGCAGACGGGCGTTTTGCAATCGGCCGGATATTCGGGCAAAAAATATTTTGCGTGGGTTAAAAAGAAGGGCAATCTTGCATTTCAGCGGTACGTCTTTCTTTCGATGATGTGCGCGCTTTTTTCCGCACTTATGGCGTTTTGCTTTTCGTTTACGGGACATTGGGCGGCGGTGATTTCGCTTTCGGCGTTTGTCGTTTTTTTTGCGGTCTATATCGCGGCGGACAAAAAACTTGCCCTGCGCTCGGCTGTGACGGCGACGCCGAGATTGATAAGACTGTACGTTGTTATAGCTTTCGTGTTCGCTGTGGTCTGGTATATCTTCATTACCCTGTTGAACTTTGCCGACAGCGTTTGGGGCAATAAAATTTTCTCGTATTTAAGATATGTTCCGCTTGCAACGGTTCCGCTTTTGTTTATTCCGCTAATAACTCTTTCAAACTGCATTTCAAAAATTTACGAAGTGCCGCACAACAAAAAGTTTATCCGCAGCGCAAAACGCAAGCTCGGCTCGTCCGATTTAAAAGTAATTGCCGTTACGGGCAGCTACGGTAAAACAACGACGAAAAATATTCTCACCGATATACTTTCTCAAAAATACAGAGTGCTGACAACGCCCCGTTCGCACAACACGCCGATAGGCATTGCGCTTGCGATAAACAATGCAAATCTCGAAGATTATGATATTTTCGTCGCGGAAATGGGGGCAAGGCATCTTGGCGACATAGCGGAGCTTTGCGCGATATGTCCGCCCGATATATCGTTGATAACGGGAATATGCGGTCAGCATCTTGAAACTTTTTTGAACTTTCAGAATATTGTGAGGGCAAAGGGAGAAATAATTTCGGCAGCCAAAGAAAAAACGATAATTGCGGACGACGCATTCGATTTATTTGCCGATTACGACGCGGAAAAACAACGCTGTATAAGCGCAAGCGAAATAAAGGCAACGAAGGACGGAACGCAGTTTAAGCTGACGCTCGGCGGTCGGTCGCGCACAGTTTATACCAAGCTTTTGGGCGCTCATTCGGCGTACAACGTCGCCCTTTCGGCGGAAGCGGCGTTTGCCGTCGGAATGAGTTTGGACGAAATCGCCGAAGCAATTCCCAAAATCGACTATATCGAACACAGGCTTCAACTTATTGAAAGCAACGGAGTACACATTCTCGACGACGGTTACAATTCCAACGTCAAGGGTGCGCGCGCGGCGCTGGAAGTGCTGAAATATTTCGACGGCAGAAAGATAGTCGTCACTCCCGGACTCGTTGAATTGGGCGTGTTGGAAGAGGATGAAAACGCTGCGCTCGGAAAGGAGCTTGTAGGGTTCGACAGGGTGATTCTTGTCGGAGATACGCTTGTCAAATTCGTTGAAAAGGGTTACTTTGACGGGGGCGGAAAACAAGAGGCTATTTCCGTAAGTCCGACGCTTGCGGCGGCTCAGGAAGAGCTTAAAGGTTACGTTCAAAAGGGCGATGCGGTACTTTTTCTGAATGACTTACCCGACGTATATTAAAAAAATAAATTCACCAAAGCTAAACAAAAATAAAGCGGAGGTGAATTTTTTATGGGCAAAAATATAGCCGTTATTTTCGGCGGAAAATCAAACGAAAACGAAGTATCCGTAATTACGGGCACTATGGCGTCAAACGTTTTAAAAAGCGGTGGGAATAACGTTATCCCCCTGTATATGTCGCAGCGCGGCGAACTGTTTACGGGCGACGGACTCTTGGATATACAAAATTATAAGGACGGAAAATATGAAAAATTCCCCCGTGCAAGCGTGGTTCGCGGAGGAGTGTACGTACTCAATAAAAAGGGCAAACCCAAAAAATTTTTAAAAACGGACGTTGCGCTTAACTGCTGCCACGGCGGCTGGGGCGAGGGCGGAGGAGTGTGCGGACTTTTCGCGCTGAACGACGTTCCGCTTGCAAGCGCGGGTATGTTCGAATCGGCTGCGTTTATGGATAAATACTTCACTAAGCGCGTGTTGCGTTCGCTTGGCGTAAAGGTCGCAAAGTATGTCTATCTGCGCCGTCCCGACGAGTTTCTGCAAGCTGAAAAATTGCAGTATCCGATAATAGTCAAGCCTGCAAAACTCGGTTCGAGCATAGGCATAGAATGTGTTGAAAACCGTGAGGAACTTGAAACGGCGGTTGCGGCGGCGTTCCTTTACGACGACGGCGTCGTGTGTGAAAAGTACATAGAAAACCGCCGCGAAATAAACTGCGCCGCATATTATTCCGAAGGTAAAGTTGTGGTGTCGGAGTGCGAAGAAGCCGTAGCAAACAGCGGAATTCTAAGCTTTGACGATAAGTACTCGGGCGGAGGCAAAAGCATTTTCCCTGCGGATATCGACCCGAAAATTGCGCTTAAAATAAAGAAAATTACTTCAAGCGTCTATTCGCGGCTGAATATGCGCGGCATAGTCCGCTTTGATTTTATACTCAGCGACGGCGCGGTGTATTTAAGCGAAGTAAACACCGTTCCCGGCTCGTTGTCGTATTATCTTCTGTCAAGCGGATTCAAAGATTTCTATCCCGTGTTAAAGGCGGTTATCGTTCAGGCGGAAGCTGACTATAAAGAGGCTGCAAGCAAAACACTTTTAAAGACGGGCATATTAAATAACGTAAGCTATAAATTCAATAAATAAAAAAGGCGCGGCTTAAAGCGCACTTCCCATAGTGAATGAAAAAACTAAATTGCACTTTCAAGCGAGGACAAAAGCTCTCAAACAAATTTGTTTGAGAGTTTTTAACTTATACATTTTCAGAACGATAAATTGAAATTTATCTTATCAAGTTTGCTTGTAGTTCACCATATATTCCATATTTTACTTGTTTTCTTGTGTAAAATTCGGCTTAAAAAGTCCGAAAGACAGTTTACGCAAAATTTCTTTATAAGTAACCTCGTCAAAATCTTTCTTGGTTGACAGCACCAAAAAGTCGTCTTTCTTAAACTTAATTATCTTCTCGGTATTCAAAAAACCATTGCGCGCGTAAAAAGCAATTCTCTTTACGCGCTGCTCGTAATTATCCGCAGTTGTATATAACGGCTCTACGTTTAACGTGATTTCACAGCCCGCATATTTTTCTTTAACGTCGTTTAATATCGCCGAACCATACCCACAAGAACGCATTTTGTCATTTACGGCAAGATACCAAATAAACACCGTTTTTTTGTTTATAACTGCAAAACAAATGCCGCAAAAATCTTCTCCGTCATAGTAAGACCAAAAATCATAACCGTCTTTTTTTGCCCAATAATTGAGCAACCACATAGGCATACGTTCGTTTTTGGGAAACGCTCGCTTCATCAAATCTTTAACTTCTTTATAATTCGAGGATTTATTAGTTACTGCTATTCTTCTCAATTCCATAATTTTTCTCCGTTTTAATTACGATTTTTCTATTAATAACAATTCTCCGCTAAATTACTGTTTATAGCACGGTCATTATACAGCAATTAAATGAACAAGTAAAGTAAAAGCGCACTGCCTTGCTTCAAGGTATAGTGCGCTATTCTTATTTATGCTTATGTTGAAAAAACTCCCTATGGAAACTACGGTAACGGTCGCGACTTTTTCATTCTTCCTCATTTTCCTGCGGCAGAGGTTTTTCCAGAACCTCGTTTTTGAAGTCGGGCAAAAGATTGTTCTTTTTAAGCTGTTGCTTAAAGGTCGTGGCGTAGCATATTATCATAGCTATAGTAATTCCTATGGCTTCCTGAATGACGTTTCTCGGAATATTCGTGACCGCGGTAGGTGCGCCGTACACAATACAGCGGTAGATAAAATAGCCGGCAATCACGACCGCCGCCCCTACGAGGGATACGACCGCCGCCCATATCCATTCCCATTTAATAAATTTTTTGGGAAACAGATAGTGCAGCAGCGCTGATACAACCGCGCCCTGTAAGCCGTGTATTAACAGCGACGGAAGCATCATTGCGGGCGAAGCAAATACGTCGTACAGCAGCGAGCCGATTCCGCCCGCGATAAACGCGGCGAGAGGGTCCATAAGGTATGCCGCCAAAAGAACCATTCCGTCGACCCAGTATATCCTGCCTGCCGGCGTGGTTATCGGCGGAATAAACCCCGTTGCAACCACAAGCGCGGTAAGCACGGCGGTGTAAGTTATCCATTTGGTTGTAAAATAAGCTCTTTTGTTTTTCATAGCATTGACATTATATTCCAAAAGTGGTATTATGAAAATAACCAATTTAATATAAATTTATATAACCAGATGTTAAATTATAATTTGGACGAAAAAAATAAATATTATTCTTTATATGCGGCTATCCGCGGCGATATACTCGCCGGAAAGCTGAAAAGCGGCGAAAGGCTGCCCTCGAAACGGGCTTTGGCTGAAAATCTTTCGGTAAGCGTAATCACGGTTCAGAACGCATACGACCAGCTTCTCGCCGAGGGATATATCCGGGCAAAGGAGCGCAGCGGTTATTACGTGGAGGAGGTCAACGCCGATTATTACGGCGGTTGCAAGCTCACCCCGAGGCAGACGCATACGAAAGAAGAATTTGCGGTTGATTTCGCAAAGGGCAGCACGCTTACGGAAATGTTTCCGTTTTCGGTGTGGTCGCGCCTTATGCGAAAAGTGCTTTCGGACTGCGGCGAGCATCTGCTCGAACGCGTTCCGTGCGACGGAGATGCCGAACTTAAAAGGGCCGTGGCGGAGTATCTGTACAGGGCGCGGTCAATCGACGTCGAGCCGCGGCATATCGTAATCGGCGCAGGCGCGGAATATCTCTACGGAATTGTCGTTCAGCTTCTGGGCAGGGACAAGCTTTATGCGGTGGAAAACCCCGGTTACGGCAAAATATATTCAAGCTATATTATTAACGGCGCGCGTGTTACGTGCGTCGGGGTCACGGAATCCGGCATAGACTGTGCCGCCGTTGAAAAAAGCGGCGCGCACGCCGTGCATTTTTCGCCGTCGCACCAGTTTCCGACGGGGGCGGTGACGCCGGTTTGCGAGCGGCTCCGTCTTATAAAATGGGCGGCGGAGTCCGACGGGTACGTTATAGAGGACGACTATGACAGCGAATTCCGCCTTGTGGGCAAACCGCTGCAGTGCGCTTACAATCTCTGTTCCGACAGGGTTATATATATGAACACGTTTTCAAAGACCCTTGCGCCGTCAATGCGTATGGGTTATATGGTTTTGCCGCCCGTGCTTTACGAAAAGTATTTAAGCATATTCGGGCGCAGCGCGTGCGCCGTGCCTGTTTTCGAGCAGAAAACGCTTGCCGCTATGCTTGACGGCGGATTTTTCGAGCGGCATATTTCCCGACTGAAAAACCGCTACCGCGCGGTAAGGCAGGCAATTTATGACAAGGTTAAAACGCTTCCGTTTCCGGCGGAAATTATAGACACGGGCAGCGGTCTGCACCTTTTAATTCGTTTTCCTTCGGCAAAATCAGATAAGGAGCTGAAGGAACGGGCAAGAGCGAACGGGATAAACGTAATGTGCCTTTCGGACTATTTGCTGACCTCCGCGCCCGTTTCCGATAAATGCGCGGTGATAAACTATTCGGGCGTCACCGAACGACAGATTGAGAATATAGTGATAAAATAAAACCCACCGCGGCAATTCTGCCGCGGTGGAGTTCATTATTTAATTGTTCCGGATTCTCCGTCAAGCTGCTCTGTTTATACGGCATTCGCGTACTGCAATGCCGTATAAAAAGGGGGAATATGAGTTATTTTTCGGTAATTTCAAGATAAATGTCGGGGTCGACGGTTTTGCCGTTTACGCTCATTTCAAAGTGCAGGTGTTCGCCCTGATTCATTTCCATACCGCCCGCAGCGGCAATTTCTCCTATTACTTCGCCGCGCTTTACGGTTGCACCCTCCTTAAGTCCCTCTTTGGCTACAATATATTTGTAAGTGGAGGTTACGCCGTCCTTGTGCTGTATGGTAACGTAGTTCTCTTTGAGAATGTGGTCGGTTACGACTTTTGTCACGGTTCCGTCCTGCACTGCTACAACTTTATCACCGGCCTTGCCTTCAAAGTCCATTGCCTGATGCACTGCGTATCTGTCCAGCGTTTTGTCGAATACAAATTCATAGCCGCAGGATACGCTTGCGTTGTTTTCAATGGGAAGAAGATACTTGTCGTCTCCGCCCGTGGGCTTGTCGTCGCTGCCGTCGTCGGGCTTGTTGTCGCTGCCGTCATCGGGATTTTCAATTCCGGGTTTATCAGCTACCGGCTGTTTTCTTCCTACGGTAAGCACAACCGTTACCGTTACCGCCGCGATTACAAGCAGACAAGCCGCTAAAATCAGGTAGTAAAGTAAAACTTTCTTTTTGGGTTTTTTTCCGTCCATTTTTAAAATCTCCTTATATTGTTGATAAATTTTTTATTGACTTACCAAATTTTTTTTATACAATGATTTGAAAAGTTTTTTTCGGCGTCACCGGTGCGGTAAAAATTGCAAACTCAGTATCCGCCGAATATTATCGGCGAGCCGACTTTTACGCCGTCCGTTCTTACGCAAACGTGCAAATTTATGCTTTCGCCGTATAAGTTTACAGAATAGGGGAGGTCGGCTTTGCAGTAGTAGTTTACGCTGTCGGACAGGGTTTCAACGAAAATTATTTCACCGTTTACCGACTGCAAATAACTCTCCAAATCAAACTCGGTGTATTCCGCGCTTTCGCCGCATACCTTTGTAAGCGTAAGTTTTTTTAATGCTGCGTGGCTGTCGGCGCGCACTTCACGGCAGTTTTTAGAGGTGTCGCCGACGAAAAACGAATAACTTTCCGCGCCCTCGAAGCACAGCTTTGCCTGACACAGTGTGATAAGCGCGATAAGTGCGCCTGCGGCAATACATAATACCAACAATTTAAAAAAACGCCGCATACAACACCTCCCGACGGAAGTATTTATTGACGAGAAAAATTTTTTATAAACCTATAAAATTAAAAAATCTCGCAAGTGTGATGTGAACACCGAAGTTTGGACAAAGATTAAATGCATCGTATTCGGTAATCAGTTCTGCGTTGTACCGGGGGGGGCTCATTCCTTTTTAACATTAAAACAGCAGCATAAAACGG
>CAJTQE010000006.1:0-1283 GCA_910578655.1 uncultured Christensenella sp.
AAAAAAAGTACAGAAAAGGCACAGCTTAACGCTATGCCTAAATCTTTTTATTTGCGTTTTATTAAATTCCCTATGGGAATTACCGTAAAGCCGTCCGCTGTTATTTAAGTGCGGTTTAAGCGTTGAAAAGTGTGGATTTCACATCTGACAGGGTGTATATAAGCGTGCCTAAACTGTACGGAAGAGGCGTTGAAATTTTCAGCATAGTTGCTCTGGGAATATTGTTGTCCCTGTCTGTTACGGATGCGTACCAAACCGTCTGCGCCGAGCCGTGCAAATCACCGCCGTTGTAAGCTATGTTGACTGCTGTGGACTGAACGCCCTTGTCCTCTTCGCCTTCTTTTGCAGTGGGCTTGTAGAGTTTTGCTTCTTCAAGTTTTGCGGTGATATTCTTGCGTTCGGTATCGGTCAACGCCGTGTCCGTACCCATAACCGCATAGCTGTCCGCCGCACCTGCCGCTGCATTAAACAGCGTTATCGCCTGAGAGAAAGTAGGCGAAAGTTTCATACTCCTTACCGCGATATAAAGCGAAGAATTGTCAAAAAGTACGCCTTGTATCTTCGTAAGATCGTGTTCTTTGCCGATAGTGCCGTCGTTTTCGGTAACGTAGCTTAATACCTTGTCGCAATTAAAGCTGTAAAAGTTTTCGTATGTTAAATTAACTTCCTTATACGCGTCTTCAAGCTTTGCGGGCTGATACATATTCGGCGTAGTGCTTTTAATCGTCTGCGTGCTGTAAACCGGCTGTAAGCGTTTGCCTGCGGCGCGGAAACAGCTTATGCTTGTTACCTTGTCTTCAAACCATTTGCTTGTGGCCTGATTTCCGACTTTCATCGTATACTGCACCGAAATGGTGAGCTCGGTTTTAAAGACGTAGACAATTTCTTTCGTCGGGTTCTCGCCTGCATAACCTTTGGGTATGTCAGTGGCATTCCAGTCGAATTCGGTTGCATAGAATTCGGTTATGAATTGTCCGCCTTTATATTCAAGCGAATAATTAGCGTTTTTTGCGTAGGTTGCGTCGTAAACTACGTCGTAAATAATTTTTTCTTCCTTAAAATTATCGTGCCCCTTTATAAACGTGGGCTGTATTCCGTTATAGCTTGTCCCCGTGTACCAGTTTGAACGCGTAACCATATCAATTACGGGCGTGCCGCCGCAGCCGTTACAGCCGCCGCAGCCCGTCAAAGTGACAAGCATTCCCGCCGCAAGTCCATCGAGCATTACCTCGAAATCCTCACGGAACGCAAAGAAGCCGTCACGGAATACGACGTCTTCCTTT
>CAJTQE010000006.1:1293-32664 GCA_910578655.1 uncultured Christensenella sp.
CATAGTTGCATTATAACACATAATTTTGAAATTGTAAAAACTTTTATGCCGTAAATTACTTAAAAATGTATGCAAACTGTGCTATAATGTAAGTATGGTTAAATCAATCATAGTTCCGGCGCTTCCCGTTGCGTTGGAAAAATTAAAAGAAATAATTTCCGTAAACGAAAATGCCGGAAAAAATACGGTCATATTCTGCGAGGACAGGCTTACCCTTGCCGCCGAAAGAACGGTTTGTTCGGCGGTGGGCGGTACTTTTTCAACGTCCGTCTATACCCTTGCGCGTTTCCTCTCTTCCGAGAGAGGGAAGCGGAGCAACGTGCTTTCAAGTCAGGGCTCGGCAATGGCGATACGCAAAATTATCGAGGACCATAAGGGCGAGCTTAAACTTTTCGGTAAGTTTTCGGCGGCGGCGTCCGCAGGGGCGGTGTACGACACAATCGCCCTGTTGTACGCTTCGAAAATTTCTGCGGACGAGCTTAAAGCAGCCCGCGCCGACGGGCTTTTGGAAAGCAAGCTTTCCGACATATCGCTGATATATTCCGAATACGAGCGGTATTTGCAGTCGAGCGGCAAAATCGACAGAAACGCATATCTCGGAGAGCTGCCCGAAGTTATCGAAAACAGCAAAAAAATTGCCGGCAGCGAAGTTGTGTTTCTCGGCTTTCAGTCGTTTACGCGTTCGTCGTCGGAGTGCGTCCGTTCGGCGTTTAAAAGCGCGGAAAACGTAAGCGGTCTGTTCATCGGCGGCGCGGAGGAAATCTACGTCAACGAGGGCGCAGCCGCGTTTGAAGGTATTGCAGAGCAGTTCGGCGGAGCGCAGTTCGAGCGCGTAAAAAGCACGCTCATCCCCGAAGCGGAAGCTTTGCGGCGCACGCTGTTCAACCCCGAAAGTTATTTTTCGGGTAAGCAGACAGTCACGGACAGGGTGCGCGTTTACGAGGCCTCGGACGAGGACGAAGAAATTGAATTTATTGCCGCAACCATCAAAAAACACGTTCTGGACGGCGGCGTGAGATACGGTAAAATTTCGGTTATGCTGCCCGACGTGGCTAAGTCCGAACGGGCGATAGAGCGGATATTTTCCGAATTTGAAATACCCTATTACGCCGACAGGCGGCACGCGCTTTCGGAACACCCGGTCTGTGCGTTTATATTGAATTACCTTGCCTGTGTCAATTCCGGCTGTGCTTTAAGGGACGTTGACGCGGTGGTTTCTTCGCCGCTGTTTCCTCAAAGCCGCGACGACAAAGATGCTTACAGAAATTACGCCCTGCGCCTTGCCGATTTTCGCGGCGGAGTGAGAAGGGAACCCAAAAAAGAAATTCTGGAGTTAATGAAATTTAATTATGACTCCGTTCAAAGAGTGCGCGAAACCTTTTTGCGCGGACTTAAATTCCTGCCGTCAAAAGGCAGCCCGTCGGATATAACCGCAGGCATTAAAAAGCTGTTTGCCGACTTTGGCGTGCGAGAGAAACTTGAACAGTTAAAGGAAAAATTCCGCGACAGTCATCCCACCGCAAGCGAGTTCAGCGGACGGGTTTACGACGCTGCGCTGTCCGTTGTCGAGGAGGCTGAAAACATTCTCGGCGGTACGTATATGCCGCTTAAAGAATATATGAAGATTTTGAAAAGCGGATTTACCGCCGCAGAAATATCCATTATTCCGCCTAAGGCGGACGCGGTGTTTGTCGGCGATATAGCGGCAACCGCAAACACGGGCTGCGACGTTCTGTTTGCGGCTTCGCTGACCGACGCCGTGCCGCAGACAAGCGCGGATACTTCGCTTTTGACCGACAGGGAAATTGCGGTTCTGGAAACGGTTAACCTCGATATAACCCCCAAAATACGGCAGGTGAATATGCGCAGGCGCGAGCTTGCCGCACTCAACCTTTGCGCTTTCAGAACGGCTCTATATCTCACGTATCCGTCGCGTTCGGGCGGAGAGGAAAGCAATGCAAGCGAAATTGTAGACTACGCTTTAAAGGCATTCTCACAGAAAAGCTTGGGCGGCAACAAAAACGTTATTGCCGTAAAGCGTGTAAAGAACATAAATTTTGCGTACTATTGCAGTGAAAAATTTCCTGCGCTGAAAAGGCTGTCGGATACTCCTGAACGCGCAAGCACCGTATACAAGCTGCTGCAAGACAAGGGATTCGGGCAGGAGGCAGACCTTGTGCTTGCAGAAACAAAGCGTGCAAGCGTTTCTTTCGGGCGGCAGCTTTTCGTCACTTACGACAGCATTTCCCCTACTGCGCTTGAAACTTATTTTGCCTGCCCTTACCGCAATTTTATGCAGCAGGGACTCAAACTTCAGGAGAGGGAAGAGGGAGCTATGCGCCCCCTCGATACGGGTAACTTTATACACACGGTACTGCAAAATCTTGCGCCCGGAATCGGCACTTGCGCCAATGAGGAAGAAGCGAAATCAAGGGCGGCGGCAGAGGCGGAAAAGCTTTTAAAAAGCAAAACTTATGCGTCGCTTATCGACACCAAGAGCGGACGGTACACCGCCGACGGACTTGTAAAAGAGGCGGGGGAAGTGACCGCCGGTATGTATGCACAGCTTGCCAATTCCAAGTTCGAAGTGGAAAATACAGAGTGGCGGTGCGAGATTAATCTCGACAGCGGAGTGCGCATCAACGGCAGAATCGACCGCGTTGACAGGTGCGGCGATATGGTGCGTATAATCGACTATAAGACGGGTACAATCGATTCATCCGTAACCAAATATTATATGGGGTTGAAGTTGCAGCTCCCCCTCTATCTGACGGCGGCGGCAACGGGAAGAAGAGCGGTCGGAGCATATTACTTCCCCGCGTCCGTAGAGTATAAGCCTAAGGCTGACGGTGTGTTCAGATTGCAGGGCTTTATGGACGGCAGCGACGAGGTGGTGTCAAATTCCGATACCACTTTGCAGCCAAAACAAAAGAGCGAGTACTTCGACGCTTACCTTTCCGGCAGAAAGGTTGACAGCGCAATGGACAATGAAATATTTGCCGACTTTTTGCACTATTCCGCGCTTATCGCACGCAAGGGCACGCGCGAAATGATAGGGGGCAATATCGCTCCGTCGCCTGCGGCCGACGCTTGCAAG
Source organism: uncultured Christensenella sp. (assembly GCA_910578655.1). Taxonomy (GTDB): domain Bacteria; phylum Bacillota; class Clostridia; order Christensenellales; family Borkfalkiaceae; genus Coproplasma. The sequence goes on from CAJTQE010000006.1 coordinate 4,391, forward strand.
TACTGTAAAATGGGCGGAAGCTGTAACTTTGCCGTAGGCGTGGACGGTGAGGAGCGTTCGGCTAAAACGGTCAAATGCGCGGATATTGCAAAGATAGTGCGCAGGCAAAGGGGGGATGAATAATGCAATATACTCCACAGCAGCGCGCCGCGATTGAAACGCAGGGCAAGGTGATAGTGTCGGCATCGGCAGGAAGCGGAAAGACTTTCGTAATGATACAAAAGTTGGTTGCAGCTATTGAAAACGGCGTTGACCTCGACAGTGTGCTTGCGGTTACGTTCACCAAAAAAGCGGCGGCGCAGATGAAAGAAAAACTGCGTTCGGAAATAATCAAGGCAATGCCGGCCGCCGATAAGGAAAAGCTTGCGCGACTTAAATATCAGCTTTCTAAAATTGCGTCTGCGGATATTTCCACGATACACTCGTTTTGCGCAAGGCTGATCAGAACTTACTTTTACGCCGTAGAAGTCGGGGGAGCGTACGACGAAATTTCTACCGACAACGGACAGGCGTATACTTTTAGTCAAAGGCAGATTAAGGGTATCGACGGAGCGTTCGATATTATATCTTCGGACGACGCTCAGGCGCGTGAGTTTAAAAACCGTGCGGTTGGCGCACTGTTTGAAAAGTACTATGAGCAAGACGACGCCGATTTTAAAATTCTGCTTGACTGTTACAGGCGCAAACGCGGTGACGCATACCTCAAAAATCTGGTGCTTTCAAGCTATGAACAGCTTAGAATCAACGCGGATTATTTGCAGCTTTTGGACTGCGGCATTTACAGCGAAGAGGGGTTCGAAACTTTGCGCGCCGCACTCACCGAAGAGGCGGATGAAAAATATAATCGGCTTGCCCGCGAGGTCAAAATTTTTTCGCAAAACTTTTATCCCCCCCGTAAGGAATACAGGCAGATACTCGGTGAAATGATTGCAACTTTGGAGCGTTGCGTCGGCAGGGATATATTCTTGCCCCAGCCGCCGCTTACCGTTACGCGCAAGCCTGCCGACAAGACCGAAGAAGAAAAAGCGGCAGGCGAGCAGTTTAAAGAATTCAAAGACGGAATTGCGGCAAGCTATAAAGCAATTCACGGAGATATATGCGACGAGCAAACCGAAAAAGAGCGGTTTTTGAAAAGCGGAATCACTGCGCGCGCATTTGCGAAAGTATTAAAAGAGTTTGACGGTGCGTATACCGCAATTAAGCTTGAAGAAAACAAACTTGACTACAACGACCTCGAACATCTGACGCTGCAACTTCTGAAAAAGGAAGAAATAAGCCGTGAGATAAGCGCAAAATATTCCTGTGTGTTCGTCGACGAATATCAGGATGTCAATCCCGTTCAGGAAGAAATAGTTTCGCGCATAGGCGGAAAAAATCTGTTTTTGGTCGGTGACGTAAAGCAGGCGATTTACGGCTTTCGCGGAAGTAAGTCGCTGTTCTTTGCCGAAAAGTACAACCGCTACGAGGGCGGGGCCGGCAGTGCGTTAAGGCTGTCCAACAACTTCCGTTCGTCCGACGGGGTCCTGCGTTTCGTCAACACTCTCTTTGCAAAGGCGATGACGAAAGAGAGCTGCGGTTTCGATTATTCGGACGGCAGTGAAATGCTCAGGGGCGGAGGGTATCCCGAAAATTACGGTTCGGCGCAAATTCATATTTTCGGCAAGGACGAGGAAGATGAGGGCGAACTTGACGTATATTCGGTAACCGGCGTAAACGAAGTCAGGCACTCGCGCGAGTCTCTCGCCGTTGTGGAAATCGTCAAGCGCGAACTTTCCTCTGGGCACTACGACTTAAAGCAAGGCAAAACCGTTGACACGCAGAAAGGCGATATCTGTATTCTCACGCGTAAACGCAATAGGGCTGCGCTCGACATCGTAAAGGCTTTGGAGGACGCGGGCTATCCCGTTGCCGGCGCACAGGGTGCGGATATAACTTCCCGTCCCGAGGTCAAACAGGTTTTGGACATACTTTCCTATATAGATAACAAACAGCAGGATATTCCGCTTGCAACAGTGCTTTTGTCGCCTATCGGCGGACTGACTTGTGACGAGCTTGCCGCAGTGCGAGTGGCGTCAAAGAGTGCGGGCAGACTGTCTTTCAGGGACTGCTGTTCGCGGTATATCAGATATAATAACGACCAGACCGCGCAGAAGTTAAGGCAGTTCAGGGCAAAAATTGACAGACTCCGCGACCTTGCCGAAGTGTTTTCGGCGGCGGAAATTATAGACGAAATTCTGAAGTGCACTTTTCTTGAAGCCGAGTATTCCAAGGGCGGCGGCGACAAACTCGCAAACGTAAGGCGGCTTGCTTCAGAGGGCGAAAATATAAGCGTGAGCGCGCTGCTTGCCAAACTTAAAAGCGGTTACGAAATAAGCGCGCCGACGGCGGCGGCTTCGGACAGTATCAAGATTATGACTATGCACGCAAGCAAGGGTCTTGAATTTCCCGTAGTGATTATTGCGGACGTCTGCGCTGCTTTTCGCGGCAGGGACGCAACCGAACTGCCTTTAAGCGACGAATACGGTTTTGCCCCTAAGTATTTCGATAAAGAGAATATGTTGACGTGCGAAACGGTTTTAAGAAAGCTTGTCAAGGAAAGGGAGGGGCGCGAAGAGCTGAAAAACGAGTTGAATCTCTTTTACGTCGCCTGTACGCGCGCAATGTGCAATCTGCATATTCTGGCGGAGAAAGTACCGAAGTATAACGCGTCGGGCAATAAGTCCTGCTACGCCGATTTTATTGATTTTGAAGATTTCGCACCGCAACCGCTTGAATTTGACCCGTCGCCCGAACAGCGCGAAGAAAAAGAGGCTTTCGGCAAAGCCGACGAACAGCTTTATGCGCACATTGCTTCGCGTTTCGCGGTGAAATATCCGTCGGCGGAAAGCGTGCATCTGCCCGTAAAGAGTTCGGCTTCGGCAATTCTCAAAATGGGCGAAGAGGATACGGTATGCACCCGTCAGCTGTTTGGCGGCGAGGGCGAAACGGGTACCGAACGAGGTATTGCGTACCACAGATTTTTAGAACTTTGCGATTTTGAAATAAGGGATTACAATGGTATAAAAAAACAGCTTGACGTATTTTTAAAAGACGGGCTTATACCGCAAGAGCAGTGCGAACTTTTGGATGTTGATACGCTTGTTGAGATTTTGAATATCCCCGTCTTTTCAGAGCTGAAAGGTGCAAAGCTTTATAGGGAACAAGAGTTTTTGTGCAGGCTGCCGGCAAACGAAATATTGCCCACCGTCGCGAAAGACGGTGTGCTTGTGCAGGGCGCGATAGACCTTCTTGCAAAGACGGACAGCGGATACAAAGTTATCGACTATAAGTATTCGGTCAAAAGCGGACAGCAGCTGACGGAAACCTACTCAAAGCAGCTTGCGCTTTATAAAAAGGCTGTTGCGCTTATAACAAAGACGCCTGCAGAGAAGATACAAACTATAATAGTCAATATTTTCAGAAAAGAACAAATTAATCTTTAAACAGACAAAATACGCGCTTTTGCTTTTTGCAAAAAGGGTTATAATCAAAGCATATGTTTTCAAAGATTATCAACGGTATTTACTCATCGATTTCTTCTGTGCCTTTCGACACGCTTGTGTGGATAATTTTAGGTTCATTTGCGGGCATAACTTTGCTGACTGCTATATTGACGTTTGTTCTGCCCAAAATAAGGGCGGCGGAAAAACGCCCGTATCTATGCCTCGTCAACGCGTTTACTGCGGTAGTGCTTGCCGCGTTTCTGACGGAGCAGCCGCTTGCGCAGTCCGTGCTTGCCGCGGTGATATTCTGGTGTTTCGGATACTTTCTCTACGGCGTGCTGTGCTTTATTTCGCAGCCTGCAAAAAGCAAAGAAATAACCCCCTCGGCTGTGACGCTGCTGCCTGTGCGCAACCCTGCGGTAACGCCCAGAACGGACGTTCCTGCCGCAAAAAGCAGCGTACGCCTCGAACACGCAATTTCGGTGACTGACAGGCTTCTCACCAAAAATCTCGGCAAAAGCGACAGACAGGAACTTGAAAAGCTGAAAAGCACGCTTTCGGTTCTGCAAGTGAAGGGCGAGCTTTCCCCTGCCGAATCCGACATTTTAAACGACAATTTCAACGCCCTTTTAAAACTTATGGCAAAGTATAATATTTAATAAAAAAAGACGGCGTCCGCCGTCTTTTATCAGTGTATGGATTTTAAATTTGCCTGAACGTATTCTCCGACCAGCTGAGCCTTTTCAACTGCTTCGGCAGTCAACGGAGTGCCCTTGCGCAGTATGATTTTTCCGTTTTTGATAACGTCGCTTTTCAGAAAGCGAACGGAATTTTTTATAATAATCGCATCTCCGCATACGGCGTCGTCTGCGGAAAATTTTTTGCCCCCGACGTGCAGCGCCGTAATTAAATATTTTTCGGCGGTTATATCCGTGAGTTTGCCTATATAGTTGCCCTCGCTGTCAAATACGGGCTTGCCGAGCGCTATGTTTTTCTCGCCCGAAACATGTTCTCCGCCGTAGCTGAACGAAACCGTGTTTTTAACGCTTTTGATATTTTTTGCCGGAATATAAAATTCCTGTTCGTCATCGTCCGCGCAGGTAAGTCCGCATATTTTGCCGTCGCGCACGTTTACGTTTATTATATAGCCCGTTTTGCCCGTCGCGTTTTCAACTCTCTTGCCGAATAATTGCGATATTTTCATAAACCACCTCGAATTGTTGTATGGTTTATAATACTTTCGTTTTTGCATATTAATCACAAAAATTATTGTACGATTTTGTCGATTACAAAAAATTTAAAAAAATATTGCATATGTTTTGACAGTTATCCGTTTTTGGTGTAAACTGCTTGTAATTATGGAAAAATATGACGTAGTGATAATCGGTACGGGCGTTGCGGGACTTTTTGCGGCGTTACACCTGCCGAGAGATAAACGCGTGCTTGTAATTTGCAAGGGCGCACCCGAAGAAAGCGACAGCTTTCTTGCGCAGGGCGGAATATGCTGTCAACAGGGCAGCGGAGATTACGAAAGTTATTTTCAGGACACTATGCGCGCGGGTCACGGAGAAAATAATCCCCGGGCCGTAGACTGTATGATTAAGTTTTCGGAGGCGGTCATCGAAGAGCTTGTATCTCTCGGCGTGCGGTTTGCACGCAATGCGGACGGCAGCCTTGCGGCAACGCGCGAGGGCGGACATTCGAGAAACCGTATATGTTATCACGAGGACTGCACGGGCAAAGAAATTACTTCCTGCCTTTTGAAAAAAGTTGCGGAACTTGAAAACGTTGAGATTCGCGCCAACACCGCTATGCTCGATATTTTAACGGACGGCAGCGAGTGTTACGGTATAGTAGTCCGCGACAGCGCCGGCAAAATTAAAAGAATTTGCGCCGATTACACTGTACTTGCGTGCGGAGGTATAGGCGGAATTTTTGAAAAGACGACAAACTACGGTATACTGACCGGCGACGGCGTTGCAATCTGCTTAAAGCACGGCATAGCGGTCGACAATATAAATTATATTCAGATACACCCGACTACTCTGTATTCCGAAAAAAAGGGTCGCAGTTTTTTAATTTCCGAATCGGTGCGCGGCGAGGGCGCGCATCTTCTCGGCAAGGATTTTAAAAGGTTCTGCGACGAGCTTCAACCGCGCGACGTGGTGACGGGCGAAATTTTAAAACAAATGAAAAAAGACGGCACAAAACACGTTTGGCTTGATATGCGCCCCATACCCAAAGACGAAATCGCAAAGCATTTCCCTGCGATAGTCGACCGTTGCGCCGAAGAGGGGTACGACGCGTTTACGCAGCCCGTTCCCGTAGTGCCTGCACAGCATTATTTTATGGGCGGAATACGCAGCGACTTAAACGGAAAAACTACAATGCCACGCCTGTATGCCGTAGGCGAAACTTGCTGCAACGGCGTTCACGGAGCGAACAGACTTGCTTCAAACTCTCTTTTGGAAAGCCTGGGCTTTGCCAAACGCGCTGCGGAAAGCATTGCAGCGGATTACACTCAACCTAACAAAGAGGTCGGTACCCGACAAGACTATTCGCATCCCGACGCAATATTCGAAGAGTACAAGGCGATGCTTTTGAATGCAATTAAGGAGGCTGATGATGAACGAAATAAACGCTGATGAATTGATATTACGCGCGCTCAGAGAAGATATTACAAGCGAGGACGTTACCACCAACGCGATTATGCGCGAAAGAGCGGAGGGCAGCGTTCAGCTTATCGCGAAAGCCGACGGAATTATATGCGGTCTTCGGGTGTTTGAAAGAACGTTCAAACTGCTTGACGAAACCACCGTCGTCGAGTTCGCCGCCAAGGACGGCGACAGGGTGAAAAACGGTCAGATTATCGCTGTTGTGAAGGGCGACATAAGGGTTCTTCTTTCGGGCGAGAGGGTAGCTTTAAATTTTTTGCAGAGAATGAGTGGCATTGCAACATATACTGCCGAAACCGTTAAACTGCTTGCAGGCAGCAAAACCAGACTTCTCGATACGCGCAAAACCACGCCGAATATGCGGCTCTTTGAAAAGTATGCCGTGACCTGCGGCGGAGGGTGCAACCACCGCTATAATCTTTCGGACGGAATACTGTTAAAGGACAATCATATCGGCGCGGCAGGTTCGGTAACGAGGGCGGTTGAGCTTGCAAGGCAGTATGCTCCGTTTGTGAGAAAGATAGAGGTGGAGGTGGAAAACCTCGATATGTGCCGCGAAGCTTTGGCGGCGGGCGCGGATATAATTATGCTTGACAATATGTCCGTAGAGGATATGAAAAAAGCCGTTGAAATGATAAACGGCAAAGCATTGACCGAGTGCAGCGGCAACGTCACTCGCGAAAATATCGCGGCTATAACGTCAACGGGCGTCGATTACGTTTCAAGCGGCGCACTGACCCATTCCGCACCGATACTCGATTTGTCTATGAAAAATCTTAAACGTACCGTTTAATAAAAAAGGAATTGCGTACTTCAACACGCAATTCCTTTTTTTATAAATCGCCCCAGCCCCGTCCCATAATTTCGCTTGTGTCGCAGAGAATTACGAAAGCGTCGGGCTCGACGTTATGCAGTTTCATTTTGAGCTTGAATGCTTCCATTTTACGGCAGACGGTTATAAGCACAGTTCTTTCTTCGCCCGAATATCCGCCCTGTGCTTTAAACGAGGTGTAGCTTCGGTGCAGACCCTCTATAATGAACGGAGCGACTGTTTCGGGGTTGCGCGTAATAATCATCATATATTTGCTTTTCGCAATGCTTTCTATTACGCCGTCGATAAGGAACGACTTAGTGAAGAGTCCTAAAACCGAGTACAGACCTATCTTCATATCCTTGAAGACGAAAAACGCCGAAACGGAAATTGCAAAGTCGGTAATCAGCAGCGCTACGCCGACGTCCTGCAAACTTGTGTATTTCTTGATTATCAGCGCGATTATGTCCGTGCCGCCGGATGAGGCTTTGCAGTTGAAAATAATCGCACTGCCTGCGCCCGTCAACAGCATCGTGAACACAAATTCCAAAAACAGCTCGTCGGTGAGCGGAGTGTCCACGCGGTAGATAAGCTGCATAAGTTCCATTTCACCCGAATACGCAAGCGTGCAGTAAACGGTTTTAAGCGAACAGCCCTTTCCCAAAAATATAAACCCGACTATCAGCAGAAATACATTAATTATCGTGGTAATTTCAGGCTGACCGAGCCAAGGGACTTTGGGGGTAATAAATTCGCACAGAATAATCGAAAGTCCGCTTATGCCGCCCGACGCAAATTTGTTGGGCGCTTTAAAAAAATAGGTTCCGGCAGCCATCAGCAGTATGCCGATATTCAACATTATCCAATACTTGACCGACTTCCAGCTCGGTTTTTTAAGTTTCTTCACACCGTTCCTCCAAAGCCTTTACCCATAATTTCGTTTGCGTTTGAAATTATGATGAATGCGCTCGGGTCGATTTGCTTTATCTTTGTTTTCAGTTTCCACGCCTCGTTTCTTTTGCATATAGTAAGAATGACTTTTTTCGGTTCGCCGCTGTAACCGCCCTTAGCTTCATACACGGTATAGCTGTGGTTGACTTCTTCTATTATGTATTTGCCTATCTCGTCGGGCATACAGGTTATTACCGTAATATATTTCGTTCTGCCAAGCCCCTCTATAATGCTGTCCAGAAGGAAAGATTTGGCAAAAAGTCCCATAAAAGAGTAGAGGGCGATTTCAATGCTTACCGAATATATCGTAATAGATACGACGATAAAGTCGACAACGAAGAGGGCAACGCCGATATTCAGCCGCGTATATTTTTTCAATATCAGCGCAATTATGTCCGTGCCGCCGGATGAAGCGCCGCAGTTGAAGATGAGTGCACCGCCCACGCCGAATAACAGTATAGAGTAGGTAAGGGCGAGGAAAGTGCTTCCGCCCGTGACGGGGTGCTGAATGTCCGCAACTTTTCCGATTAACTCGAAAAGGTAAATAAGCCCCGTGTACAGTGCGGAGGAATATATGGTTTTAACCGTACACTGTTTGCCCAGAACTACCAGCCCCAGCAACAGCAACGCGCCGTTAATGATGACCATCCAGATACCTTGCGACAGCGCGACTTTTTCCAAAATGAAAGCAATACCTGCCACTCCGCCGAGAGTTATGTTGTTCGGCGTTTGGAAGAAATATACGCTTATTGCCATTATCAGACTGCCTATCGTAATAAAAACCCATTGCATAAGCGAATTCATTTTTTTTCTTCTTGGCGATACGGGTTTCGCCAAAGGCGCTGCGGTTGTTTCCTGCAAAGGTGTGTCGGTGATTTCGGGGGTGGATTCGTTCTTTTCTTCGATGTTCATAGCGAGATAAATATATCAAACGTCAAAAGTAATGTCAATTCAATTACCGCAAAATAAAAAAAATACAAATTTCACAGAAAATGACAGAATAAAGATATGCAAGTTTGTTGATTTGTCGTAAAATTTATTGTATAATCTTATTTGTAGTATTATATCTCATAGTGTAGCCTGCGCTTTTGCAGGCAATTTACGGAGATATGATAAATATACTTGTTTTTTCAAAAGGAGTGAAGCTATGAGTATATCCAAGAAAATCCTTACGGCAGCGTTGGCGTTTTTAAGTGCTGTCTGCATTGCAGTCGCTCTGCTTTTGACGCCTCTGTTTACGTCTGCCGCAGAGCCGCAGGAAGTTGCCGGAGAAGCGCACTTTACCATTGAGGGAGGCGAATTTAAAGGTCTGAACGCGGAGGGTATTAAAAAAGTAGGAAAACAACCGTCAAAGATTCTCATTCCGGAAAACCTCGTGACGAAAATCGCGTCGGGCGGAACTGAAGGGGTAAGTACGCTTTTCGGTGAAGCCGCGCCTTACATCGTGGAAATCGAGTTTGAAAAAGCCAGCCAGATAACGTCTATCGGCAGCCGCGCGTTTGCAGGGCTTAACAAACTTATCGGAATCAATCTTGACTTGGCGACATCGCTTGAAACGGTGGGCGACGGCGCGTTTGAGGGCTGCTCATCGCTTACGGGTTTAAGCATAGCTTCGTCTACGGTTAAGGCGGTACCTGCAAACTTCGCAAAGGGCTGCGTATCGCTTAGCTCGCTCACCTTGACCAACGTCATAGAAGTTATAGGCGAAAGCGCGTTTGAGGGCTGTACGTCTTTGACGTCGTTCAGAATGCCCGAAAACGTTAAAACGATAGGCAATTTTGCTTTCAAGGGAAATAAATTCGATGCTGTAACCTTGCCCAAAACGCTTACTTCTATCGGTAAGGAAGCTTTCAACGGCTGTATTAAAATTACAGAATTGACAATACCGTCGGGAGTACAGAATATCGGAGCGGACGCATTTAAAGAGTGCAGCGCCATTAAAACTATAAATTATCTTGCCGAAAATGCAACGGTCGAAGGCGGCGGAAATCCGTTCTCCCTTTCTCAGGCGGCGTACGCGCAGTCTTCTGTCACCGTCAATATCGGCAATGTAACGGTTTTACCTCAGCTGCTTTTCTGTAAAAAGGAAACGGTGGGAGATAATACGGTTTACTCGGGACATAAAGGAATAAAGCAAGTAAACTTTAACGGCGTCAACCTTAACGGCGTTGGCGATTTCGGCGCGCATGCGTTTGCAAACTGTTCCTTTCTTGAGAAAGTTACTTTCACAAACTGTTTGGTCCCCGTTATAAACATCGGCGCATTTTCGGGCTGCACTTCCCTGAACACAATCGAAGGGCTTGAAAATATCGGCTTGCAAACGATAAAAGACAACGCGTTTGCAAACTGTTCCGCACTTCTGCGCGTTTTAATCGGAACGAAAGTTACCAGTATCGAAAACAATGCATTCGTCGGCTGTGAAAGACTTGTGGAGGTTGTGGACCTTTCAAGCGCTTTAACCATAACAAAAGGCTCGGCGGAAAACGGCAGAGTTGCGGAAAACGCGCTGAAAGTTCAGACAGTTAAAGACAGCACGATTATTGATAGAGTTACTGTAACCGATTACGTATTTGCAGCGGCTGAAAAAAATTACCTGCTTGGATATACGGGCGAAAACAATAGTATAACATTGCCCGCAAATTATAAAGATTCAACTTATGACGTTTATAAGTTGGCGTTCAGCGATAACGTAAAACTTACGGGCGTAAATATGCAGGACAGCAGCATTTCCGAAATCGGCGCAAAAGCGTTTGCAAACTGCACTTCGCTTAAAAACATAGTTTTCTCCAAGGAAACGGTTTCATTAGGTAATTATCTGCTTGAAAACTGTGCTTTGCTTAAAAAGGTAGATTTTAACGGAAACGTCAAAATAAAGGCGATAAAGCAGGGAACTTTCAAGGGCTGCAACGCGCTTGAAACAATAACTTTGCCTTTAAATATCGAAACGGTTGAGTTTCAGGCGTTTAAAAACTGTTCTCATTTAGTCACCGTAAACTTTACAAAGACCGACAAGGTTACGCCTGCGGCTCTTAAACAAATAGGTAATTCCGCATTCGAAGACTGTATACAACTTAAAGGAATTTCTCTTGCGGATACTAATTTGACTGCTATCGGGGACAATGCGTTCAAAGGCTGTACGTCATTAAGCTTTGTCGAGCTTCCCTCCCTTCCCGACAGCGGAACATACGGCGCAAATCTTTTTGACGGCTGTGCGGAAGATTTACTTCTTATTTCTACCGGTAAAGAACAGTTCGAAAAAGACAAAGTCAAATTAAGTCAGTATGCGAATAAGCTTACTTACATAGTCAAGTTAAACCTTATATATCAAGAAAACGGCGTAGTGGACGGTGTTCATACTACCGACAGACTTTTCGGGAAGAGCGCCGGCTACGTTAAGGGCGATTATTCCTGGATAGAGACGGCGGCAATGCCTATACAGTCGGGATACAGCGTTTCAAGGTGGTATTCGGACAATACTTATGAGTCGGATAAACGCATTACTCTTGCAGATCTTACCCAAAAGCTCGGCGTTACCGGCGTTGAAGAAATTAATATTTACGCGCCTTACGTTGAAAAGCCTGCCCTCCAACCGAAGCTCGGCGACAGTGCGCCTGCATATGAGGAGGGTATGAATTGGAGATATGAGGCGGTAATTAGAAACTGTTTCCTCATCAATAATCAGCCGATTAGTTCTTTTGATTACGATAAATTTACGCTGAACGTAACGTCGCATACCTTTGAAAACGGTGAAGCCGACACTTCGTGGAGTTTCAGCAGGGACGGCGTAAATCAGGCAGGTAATTATACCGGCGTTCTTACCCTCAATGAAGAAAAGTACGGCGCTTGGAGCAGCCCGTTAGAGCTTAGGTTCAGGGTTCAGCCCAAAGTAATAGACGTTACCGATAAAATTATTTGGAGACCCAACGGCACGGGAACTCTGCTTCCCGAACTGGCCGGCGCCGAAACCGTTCTTTACTTCAACGACGGCGACAGCGTGCCTTATATTGAAAAGGGCGACGGCGAGAGCATAAAGTCGGTGACGGTTGTAAATTCTTACGTTCTTTTCGTTAATAAGGAAATATCGATTCACCTTGACTGGCGCGGCGCGCAGTACGGGGAAGTGGTTTCAGACTCTTATAAAAATATCAGCGGCACTACCGCCGGAACTTACAAAGCCGAAGTCGTTTTAAAGCCGACCAATAACTTTAAATTCAAAAGCTATAAGGAGGGTGAGCTTACGACTGAACAGGCGGAAAGGCTTGCAAAGCTGGGACTCACTTTCAGGCAGGACGGCGAAAACTTCGTAGTAACCAAAACCTGGTATATAGCAATTTCAAAGGGCAACCAGTTGGTTAACGGTAAAGGCGAACCTTACACCATTCCCGACGGCACGTTATGGAACTACCTTGAAACGGTTTCGTCCGTCCTCAATAATCCGCCTGAGGCGCTTTTGGGCAACGGAAAAGCAGCGGTTAGTTTTGCTTTGACGCTTGACGGCAAAACGGTAGGCGAGGCAAAAGCCGTTAACGGGAAGGGTCTTGCCATCAGTAATTATTATAGTTATATCAACTCGTCGATGCCTGCCGGCAATTATGAGATTACGTTCTTTATCTCCGCATACGAGGATAACGGACAGATAGTTTCGGGCAACACCAACGGTTACAAGTACGCATTTACCGTAGGCAAGGCAAAGCTTGCAGACTACGAAACGGAGGCGGCAAAGAGGGGTTTGCCCGACGCGGCATTGCCGTATAACGGCGACGTGCAGTTTGCGTCCGTCGGCGGCGTCGGACTCCTCGACGCGGAGCACCCGACCCGTCCGCAGGCTGACAGAAGCGGCATTTGGGAAGAGGAGGAATTTGACGGTTATTACAAAAACTTTACCATTAATTATTTCGTAAAAGCCGGTCCTAAAAAAGACAATACTCAGCTCCCCGACAATTACTATCCCGAATCGGCTTATCCCGACGGTGCAGAGGGCGCAATACCTTCTAAGGAAGGGGTGTACACGGTATTCTATCGCATTTTTGCACCCAACTTCGAAACGGCGGTTGAAGGCAAGTATGAACTTAAAATCACATTAACGCTTCAGATGCCCACAGTCGGCGACGTTGATTTTACACGCGCTTCCGTACTTAACGACGTTAAGACTATGCTTTTAAAACAGCTTCCCGACAAGGAGCGCGCAGGATATACCACAATATACAGTTTAAGCGTCGAAGATGAAAAGGACGTGCCGCAGGATTTGCGCAACAGATACAGCGGCGGTATGTGCGATTCATACGTTACGCTCGGCTATCACTACGTATTTATTCTTATCAACAAAGACGTAAAAGATTTCATTCTCTGGGATAAAGCGATTGTTGCCGATAACTACACTTCGTCCAATCTCGGCGGAAGCTACAGAAGCGACATATTAATTATCAAATTTAAAATCGCGGCAACGGAGAGAGAGGTTAAACCTCTTACCGTAAACAGATGGCAGTACGGCGAGTTTGACAAAGATTATCATCAGCCTACTTGGGAATTGCTGTTCAACAGAGATTACAATTCCTACTGGTTTGAGCTTGTTTCAAACGATAATCCCAACGATATTTACTATTTCTATCCCGACGGAAGGGAATTCGGAGTAAACGAACTTGGCTTCGATAAAGCCCCTGCAGGACAATATACGCTTTGGGCGCACGCTCCCGGCGACACGGCAAGCGGGATAAACGAGTTTACAAGCTATTGCGAAGCAACGGTAGATAAGGCTGAACTTCGGTTCAGTGAGATGCCCTTAATCGACAGCTGGAACTACGGTAATTACACGGCGGAACACGTCGCTCCCGAATTTAAGCTCGGCGGCTTAGGCTACGAGGTTAAGGATAAACTTCAACTTAAATACTGTGTGGAAACAGACTACAATTCAAGCAATCCGGCAAGCTCGAAACTTAAAGATATAGGTGCGCTTTTAATTGACGGACAGTTACCCGTCGGTACTTATTACCTTGTGTATACTTTGACGGAAACCGACAACTTCCAGAGTTGGGGTTACGGCATTCGTTTCAGGGTCAACCCTGCACAGAATTATTGGGATACTTCGCCCATAATTCACGACTGGCTTTTCGGCGAATATTCTTCGGATAACCTGAATATCGTTTGCAGACCCCATTTCGGTAAAACCGAAAGCGTTAAATTCTCGTTCAAGAACGACGGTAATCTTACCACCTGGCAGCCCTCTATCGAAAAGTTAAACGGCTTTGACCCCGTTACGAAACAGCTTGGAGTCGGAACTTATCATTTCAAGGCTGAATTGCCTGCATCGGGCAACTACGGCGCGCTTACGTTTGAAACTATGTTCACGGTCATTCCGGCGCAAAACAGCTGGGTAACTGTTCCCGGCATCAAGGGTTGGGCAGAGGGCAGATATTCAAGCGACAATAAACCTGCGGCAGAGGCGCAGTTCGGTAACGAAAGCATAGTTTACAGAGTGACCGACGAGAGCGGCGAAAAGGTTTATTACGACAGTGCAAACGGCGATACGCTAAGCAAGCTTAACTCGCTTAAAATAGGTACTTACAAACTTACCGCAACGATTATCGGCAACGACAACTACGGTACTCTTACTTCCGAAGTATACTTCAACGTAGTGGAAGATTCGCTTGGAATTACGGGACTTATGGTCGCTATGATAATTTTCTCGGTAATTGCAGTTGCGCTTGCTGTTACCGGCATCGTGCTTTTGATACGCCGCAATAAGAAAGCAGAGGCGGAATTCCGCAAAGCGGTCAGAAACGAATTGAGGAGGAAATAATTTATGGGCTTATATTTGCTTGCAACTTCGGCACGCGGACTTTTCGTCGGTATGCTGATAGTAATGATTATCGTATCGTTACTTTTCGGGTTCATAGTATTTATGCTTTTAAAGCCCGTAAAAAAACCGCCCGAAGCGGTTAGTTCCGATAACATAAGAAGTCTGATAACTCACCGCGAAACTCAGCTTACGGTTGAACTTATGTCCAGCCAAGACGACGAGAAAAAGAGAACCGACCTGATGGGAAAGCTCCGCCGCCTTAAAGCTGCCGAACAGGTCGTAGACGAGCTTATCGAAGAAGAGAAAGCCATCTCAGGCGAAAGCGAGAGCAGGGAGAAGGAGCGTAAAGCTCCGCCGCGTAAAACGGGGCAGCCTCAGCGCAAAGCTCCCGACGGGAACCGTCCGCCTCGCAAGGCAGTACAGAATCCCCGTCCTGTCCCTCAAAGGCCCGTCGAACCCGATAAGGGCGCAGTACAGAATTCCCGTCCCGCCCCTCAAAGGCCCGTCGAAACCGGTAAGGGCGCAGTACAGGAAAATGCTCAGCCTGCCGCAGTAAAAGATGAAGTAAAACGCAAGGCTGACAGCCAAAAGTAATAAAAAACCACCCCAACGGGTGGTTTTTTGTTTGCCGCCGCGTGACAATATTTGGAAAGGCTGAAAAATGTGGATAAACGCCTGCGCCGGACAAAGATTTATAGTGTAACAATTGACAAAATCCGCGTAAAAACATCATTAATTTGCCTTTTTTACGCACAATTTTGAAAAATGACACAATATATTGTGTATTGCACGGTGGATAACCACTAATTTAAAAAAAAAGACGAAAATACTTGAAAATACAAATTTTAAGTGTTATAATTACTTATAACCAAAATAGGTTCTTTATGCTCTTTTCTCAAAGTAGCCGTTTCAACGCGCTTTTTTGCGGAAAAAATAAATGACAAAACGGTAGATTATGAATAAATTTAAAAACTTATCATTAAAGAAAATTTTACTGTCGGTTCTTGCGCCGCTTACGATAGGGTTCGCCGTCGCCGGAGGAGCGGTTACGGACGGCTCCGTTAAAGCATTGCCGAGTTATCCTGCGAATCCGTCGATATCCAAACCGCTGTATGACTACAGCGAAGGCGCATATCATTACGACCCGGAGGCGTTGGATGAACTTGCCAAAGCTATTATGGGCGACGGCAGTAAAAATATAAACGATTTAATTACGTATATAAAAACCGAGGCGTTGACGTACGGTAGGGCGGTTGATAACAGAAATATCACCGTAAGCTACGGCAGATACCGCAACACGCCGACCGATAGCTACCACGACCTTGTGTGGATGCCCGTATATTTGTCTACGACCAACGACGGGAAAAACGATGCTGTTCTGACGTTGTATCTTGCGGCAACCAACGGCCCTCAGTCTAAAAACGAAAAGTCTGCATTTGCGAGAAACTCCAAGGTAAACACCCATTCCAGTCAGTATCCCACAAATATGTACGGCACTTCGTTTATAAGGGCGGACGCGCTCGGCAACGGAGGCAAGTATGCGGAAGTTATGTCAACCGGACAGACTACTCTGCGCACCGCAAATGCACTTACCGCCAACGGCTGTAATAAGTATATAGATTTTCAGCAGTACACTCAAAATGAGGAAACACGCAACGGTTATCTTTACGACGATATAGTAACGCCCTCTCAGCTTGCCTGGCAGAGCAGCCAAAACTATAAAACGTCGATAGGCGCAACCGGTGAAATTTACTATCAGGGCAGCCCTTACGGCAACCCTGCCGATTGGGAAAACTACGCCTGGCCTAACGATGCTTACGGAACCCCCGGCAACAGCGCGGAGTTCTATCAGCCCAACTACTTCAATTACGGAAGCGGAAGCACCAAAAAAACGGGTTACGAAACCTGGATGAACGACAAGGTGTGGCTGCCGTCCGTTACAGAGGTGGGCACGGGCGACATAACGGGAACCGGTACCGACGCCTTGAACGGGCTTTGGAAGCTTGATAAAAATCAACGCGCAAACGCGCCTAAGGGGGCTTTGGGTAACAGCGGTTCCGAACAAATCGCTTGGCTCAGAAGTGCTTGTACGGTGTATCCCGATACCGGAGATTACAGCGACAGGCATATGTTCGTTCTGGAAAGTGACGGCAGCGTAGGTATCCGCGCTTTGGACGAAACTTCGCCCGTTTCGGCAAGTTACGCCGTAAGACCGGCAATTAACTTAAATCTTTCGGCGGCAGTCAATAAACTGACCACCCCCGTAGTCGTTCCCGATACGGTAACTACTACATATATAGGCGAAAGACACAGGCTCGACTCGACGGGAATGACGCTTCAATCCGATGAAGCCCCTTGGTTTATCCCCGGTCAGATGAACGTCAGCTTTGCAACCGACCCCGAATTTAAAAATTCGGTTGCGCCCATAAATGCAGGCGAGTATTATATGCAAATCGTACTTGAAAACGATAATTTGCATTTCCTCAATTCCTCTTCAAATAAAAAAAGAGTTAAGTTCATCGTAGAAAAAGCGAAAATAGGCGTAAAGTGGACTTACGAAGGTTCAATTGCGAAAAGCGTTGCAATAAGTACTAATTCAGTATTCTACGATAGGGACATACAGGCAGGTAATATACCCGAAATAGGCGTAAAGTACACAGATTTAAGTACTTCGGGAGGGCATTATTACGATTTTGACGAGCTGCTGCGCGGAAACTATTCGGCAAAAGCATACATCAAAAACGAAGACCTTTATAAATATAACTATCAATTAGACGGCACCATAGCCGAACCTTTGGAGGCGGCATATACTTTTGCAATAGGCAGAAAGATATTCGATAAACCCGTTTTGACGGGCGCGGACGAAGGGCAGATAGTAGACGGAATTTTAACCCATAACCTGACTTACAGGGGAGACCAGTTCATACAGCTTTCGGGCGTAAGTAAATATATGGTCGTAACCGTTACAAGCAAGAAAACGGGTGAAGAGATAAAGTGCCTTAACCCTGTCGACCCCGAAACGGGCAGGCCTATTGTGTCTGAAAGCGGAACTCTGACTTATAAAGTAAGAGACGTTGATACTTATAACTTTGTTATAGGTTTTGTAAATACTACGCAGTTTACCTGGCGCGGCGCTTACGATTTTTCTACGGGTAAAGACGACGGCGCGGATACTTCCGAGTACCGCCTTGCACTGACCGTCACCCGTGCGGAAATCACCGTCGACTTTGTGGGGCTTCCCACCGAGTGGAACAGTATTATCACGCAGCACTTTGAAATAGTTTTGCGCGGCATTTACGAAAACATCGACAACACGGAAATACCCCTCGAAGTTTATTATCTGAATAATTCCTCGGGTACCATAACGGATATGAAGCCTTCGACGGACGGGTACTACACCCTCGCGTCGCTTCCTGCCGGCAGTTACACGCTGCACGTCAGCTTAGACCAGTCGGAGCAAAATACTTATAACGACCTGTATTATATCAAGAATAACTACGCAATGTTCAATTTCACGGTGCTTCCCACGGAATCTTTGTTCAGCGATAATCTTGTAAAGTGGCAGTATTCGAATAAAGGTTCGGTTGTTCAGGCAGGCGATTACTTCGCGCACGACAAACCCGAAAGCGCACTGATTTTTGACTTCAACGACGATTTCTATGCGTTCTCGCTGACGCTTAACGACGTTACCTTGCGCGACGATTATTACGTAAAAGCAGTTTATTCCTGCGCGAAATTCAACGAATCTTCGGGCTCGTACAAAAAGTGCGATACGTTCGTCAAGCACTCGGGCAAGTATAAGGTAGTTGTTTCAATTGTGGCGTACTACCCCAACATACAGTTCGAACCCAAAGAATACGAAATTTATTTTGAAATCAAACCCACGCGTTACGACCTTTCGGGGCTTGAATGGGACTATCAGTCGCCGTTCACCTATGACGGAGCAAGGCATAGGGTCGGCATCACGCCCGATTCGCTTGCGGCTCTTCCCGGACTGACCGCGGAATACACTACCGTAGGCAACAGGATAGACGCCGGCGAATACACTACGGTTGTCAAATTCATCGTTTCGGACGAGTATGCAAAAAGCTATATCTGCCCCGATTTCAACAACGACGATTCCTATGACGGTACTTTCGCATTTGAAAAGATATGGTTCATTAACAAAGCGACGCTGAAAGTCGAATGGACCAACGTAAGCAGTAACGGCAACGCGCTGATTGTTCCGAGATTGGTTACGGGACACGAGTTCGTTACTTACAGTTACGAGCGTAAGGGCTCCGACGGCAGCTGGGTCCCCGCAAGTTCGCTGACGGCGGACGGCGCGGCGGTTCAGTATCGCGTAGTTGCAGCGTTGAAACCCGAATTCGCTATGAACTACGAGTTCGACTCGAATAAGCCCAGCGATCCGTTCAATGTAGAATCCGGAAAAATACCCGTTTCTATTCACTTTGAAAAGGACGGCGAACCGATAAACGACGGCGCGGAGTTCGAGTATACGGGCAAAACAGTCAAACTCGATTTGAAAGTTGATTCGCCCACGGTTCTCGGCGATTATGATTTTAAGTATTATTCGGTTGAATCCAACGGTACGAGAACGGAACTTTCCGGCGAACCTAAGGACGTCGGACAGTACGTCGCGGTGGTTACTGCCGATTACAGCACGGATTCTTATATCGCCAACGGCTGTCAGAGCGAAGTGTCGTTCAGTATCGTAAAGGGTACTTACGACGGAACACAAATTCTCTGGACTTACGAACACGGCGCGGTTGAGATAAAAGGTCATTACGACGTCGAACAGGGCAAATGGGTCGACAAAGACGGAAAGGAAGTCATCTTCTCGTTCGAATACGACGGTACGCCTCACGTTCTTTCGGTTGAGTGCGTGCAGGAATTCGACGACCCCGACGATAAGCTTGCTGTTGTAAAACTTCAAGGCAACAGCGGAACTAACGCAGGCAGTTACAATGCGGTTGTCGACTTCAATTACAGCGGCGTGCGCGCCGACCGCTTCAACGACCCCCACGACGTATTCCCCCGTGTGTTAAATTGGACGATAACTCCGAAAAAACTTGATTATAACGACGTTAAATGGGGTTATATAAATAGTAACGGCGAAGAAAAGGAATTCAACTTCGACAAGGACGAGTTCAGGTATACCCGTGACGAGAACGGCGCGGTAGGTTGGACGGTTGCGCTTCTGGGTCTGCCCGAAGGTGTGCAAAACCTTTTAACTTATACGACGCAGAACGTTTCGGTTGTGAACTCTGTCGCAACGCCCGGCAATACGCGCGCTGCGGTAGGCGATTATATAACCAGCTTTACCATTACAGGCAACTGGATTGACCCCACGGGCAACTACGAAGGTTTCAACTCTTCAACGTTCCCCAATTCAATCCCCACGACGCAGTACTGGACTATTAAGAACAGAGAGCTTGCGTCTATTGACTACGACGGCAGTTGGGGCAAGTTCGACGCGAGAGTCCACGACTTCCTCGAACTTAGCAAAATTCCCTATAACGAGCTCAATTACTTAGAAATCGAAGTCACGTTCGTTGACTGGGCGTTTAATGTATTCAATAAATACGAAGGCTATGAAGGCGTTGCAAACGCGCTCTACCACGCAGGTACCTATGAAATAGTGGTCTATGAAAAGTCCACCGTATACAGGGACGGCGCGGAAGTAGACGAGTTGGTGGTTTGGGATACTTTAAGTCTTACGGTGGAAAAGGCTCAGCTTGAAGTCGTTTGGGACGAACACGGTTCTTATCCCGTGGCCCGTGCGCTCAGCGTACTTGCTACCGATATGATTACCACTGTTTACTCCCGTATGAACGGCGCGGTGGTTCCCCTTGAATATATCCTTTCAACTAACGGCGAAGAAACCTTTAAAGCAAAGGCGAAGGTTGCCGACGCTTATATCTACGACGTTGATTTGAAGATGGGCGCAGGAATGGCACCCGAAGTGGAGTTCACCTATAAGAGGTTTGAACCCAACGCGGATTCGGTTGCGCTTGAGTTCCCCAAACTCAACGTTACCGAACAGGAGTTTACGGGTTCCGACCTTACGTTCATAATCAACGGTTGGGAAACGATCTATTCAAAATATCTGTATATTTCGGCGGGAAGCCTTACGCAGTCTTTGCAGGGCGAGTATAAAGTAGTTCTCAGATTTAACAAAAACGCAAACGCGTACTGGAAGACTTCTTCAACGACGTCTGGTCAGTACAACCGCGACGCATACACGCTGACGTTCACAATTACTCCTCCTACGACATGGCCTCTCGATTATCCTACCCTTGAAGAAAACATCAAAGAATGGAACAACGATGAGGAAATCGAATTCAAGATAACCAACTGGGTTGCATACAGTAAATACCTCAGATACGAAGTATTCTACAAAAATGAAAGTCAGGGCGAAAATCTGTTTTTCAGATACGGCGGACTTTACACGATAGATTTCTATTTCCCCGAAGGTTCGATAGGTTACTGGAAAGAAAACCCCGACAATCCCAAAGCGAAGTATACGTTACAGTTCAGTATCGTTAACGACCCCAACAACCCCATTAACGAAATCCCCAACCCTGCGTTTGTCAACTCTTCGTTGCAGTGCACGGGTTCGCCCATTCAGTTCAGAGTGGCGCAATGGGATATCCTGAAAAGCGACATCAGCATTTCAAGTAACGATACCGTTGAAATCAATGAAGTGGACGGCTTAGTCACGGTTACAAATCCGGGCTCTTACACGATAAAGTTCACGGTGAAGGACGGAGTTGACAAAACGTTTGCAGGCGGCGGAAAAACTTATACCACCACCATAACGGTAACGTCAGGCAACCCCGACCAGGAAGTAGCTTTGAAAAAGCCCTCGTTTGCCGAACAAAAACAGCCGTACACGGGCAGCGATATTCAGTTTGCGATATCGAGTTGGATAAGGACTTACAAAAACTATCTTGAAATCAGCTGTTCGGACAGCAACGTCAAGGTTGATAACGACAGCGGTATATTGACCGTCAAAGATATGGGCGAGTACAGAATTACGGTTTCGTTCAAAGAAGGAACGAAAGCGTATTGGGAAGGTACGTCGAATTCGAGAGATCCTATAACTCTCACATTTGAAGTTACCCAGCCCGAAAAGCCCGACGACCCTTCGTTGGTATTTGTGCCGATGTTCAAATCGGGTAAATTGCAGTACAACGGCAGAGACATAACGTTTGAATTAATCGGTCTGGACCCTAACGCGGTTGAAATAGTCGACGGCGAAAGCGTTCTTACACGCAGAAACGTTGGTACGTACACTGTAACACTTCGTCTTAAAAACCCGAAGAGCGACGCTAACCCCGACGGTCAGACGTGGTGGAGCGCCGACGGTCAGTACAACGACACGACAGATGACATTACTTTAACTTTTGAAATAACCAAAATCAAGATACCCGACGGCGGACACATCGACGTGGGCAACGACGGAAAACCCGTTATCGTAGACAAGGACGGCAATCCTATACCCGGCTTTGACATCGACTTCGACGACTTGTTCGATTACGAGTTCTACGACAAGGACGGCAACAAAGTTGACAAAGACGACCTTGTTCCGGGCGAAAAGTACACGGTTGTTATAAAAATCAAGGATGATAATCTGTTTGATGAAACGTTTGAGGACCCCGACAGCGTCCGTGACGAAATAAACAACAAAAACGAAAACGGCGGATTCGTTATCGACAAATACGAACCTCCCAAAGAGGACGAGAAAGGCGGATTTAATCCGCTTTGGTGGATAGCGATAGGTGCAGGCATACTTGCCGTAATTGCAATTTTCGCTGTAATAATCGCGCTTGCAACCCGCGGAGGCGGCGGCAGCGAAACGGAAATTATTTACGACGACTTCTACGACGACGAGTACAATTACGACGACTTCGATGAAGACGACGAAAACGACGAAGACGACGATTACGACGATTATGACGATTACGATGATTACGGCGATTATGACGACGGGTACGACGAATACTAATTGACGTACGAAGAATATTATTAATTAAAGAACAGGAGTGAAATTATGGAATGGTTTACACAAACGGCTTGGGTATTGCCTAACTGGGCGTGGATAGCGATTGGTGCAGCGGTATTATTACTGCTTGTAATAATTACTGCCGTCGCAGCTTCGTCAAGTAAGAAAAAAAAGAAAAAGAAAAATCAGATCAGGCTCCGCAGCAACAGGCGTCGTCCTCCTAAACCTAAGGCTAAAAAAGCCAAAGCAAAGAAACCGGCAAAGCGCAGAGGGCCCAGCAATGCAGAGCTCATCCGTTCAAAGGCAGACGCGGACGTGGCCCGCGCCCGTGCGGAAGCTGCCGCAGAAACCGAAAGAATAAGGTCTTACTCGCAGGCAGAGATAGAGCGTGCACGCGCACAGGCGGAAATAGCACGCGCACAGGCAGCTCAGCAGCCCGGCGTTCAGCCTGCTCCCCAGTCGGTAGTTTATCAGGATAACAGCGCGCTTATAAAGGCGCAAATGGAAGCCGAACTTGCAAGGGCTCAGGCCAAAAACGAAATCGAACGCGAGCGTGCCAACGCAGAAATCGCAAGGCTTAAAGAAGAGGCTGAAATGCGCAAGCGTTACGACGAAGAGCTCAGACGCCGTGACGAAGAGGACAGACGCCGCCGTCAAAGCTCGGCTCGCGCCAAAGGCGCCGCTCCCGACGACAATCATCGCCGTGAGGCGGCTGTCGCAGAAGACCCGAAAGCCAAAATGCGCAAACAGAAAGAAGAGGAAGAGCGCCGCCGCGCCGAAATGCAGCGCAGAAAGAGAGCGGAAGAAGAAAAGCGTTCCCTTCTCGCACAGCAGCGCAGGGCGGAAATTGCGGCGGAAAACGCCAAAAACGAAAAACAGCGTCAAAAGGCAGAGGAAGACCTTCGCCGTCTGCACAGCCGTCTTGACGAGGTTAACGCCCAAATTCAGAATATCCAAAGAAATTCAGTGCGCAGCGAAGCCGACAACGGCGAGTACGTAAAAGCACAGGTCAATGCCGAAGTTGCGCGCGTCCGCGCTGAAATGGAAGCTGAACGCGCACGCGAAAACGCACGTAACGAAATCGAGCGCGCTAAGGCAGAGGCGGAAATTGCCGCGCTTCGCGCACAGTCGGTTGCCCAGCATCCTTCTTCGAATTCGGATAACAGCGAATACGTTAAAGCCAAAGTAGACGCCGAACTTGCACGCGCCCGTGCGGAAATGGAAGCAGAGCGCGCCAAGGCCAAGGCTCAGCAGGAAATCGACAAATACAGGGCAGACGCGGAAATTGCCCGTCTGAGAGCAGAAGCGGCAGGCGGAAACAACCGCAACGATTCCGAGGACGTCCGCTCACGCATCGATGCGGAAGTTGCGCGTGTCCGCGCGGAACTCAGGGCGGAAAACGACAGGCTCAATTCCAAGGCCCAGATTGACAAAGCACAGGCAGACGCAGAAATTGCACGCCTTAAATCGCAGATTGCAACAAATCCTTTCCCCGTACAGGCCCACGCCGAAAGCACGGAACTTGTTAAGGCGAAAGTGGATGCGGAACTTACCCGTGTCCGCGCGGAAATGGAAGCCGAACGCAACAAAATTCAGGCTCAGGCAGAACTTAACAGAATTGCCGCGGAAGCGGAAATTGCAAAACTCAAAGCCCAGATTCAGGATTTGCCTAAGGAAACGGCAGCTCCCGTTCAGCCTCAGCAGGTTGATAACAGCGCGCTTCTTAAAGCGCAGATAGATGCCGAACTTGCTAAACAGCAGGCTAAGACCGAGATTGACCGCGTTAAGGCGGAAGCTGAAATCGAACGCCTTAAACAGCAGATGGAGGCACAGAACATAGCCGCTCAGCAGCAGATTGCCGCGGCACAGGCACAGGCTCAGCAGCAGCCCCAGCAGGTTGACAACAGCGCGCTTCTTAAAGCGCAGATGGAGGCCGAACTTGCCAAGCGCGAAGCCAAGACCGAGATTGAACGTGCGCGTGCAGATGCTGAAATCGAACGCCTTAAACAGCAGATAGAGGCGCAGAGCAAGGCGGCGCAGCAGCCCCAAAACGACAACAGCGCACTTATAAAGGCGCAAATGGAAGCCGAACTTGCCAAGCATCAGGCTAAGACCGAAATCGAACGCGCCCGTGCAGACGCCGAGATATCAAGGCTTAAACAGCAGATAGAGGCACAGAACAGCGCCGCTCAGCAGCAGCCCCAGCAGTCGGATACAGCCGCGCTTATAAAGGCGCAAATGGAAGCCGAGTTTGCTAAACGCGAGGCTAAGACGGAAATCGAGCGCGCCCGTGCAGACGCCGAAATCGAACGTCTTAAACTTCAGATAGAATCGCAGAATAAAGCCGCTCAGCAACAGCAGCCCGACAATTCCGCAATCATCAAGGCGCAAATGGAAGCCGAGCTTGCAAAACATCAGGCGAGGACGGAAATCGAACGCGCCAAGGCGGACGTTGAAATTGCAAGGCTTAAGCAGGAGATAGAGGCAGCCAAACGCCGCGTTGACCCTCCTAAGCCCGAAAACGAAAGCGAAGCTATCAAAGCAAAGGTAGAGGCAGAGCTTGCTATGGCGCGCGCGCAAATGGAAATGGAGCGTGTAAAAGCTCAGGCTCAGGCAGAAATCGAAAAAGTAAAGGCGGAGGCAGAAATTACAAAACTCAAAGCAGAAGCTATGAATATGAAAACAACAGAAGGAAGTTCAGACGCAGATATCATCAGGGCAAAGGTTGAGGCAGAACTTGCGGCAGCCCGCGCTCAGATGGAAGCGGAACGTGCAAAAGCAAAAGCTCAGGCAGAGATAGAAAAGGTAAAGGCGGAAGCCGAAATTGCAAAAATGCGTGCAGACGCATACGTTTCCGGACAGCCCAACCCGTCAAGCAGCAGTGAAGACGCGGTAAAACAGCTTGTTGAGGCGGAGCTTGCAAAAGCCCGTGCCGCTATGGAAGCAGAGCGCATTAAAGCCAAGACCGAAGCAGAGATAGAAATGGCTAAGGCCCAGGCTGAAATTTCACGCCTTAAAGCCCAGATTGCTTCGCACCCCGAAGTCAATAAAAACAGCGACAGCGACCTTATCAGGGAAAGAGTTGAAGTCGAACTTGCAAAGGCGCGTGCAGAGCTTGAGGCGGAGCGTATGAAAATGCGCGCTCAGCAGGAGATAGACAAGGCTCGTTCAGAGGCGGAGATAGCGCGTATGAAGGCGCAGTTTATGCCTGCGCAGCAGCCTTACGGTCAGCCGTTCAACCCTTACGGTCAGCCGTTCAACCCCTACGGTCAGCCGTTCAACCCCTACGGTCAGCAGATGCAGATGCCCGGAATGCAGCAGCAGCCGGATAGCGCAATTGCAATGATGAAGATGGAGATTGAAATGGAAAAGATGCGTTCCGATCAGCGCGTTCAGCAGGAAGCTAACCGTGCAAATCAGGAAATTGCGCAGATTAAGTTCCAGGCGGCGCAGGAAGCTTCGGCTATGAAAATGGCAAACGAGCTTACGAAAATGCGCTACGA
Organism: uncultured Christensenella sp.; assembly: GCA_910578655.1. GTDB lineage: Bacteria > Bacillota > Clostridia > Christensenellales > Borkfalkiaceae > Coproplasma. Next base: position 30,617 of record CAJTQE010000006.1, read on the forward strand.
CCAAACCGCCCAGTCGCCTTACGGCCAGCAGATGCCTTACGGCAATCAGCCGCCTTACGGCCATCCCGTCGGCGTTCAGCAGCAACAGCTGCCCACTGCGGTTCAGCCCATAATTATCAATACGTCGGAACCGCAGCAGACGAAGAAAGTCATCGTCGAGCAGCCGAAAGCACATCGCGGCAACGGCAACGATTTTTACGACGTAGACGGTTTCTATGACGCGTACAGCGGTAACTTTAACGGCGGCAAATAATACTTGCAATATTTTGCGGCAGGCATTTAAAAATGCCTGCCGTTTTTTTAATCGGCAATAGTGGTAAGATATTCCTTAGCAGGCATAAAATGATTATAATGGTATATTTAAGACGCGAAAAAAACTGTGAACGTTGACGAAAAACAGCAAAAACGCGTCAATAACCTTGACAGTACAAATATTTGATAGTATAATGATTACGTATAAAATGAATATGGGGTACTATGCCCAAAAGGGCAAATTTACCGCCCCAAATCCCCAAAAAATTATTTTTAGCGAGGTACGGTATGAAAATTACGGGTACTAAAAAACTGTTAATAATATTCTTTGCGCTTATCTGCGCCCTGACTGCAGGTCTCGGCGTGGTTATAACGCGTTCTGCTTCGGGCAGTATCGTCTATGCTGAGGATACCGCTCCGTCAGGCACGCCCGTGGAGAAGCTTGAAGAGGAGCTTTCCGACGGCGAAACCGACGAAACAGAGGAAATTGCCGAAGAGGAGTACGACGTCCGCTTCGACGATTCCGTCATTTCCGAAATAGCAGATTTATTCGGTTTCAACCCCGACGTCGTCAGGCTTTACTGCCATATAGGCGGTTACGACGCTCGGTCGCTTCTGGCTGCGCTTATAGAAGAGCGCGACAACGGCATTGCGGAACAGAATAAAGTAATCGACTATGACAAAGACAGGGACGGCGCAATTCCGGAAGAATATATGCAGAGTCCGACTCCGGATTCTGAGTTCGGCGATAGCTTGCGCGAGGATATTCTTGCTTTCGCGTCAGACTACTTTGAAGGTTTGGTTTCCGTTTCCGAAGAAGATACCCAAAAAGACTGGTTCATTTCCCCCGATGAAATCACTTCGTATGACGGCTGGATTAACTCAACAAGCAGTAGATATTGGTATATTTTTAATTTCAGGGACAACTATAACGGCGGACCTTTTAATTTTTACGTCGAAAATTTAAACGCTACCAATATTAACGACAAGTGGATAAATAAAACAACGGACATTATAAAAGACGCTAATTTGGTTATTCCCGGTTATAACAACGACGGTAACTTTAACAGCGCTTGGGGCTGCTATGAATATCAACACAATAACTTAACCGGTGAAAGCAGATATGTAGATGCAAATAACGGAAATGTATTGACTTCCGGCCCGCATAACTTTAATTTTGAACCTATAAGACAATGCGGATATAAATATACCGTTACTCTCGAACCGGGACAGAAATTTTGTTTCACTGCAAATATGCCTGCCACCTCCTCCAGCAATAGCAATAATATGACAATTGCAAACTATTATACTTATTCGGCGGCTAACGGCGGATATAGGCATTTTGCAAAGCTTTTGCTGCACGGCTCTGCAGGTGCATCATCGGGCAAAAAGTCTGAGATTGTTATCGACGGCGACGCTCCGACAGGTACAATGTATGCTTTCAGCAGAGGAACGGGAACGTGGTGGGCAAACGGCACATATTACTACCGTTACAGCTGGCAACCCGGCCTATTCAGTTACAACGGCACAGGTATAAGTCCTAACAACAATGTCAGATATTATTCTTCAACAGAATATGTTAATCCGACTACCGGCGTAAGATCGTACAGCAACAATACTCTTAAGCGTGCGATGCAGCAAAGCTCTCAGCTGTGGACCTATTGGATTGAGATAGTCCGCAAAGACCCACCCAAGCCGGTGCTTGTGGACGAGAACACCGGAGCAGCTCTCGGCGGCGACACTAAAACCGCTTACTTCGAGGGCGAACCCGTAACGCTTGCGGTAAACCCCGATTA
>CAJTQE010000006.1:32689-38446 GCA_910578655.1 uncultured Christensenella sp.
GGCTTATACAAATTCAAGCTGTACTATGGTCGATACTTCCGTATCGCTTAAATCGCGCTCTAAGCACGGCGTTGAATCCGGTATAGACATTAACAATAACTGGATACCGGCGGCGAATTTAGTGGTTCAGTCTTTACAGGCAGGTACGCACTACATAAAATACGAATCGCCGACGGGCAAATGGGCGGACGGTTCGCGTACTCCCGTAGTGTTTAAATTGGTAATACAGACGCGTGAAACGGCAAGGCCAAGTATGAAAAGCGAAACAGGCGTTGCTGCAAACGGTAAGGAAAAGGAAGTATACTATAACGGTCAGGACCAAACGGTAACTTTCCTCCGCGCCGACCCCAACCTGGTCACTTACGTTGCGCCGGGTATGACGGAGGAGTCCTGGTCCTCGGACGGAACTCTCGTTCTGAAGAGTAAAGAACGGGGCAAGTACAATATTACGCTTGCTCTTGCCAACCCTGCAGGCTGCGTGTGGGCCGATACAAAGACGACGGAAGCCATCAACTTCTCGTTTACGATAAAGGAACAGAAGATAGAAAAGCCGAAAGTCACCCAATGGCCGCAAGGCTCCGGTCTGACCCATACGGACACAACGTGCGAGATAGACTACGACGGCACGGAAAAGACGCTGACTATATCTCCTGCCTGGAAAGACCAGTTGATTATCATTGCCGCAGGATTGAGATACGACTTCGTTCCCGTTGACGATGACGGCGACGGCGTTCCCGACAGAAGCTCCTGCGTGTTCAAAATGACCGATTCTGCCACGCAGACCATAACCATAATGCCCGGCGACGGGTATATCTGGGATAATCTGACGTTTACGCCGATTACGTTTACGTTCAAAATAAACGCGGTTGCGATAGATTTCCCCACCCTTAAAGACGACGGCAATATGGCGGGCAATACCAAAACCGTCACGTTCGACCCGACCTCCGGTTGGTTCACGACGATGGTAATTGAAAATTGCCCCAAAGACGCAATAGTAGTTGAAACGGGTGCAATGACGGAAGTAAGCTGGGACGTTCCCGCAGGATTTACAAAACCCGACGGCCAGCCCGTTATCGACTTTGACCGCAGCGTACTTACGCTGAAAGCTTCCAACGCGCAGAAATACGTAATAACGTTTGCGCTGTCAAATACTAACTACCGATGGAAGAATTCCGGCAGTTCACCACCGGTATTCATACTCGAAATCAAAAAATTCCAGCTCGACAGACCGTATATAGACGAGCAAACGGGCAAATTCCCCACCTGGACGGTAGAGGGAAATACCAAGACGGTTTACTATAACGATAAAACCGATATCGGCCAGCCCTGGACTGCGGTTGCGGACAGGTACTTTAAACTGTTTGTCGGCGGATTTACCGGCGGACGCGCAGGACTTGATTCAAATGCGGGTCAGATAACCATACGATACGATATCGACGGTGCAAACTACGACTATACCGACGGGCTTGAAGAAGTCTGGACGAATGCAGGCTCTTCCCTTTCGGGTTCTACGGCTCACCTAACCCTTAAAGGTATAAAGGCAAGCAACTACCTTATCAATATTGCGCCCACTTCCAACTACGAATGGAAAGACGGCACTAACGATATGGTGACGTACAAATTCGTCGTTACGCCCATTTCGCATAGCACGCTTCAAATGTACGTAAAGAATGCCGGCAGTTCCAGCTGGGCGCCTTCGGGCTTTGCCGGCGAGGCGACTTTTAACACGCAAAGGCTTGAGTTCCGTATCGGCAATGAAAACAACCTTACGGAAATTTTCGTTGAAGACGAGATGGATGTCTTTCTCGTCAACAACGACAACAGGGAGGAAACCATACCTTTCCCCACCGGTTTCCACCTTGCGCCTAAGTTTATACGCACCGAAAACGATATGCGCGTAGTCGTTCTCGAAGGCTATGCAACGGACGCCGGCGTTTATACAATAAAGCTCAGCTTAAAAGATAAAAACTATAAGTGGCAGGACGGCACCGGCGCGGATATATTCTATACGTTCACCGTCAAGGCGCTGTCGATAGGCAAGCCCGTTCTTCTCAACGAGGGCGGCGGCGGTCAGGACTTTACGGTCTATCCGGACGACGGTTTCGTCACGGCAGGTTATAACGGCAACCCGATAGAGATGGTAATAAGCGTCAAAAACAGCGACAATATTATCAGGGCCGTATACGACCCCGAAAACGTCGATAATGACGCTACAAGCCCCAACGGCAAGGGAATCTGGCCCAAGAGCTGGGGCTCGGCAGGATACGAGGACGGATTAGACAGACTTGTAGTCAACTCCGTAAACGTAGGCAATCACTGCGTTAGGCTTGAAATCAACGACCCGAACTATATGTTCGACAACGACCAGACGAGTTTTGATTTCTACATTAACGTAGACTACGCGGACGTCGACGACATAGTGTTCAGTTACAGTGCGAACGACGATGCACCCACGGTAATCGGCGGAAACAATTCGGTTGACACGCGCGAGTTTGATCCGGAAGTTACCCACAAAATCACGGTAACGCGCTCTACAGACGAATTTGCAACCACGCCTTTCGATACGCAGTTTACGTTCGAAGTAGTTTACAGCAACCCTAATTACGAGTTGAAGACAAGTACTTACAAATCAGACAGTCTCACGCTTGAATTCTACGACGCAAACGTATATCAGATAAATATCTATCTTACGGCTAACTATCGCTGGAAGTCGATGCAGGGTTCAATCGGCGCGGCAATGACAATGACGTTCGAAGTCGAACCTAAGTTCGTTTCTATGCCCAAAATCATAGACGAGGGCGAGAAGAACGACGACGGAACGGACGCGGCTTCGATAAACCAGACGACGCGCGTAAAGGAAATTACTTACGACGCAACAAAAAACCAGAGCATTGCGATAGACTTCGGCGACGACTACGCGGCGTACGTTGTAGACGAAGCGAATACGACGTCTTTCCTCAATAAGGATACCACTGTAAGCGCGCTTGACAAAAAGGTGAGATACACTGCGAAGAGCGCGGGAAATTACAAAGTTGTAATTGCCCTTTCGGACGAAAACAACTACGCTTGGTCGGAGGGAGCAACGGCGGAATACATCCTTAAAATTCTTCCGCGTGCAATATCTCTGCCTGAGGCGTTCTACATCGATTCGAAGTTTATTAACAACCCTCACGACGACTACGAAGATATTAAAAACGGCATAAACAGCACGCTTATCACCCCCGACAGCAACAACGAATATATAACCACGCAGACCTATACGGGCAAACTGCACTACGTTTATCTGTTCGGTTATGCAGTTGAAAACAGCGAGGTGGAAGTGCTTGTTACCGCAAACGACCCCAACCCCGCAGACCCCGTAGTCGGTTACGGCGACAGGTCAATATCCGTTTCGGGTATCACGCGCGGACACTACGTTTATGCAACCAACGTATGCGAGTACACTATCACGCTCAAATTCAAACTGAACGATGAATTCGGCACTCCCAACTGTCACTGGTCGGGCGTGAACACCGGCGATGACCTTTTGCCGAGAGAATTTAAGTTGGTCATTGAAAAACTGGGCATCGACGCGCCTTTCATTAAGTTAGACCCGACGATTACTTTCGACGTCGACAATAAGATGGCGTATCACTTCACTTACGACGGTTTGCCTACCGGTCCGACTTTGGTTATCGGCAACTGTCTGGAATCCAGCCCCGTACTGTATATGAGCTATACTTACGACCGCTCCAAAACGGACGTGGTTCAGGATTTGGCTAACAAAGAAGTCAATTTCATAATAAAGAATACGGCTCAGGTAGGCACGGAATATCTTCTTACGGTTTCTCTCGATACAGACAACGAATACTGGATTAATCCGCTTAACCCGACGGATAAGACGGACTTTGCAGATAAGCTTATATATATAATTATAGATAAGCTGGGCATCAAAGCTCCCGAAATTTTAAACGAGGGTGAAACGGACGCAACCTATGCCGCAGACGGACTTTCCAAAAAGTTTACCTACACCGGTAACGCCTGGCCCAACGCTATCAGGTTCACCAACGTAGATTACGACAACCTCGATTACAAGATTGGAGATTCAAAGATGTACGAACTTGTAAAAGAGGCAAACGACAACCTTGTTTCGGGCGTACGCGTGGCGGATTCGGGCACTTATCCCGTAGTATTCAGCCTCAACGATAAGATAAACCTTAAATGGGACGGCACTGCGGACGATTCGGCCGACAGGACTTACTCGCTTATAATCGACCCCATAAGAATCGCAAAACCCGTGTTAGACCAAACGGCGATGAACGGTTTGTTCAACAACGTTGATACTTACACGCTTGACGATTATAATTTGACGGTCGTCTATCATAAGAACAGTAATAACGAAGGCGAAACGCAATACATTATCGTAAAGAACTTCGTTAACGACGAAAATCAGATGAAGTTCAAAACGTCAGGAACCGCGTTTGCGGAAGACGTTATAAAGATTAACAACGACACCGCGCTTAAAACGGGTTCGTTTGCGGCAGGAGTTTATCAGCTTGTCATTTCACCCGAACCTAACATCGGCTGGGACGACGGCACGAACGGCGACGTAGTATTTACGCTTACCATAGAAAAGAAAGAATACGCAACGCCGGAAATCGACGACCCCGCACTTTCGCTTACTCCTCCCGAAGCGCCGACGGTAGTAGACCAGACGAGAACGGTTACTTATTATCTCGACCCCAACACGGGCAGCGGCGCAGACCAACTGTTCATAATCAAGGATATCGACGAAAAAGTCCTTAAAATGGCGGAGAAGAGCAGTGATGACTTTAAGTTTATCGGCACGGCTCCCGGACAAAACGGCAAAACCGATTATCAGTTCAGCGCAAGCAAAGCGGGAGAGTACTCCATCAAGTTCAATCTTATCAACTTTGCAAACGAATGCTTAGATTACGATAATACCAAAGACTACGTGCTTTACAAGTTCATAATCAACAAGTACGAGCTTGACGTTCCCGTAATCGATACGGACGGCACGGCAATGCTGAAAGACGAGTCGGCAACAAGCGGCGCATACACTGCGGTTTACGACGCGGCACGGCACGGCGCGCTTGTCCTCAACGTCCGCGACGGCAACTATATGACCTATTCGCCCGCAAACGGTGAGTACGATATGGTTACAGGCACTAAGAAAGGTCAGTTCTTCTACGGCGAACACGTTTCTACGACCGAAACCGCGCCTTCAAGCGGACAGTATATGATTATCGACGACATATTCAATAAGAGTACGTTTGACGGTAAAACTTTCGTAACTAAGTTTGACGGCAAGTTCCAAAGCCCGACCTCGAATATAGGTTATACCCAGCTTAACAGAGTAAACTTTATCCTCATTCACGCGGCTGAACCCGACACTTACGAGCTTGTGTTCAAGCTTAAAGACCCTGTAAATATGCAGTGGGACGACGGCAGCGTGACGGATAAGAAGGTTAAACTTATAATCGGCAAAAAGCAGATAGCTGCTCCCGAATTAATGGTAAACAGCGCACAGTCGCAGCCGTACACCGGTAAGCCCGTTACGTTCAAGCTTAAAAACGTTTTCGGCGTCAGGTCCTTTGACGAGACGGCTAACACCGAAGTTGTTCCTGCGGTTGAATACGAGATTTTAAACATCGTCAGTCCCAACGGAAGCGTTATGAGGGCGACGGGCCTTGATACAACCAACAATATCCTCACGCTCAGTGCGACGGATATCGGCAGGTATACCGTAACCATACA
>CAJTQE010000007.1:0-1346 GCA_910578655.1 uncultured Christensenella sp.
TGCCGAAAGAATCGTAGTTATAAAACGCACCGAAATTCTTTTTTAAAACGTGCAGTCCGCCCAGGTCTATTTCCGCGTTTTCAAGCACTAAAAATACCCTGATATAATTAAACGACGCTTCCGCGCTTACGCCGACGGTCAGAAAATCAAAATCGTTTTTACAGGAGCCGAACTCGCGTGTTTCGCTGTTCTTGTTTGCCAAAATCGAAAACGTGGCTTTGCCGCTTATCAGCTTGCCGAAAATTGCCGCCGTTACGCTGTCCGTCGCTATTCCGTATGTCGGTATATCAAACGAAAGCATACCCGTTCCCTTTACTTTACTTACGGTGTCGCCCAAAAGCTTATTGAACAATTCGTCTGCCGGCGAGGCGGTTGAAAACGTTATATCGCCGCTAACTTTTTCAAAATCCGATATCTTTGACTTGAACATATTTTCGCTGTTCAATATTATCGGTTCGTTTTGCGACAGCAGCTGTTTCGTCCGCTTATCGTAATGCGTTTCGGTAACTGCAAAAGCGCCCTGCGCCTTATCCTCCACCGCGTCATAGGCAGGCAAATCTTCACTGTCGAAAATAAAATGCGATTTGAAGCCCATAAAATCCGTGACCGTCGTGCGCTTGCCGCTATACGATATTTGCGTGGTTCTGCCGCACATATCTCTGAACGAATTTATTTTATTGCCCGAATAATCGAATAGAACGTATTCGCCCGATATGCCGTTTTCCAATTTTATAGACGAGTACGAATAGGTGATTTTTGTTTGCGCTATCGTCCGGTTATTTTTACTGTAAGTCAATGTTGTAATTCTACCGCTTGAATAATCAACCTTTACGGTCAATATCGCAGTGCCGTTGTGCTTATAGCAAACATCGCTTACAAGTCCGTTACTGCCCTTTATAAACGTTACTTCGTCGCCTTTGCGGTTGTCTATTTGTTTTTCCAACGCCGTCATATCGGCATATATAGTGCCCTTCTTGTTGTATATACTTCGCGGATATTCTTTCCTGTACAGCTCGTAATTTTTCCTGTTGCCGAGTTTATCCTTTGCGTACAGACTGTCAACCATTCCGTAACTGTCGAGATGCTGAACTAACGTGAGCTGTGTTTCGGGATTAAAATCTCCGTCGGTATATTCATCGCGCGAGCCGTCCGCGTTAATCATCCACATATCGTCTGCGTGATAACCTATTTCCGAATACCAGTCGATTTTAAAGCCTTTGCCGAACAGTTCGTCGTTTTGGTCTCTGTTTTGGTGAGTGTAAATCAGGTTAACTTCAAACGGCAGTTTCCCCACCGTCTTTACAAGCGGCAATACAAAGTGCATATTCGCGTCGTTTTCGTTTACG
>CAJTQE010000007.1:1364-38403 GCA_910578655.1 uncultured Christensenella sp.
CATATGCCGTGCCTACTCCGCTTATCTCATGCGTAAGTTGTTTTGTGTAGCTTTTTAAGCCTCTGTTCATAATTGTTTTCTCCTTTTAATTTAAAATATTTTTTTATGTTTTATTGTTTCTTTAATAAGCCTGTCCGGAATATATTCGCCAACCTCGTTAATATCGACAAACCGTCGGAACAGGTTTGTGTAGTAATCAAACATCGACTTGGCGTTTTCTTCCCGTTGTTCAAGCGTTAAATCAAGCGAGAAATTAACAAGCAAATCGATATCCGAGTCTATCCTCTGCTCCCCTTTTGCACAAGACCCGAATACATACATATGCTTTACTCCGTACTTTTCAAAAAGCATTTCTTCATCCGCCCTAAACGTTTTGCAAATCTCCGAAACGGTTATCGGCGTTAAGTTTTTGTAATACGACTTATCCTGCGTTTTTGACGTTAAAACCGTATTTGCCAAATAAGCAAAAATAGAGTTGTCGCCTTTTGTAAAGTATGCGTCCCGCGCCTCAATATACTGCGGATAGTGGAACGGTTGAAGCATTACCGTAGGTATCCCCGACTTTACCAAACTGTAATTGAACAGCATCAGCGAAACGATAAGCCTCTGTTCATTTTCGAGTTCAGCCATTTCTTTGTACGCTTTCAAATGAAACAGAATAGCCCGCTCTATAGGCGGCTCTTCCGCTATCTTATAAAACAGCGTAGTTATCCTGAGCGTAAGAGATACGTCGGGTTCACTGCCGTTTATCAGATAGAACACCCTTTTCAATACGCTCATAGTAAGCGGATTTTTGTTGTTGGAAAGCAGATATATATAGGCGTCGTAATAGTTTTTAATCTTCTCTTCCAACGGCGTTTCTGTTTCCGCTTCGCTATAAACTATCTGTTTATATAAGTCGTGGCGGAAGTCATAACCCAGATATCTGAAAACGTTTTCTATAAGTGCCGCTATCCGTTTTCTGACCAGCAATTCACAATTTTTAAAGTTTTTTTCCATCGCACTCTCCCCCTAAAAATTTTACCGAGCTTCTGATACCTATCGGCAGATTCTTCATACCGTCCTCCGTAGTTACGCATATATCGTAATGAAACGGAAGCTTGTCCGTCCAGAATTTATGCGCCTGTTGCTTAACGACTGTTACGTCTAACCCGTCTTTGATTACGACTAAAATATCCGCGTCGCTGTATTCGGTATCCGTTCCCTGTGCAAGCGAGCCGTAAACACCGAGTTTTTCCACGCCTGTAATTTTCAGAAATTCCGCACTGTATTCTTTAATCTGTTTTATGCAGAACGCATTTTGTTCAATCGGGTGTTTTACGCTGTATTTGCTTTTTCTGTATTTCAATTCAGCCCAGCCCTTTTCAGCCGTTTCGCAATCTCCGGAAATCAGGGAATTATATATTTTCGCACATATCCCGTGATAAGGCATTATCGGCACCCCGTGCGTTCGACAGTAACCGAACAGCATAAGTATCTGAAACAGCGTAACCCTGTTGCAGTCGTATCGTTTCACCGTTTCCACCAACCGTTCAAGGTCGTCCATACAGTCTACTTTGCCGATTTCACCGTCGTATTTAATTGATTCGTGCGTACATATACCGTAGAGAACCTCAACTTCGGTTTTCGTCGCCTTTGTTATGTCCGTCGTCTTAAAAAAGTTTTTTAACGCTATAATATCCTTTTCATACGGTAATTCACCTGCTTCATTCCCAAAGCATTCGCGGAGTTTAGGTTCGCTATATTCGTAAGGCAAATTGCATAGAAGCTGTTTACATACGATAAAATCGATACGCGGATTATATTCGCTTTTATGTATCACTATCATCGTTACCGTTCTCCTTATCGCTTTTAAAGAAAATCTGCTTGATTATCTGATTTGCGCCCGTAGCCGAAGCTCCGCTTACAATCCCGATACCGAGTGCAGCCCAAACGTTTGCCGCCTCATAAATCATTTCGGGGTTAGTTATAAAAATTACTATTCCCAACACACCGCCGACCGCCGATAACACGACGGGTATCGCACGGTAAAACTGCTTTTTGTTTTTAAAAATCATTTTGATTATTTCGCCTAATACATAGCAGCAAACTATGATAATAGGCACACTTGTAAAAGTCATAATTATCCCTCCTTTAATAAAACTTCATCTACGCGTTTCTCTGTATTTATTAAGCCTTCTTCAACCTTGGCAAGCCGTTCGACCAAGTTTCGGTAGCGTTCGTCCATACTGGCAAGGTTTTTCTCCGTCCTGTCAACGCAAGCCTTAATATAGCCTATATCCGACATAATAACGCCTTCGTTTTTACCGGCGGATTTCTGATCCTGACGCTCACTGCGTTTAAACGCAAGCAATGCGAACACTATGCCCGAAACCGACGCTGCAAGACTGACTATAGTCATAACGATATTAAAACTCATTCCTTTTCCTCCTTTAATAGTTTTTATTTTAATCAGAATATAAATCTTTTAACAGCACGCCTAATTTTTTAATTGCCGAGTGATAACATTCTCTTACCGTCTTTTCGTTCACTCCTCTTTCTCTGGCTATTTGCCGCAAAGATTCTTCCTGATAAAAATATTTGATAATAGTTTCTCTTTGCAGATAGGTCAATTTATTAATTGCTTTCATAATTTCTTCGTTTTGCAAATTGTCAAGCACGTTTTCTTCAATAGAAATTGAATTACGGGAAGGTTCTCTTTTTATATGTTCAAAATACTTTTCCAAAGAAATATTACTTCTCTCAATTCGTTTCTCACCTGCTCGTACAACATAACTTTCTCCTCGATATTTTTTTGCAATCAACCGTAAGGCGTAACCCTTACACCTTTTAAGGGGACAAAATTTCACCAAAGTTCGTATTTTAGCAAAAATAAGTTAAAAGAATTTTTTTAATCGCTCTAAAATGCGTGGAAGAAGCTCGCTCATAGTACTTTTTGCAATTCCAAGAACGGTTGCTATCTCTTGCCGGGTTTTGCTTTCAAAGAAATACAACCGAACGACTTGCCTATCCCGCTCGGACAAGTGCGCTATGGCAATGCGAAGTTTAGACAATTCTTCCGTCTGTTCTTCATTTTCTATAATAGAAGTGAGGCAGTCCTGCGACTTATCTTCTATCTCTAACCCGTTTTCAGATAGATTTTCAATAGAACTGACGAAAATTTTTTCCTTTGCGCGCTCTTCGCGTTTACGTTGCTTCTCTTCTTGTTGAATATAAGCATTGTAAATTTTCCTACTCACTTCAACCTTTTGTCCTTTAACGAACAAATAAAATGTCTTGTTATCCTGCATTTAAAAACTCCTTCACCGATTGTTAATTCGGGCAAAGGAGTAGTTAAAGGCGTCTTTTCCAGCCAACACTTTCGCAATAAGGGCATAGCTAAAAAAGGGTACGACCTATTTACGCTTGACGAGCGTTTAGTAATTTCTTCCGATAAAGAAATTAAGAAACATCGCTGAAGCGTAAGGCTTCCCTTTGCCCTTATTGCAAATCAGGCATTAAAAATTTTTTAATTTTAAAAACAAAAAAAACCGCCGATAAACAAGACGTCTTTTAACAGAAATCTTATCTACCGGCGGCCTCTCAATACTGGTTTAACCTAACCGTTTTAATATATCCTCGCTTACGGATTTAACCTTGCGTCCTCTTTCATACACGACCGTACGTACAGATATATCAGTTATTCAATTTTATATAATCACTTGATCACAAGGCGATATAAGCTCTATCTTTATCTTTCGTCGCGACATATGTTTTGCTATATTGACTGCCCCACACCTATGACATTCATATTTCATTATCCCTTTTTCATCTTTATATGCCATAATATCTGCTTTACAGTTATGACAAAATACTTTTATTATCATCTCTCTAACTTCTACCTTAATTATCCCATAAAACAAATTGCGTTCATTTTACGGAAACTTCCCTTTTTCAGTATTTTATAACCGTGAGCAGAAACGGGGAGAACCCACTCAAATTATAACTAAATTAAATCCTATATCGTTTATCCTTTTGTTTATTTTACAAACATTTGTTTGTGTTAAACATTATAGTTTTTCCTACGGATAAAGTCAAGAAAAACAAGCTATATTTTTAAAATGTTAAAATACGATTTTTTGTGATAAAAACCAATGCGCTTACACAGTAAACAATACCGTAAAAAAATAATCGCAGGCAGACATACACACGAGCTTCGTTATACCTTTATAACCCGCGCGAAAGAATGCGGCTGCAATTTAGAGCTTGTAATGCTTTGGGACGGTCATAAATATGACGGTGCAGTCAAGTCCAGCGCAGTAGATAGAGGGTACACTACTTATTCGGACGAATACTATTTCGGGGAAATAGAAAAAATAAATTACGAATTATAGCGGAATGACACAAAAAGGGGCGGCTCTTAAAACGAGCCGTCCCTTTTTAATGCGTTACCCTAAAACAGAAACTCTTAAAGCTTTAATCTTTATATGCAAATGTTCATAATTAATACGTTTTTTTGTATATTTTCAGTTTTGCGCTAAAAAATTTTCAACAAAACTCAACAAAAACAAAAAATCTGGGCATTTTTTACCCAGATTTTGGTGCACCACTCATAACGTAAGTTGAACCAAATTCAGCTTGCGTTATTTTTATATCAAGAAGGGCAAGTCTTAAAAAAGGTTTGCCTTTGCTCTATAAGGAAAAATACTCTAAGATGAATATTATTTTTCACGATACTTTGATAATCGATATAATCCGCTACTTTTGCCTTTTGGACAATAAACGATATCTTCATTGCCAGCCGTTGCAAATTCGGGATAAAGTTTCTTTAAAATCATTGACCGCAATTTGCCACGAATACATTTTTCGGTTTCTCTGCTTATCTCAATATTTAATGTGTTTAAAATCTCACCTGCGCTGTATCCATTAGGATTATGTTGATTTTGCTCTAATTTTTCTAATGCTTTTATTATAATTTCCCTATCCATAATTTAAATATATTTACTGAAAACCCTAATGAAATCTAAAATATACGGATAAATCATTTCAATCATCTCATCAATAGGTTTATTTATATAAAAAGTTCTTTGTATTCTTCTAACTGAGGCGGATTCCTTGCCGTGGTCTATCCATTCAACTTTGTATCCAAGTTGTTTTTCTAACACTTCCTTTTTCGCAAATAATTCTTCAAATAGCTCAACATTTCCATTTATATAAACCTGTACTAAAATAACATTCTCGCGATATTTATATTCGCAACAAATAGTCTGCATTGCCATAGGCGAAGGATTATTTATATTTCCAGCCGCCTGATTTTTACCACCCTTAACGTGAGTAACGTAAAATTTATTGCCCATTTTTTCAATATATTCGTCAAAGTGTTTCCAAAATAAATCTCTTGCAGTTTGAGCGTTCATTGATTATCTCCTAATTGATTTTTTATTTTATTTTTTCCTATCTGATAATAATTTCTTGATATCAAAAATTGCTCTTATAATGAACAATATAGACGGTATGAGCCCAAAAATACCCATAAAGGCAAAGCCGTCTTTTTTGATATGAGGTTCAATAAATATAGTGATAGCACCCATTAAGAAAAATACAGCTAAAACACTTGCTACGGCAAGTACGGAACGCTCAAGCGTAAGTATTTAGAAGACAAAGGGTTAGATTGGACGATTGAAAACCTTCCCGAATATCTTCACGGCGTGGACAAACAAGCCAAGGACATGTACAATGTCCTCTACGCAAAACTCTCCCTCTCTCCGCTGTACAAGCGGACGGGCGAGTTTATGGAAGATTACCGCAGGCTGACCGCGCTGCAACACGCAATCGAAGAAGAAATTTTAAGCGAATTAATTTATACGGAGGAAGTCGTATGAAACAACCCAAGTCGCAAATAGATAAACGCTATGAAGACAAACACAAAGAAGAACGCAAAGCCGCTCACGCGGTTTGGGGAACCTCAATGAAACGAGATGACTTTGAGGAACTGAACAAGTTCCTTAAAAGTCATCACATACAAAAAGTCCAGCTCATTTATGCGGGATGGACAGCATTAAAAGAACAATATAAAACCAAAAACTAATCTTTGTATTCATTAATAAAAATGTGACTAAACAGCTTAAAATCATGAAATTCGTGTTATAATTCAGACAAGAATATTTTGGAGGGAAAACTATTGAGACTATTTGGAAGGTTAGACGAAAATGGACAAAGAATCAATATTGATATTAACTTTCAGAAAAATGGCAAAGAAATTACTTTTATTTCGGGCCGGATGGTTAGACCAAAGGGAGCTATAACTTGCAATACACCGTTAGGAGGTTAAAATGAAATACTTAGATTTAGTTGAGCTTATAAATGATAGACCTGAATATGAAAAAGCGGGCGTAAAAAAGGGGATGTTCGGCGCAGTTATGTCGGAAGAAAGCACCGACGGTAAATGGCAGGTTGTTTTTTCTGAATTTTATACAGGAAAAGATATTGCAGATATATCTGTGCGCGAAGAAGACTTACAAATTCACGAATTTGTTCCGTTGGATAAGTACCCGCCCAAAAATTAAAATATAAATATTTTAAAACAAGGAGGAACATGCAATGAAAAGAGAACATAGTATTCAAAGCTATAAGGGCGCGGTAAAATAGAAAACCGCTTGTCCGAATAAGGATACTTGACAGACTTTGAATTACAAAAAGTATTAAATGCAATAAAGTACATACCGTCCGAAAACGAGCGCGACGAGGTTACGCAGATTATATTGAAAGCGGCTTCGGAAAGCATTACTCTGGACAGGTTGAAACAACTAACCAAAAGGGAAACAAAAGCTGATTTTAAGAAGAACGGCACAAACGGATTTATTAAATTCACTAAAAAGGAGAACAATTCGTAAGGTAACACGCCTTTGAACTGTTCTCCCGTTTATTTTTTATGTAGCTTTTTTAAATTGCTTGTCAATGAACTTGTAGTAAATATGGATATTGCGCGGCTTATCAGTTTCACCGGTATATTCGTCAACCGTGATATACTCTATTATATCTAAACATAGTTCTCGCGTAAGTTCCCGCACATCTACATACTTTTTAATACGTTTAATAAATTCATCGACGTCAAGCTCATTTTGTTTTTCTTCACTCAACTTCTTTTGAAGCACTTCCGTTTCGGTTGAAATCTCTTCACGTTCTCTTTCATACTTCTCTAAAAGCCTTGTACATACGTTTTCAGGTACTCTCTTTAAAACTTTATCCTCATAAGTAGATTGAATTAAAAGCTCTAATTCATTTAACCGCTTTAAGGCATTTTCGTACTGCCGTCTTTCATCATTTGCCTGACGAGTTGAAAGCATATCCTTACGTTTTAAAAACTCTTGCCGTGCCTTATCTTCGTTATGTAGAACCAACTCGGCGTGTGCGCGTATATCCGCAATTACAAGCTCTTGCAATACTTTAAATTTTATGTAATGACTTGTACATACGTGTTTACCCGCACGTGAATACGCTCCGCAGTTATAGAAATGACGATACGTAACCTGCACCCTTTCTTTACCCTTGTGCGTTGTATTCCAACTCAACCGAATAGTGCTTCCGCACTCGGGACAGAATATTAAACCCGAAAGCGGGTCCGTACCGCTTCTTTTAGTGCTACGACCGCGACGATACGGTTTTTTACGCTCCTGACATTTATCCCAAAGCGCTCTGTCTATAATGGCTTCGTGTGCATTAGGAATTATAACCCAATCGCTTTCGTCCTTCATTATTATCTTATGATTTTTAAAGGAAGCCGTAGTTCGTTTCATCTGAACAAGCTCGCCGATATAGGTTGAATTCTTTAAAATCTGCAAAACGGTACAAGCGCTCCAAAACGGACATACTTCGGTTCGTCTTCTCCTCCTGCCTACTTTCTTTTCCAAATAAGGCGAAGGCGCTGTAATGCTATCATCATTTAAAACCTGCGCAATCTTGTGACCGCTTAATCCGCTTGCATACAGTTCAAAAATATTCCGAACTACGGGTGCGACTTCTTCGTCAATTATAAGCGTACGTTTTTCATCCGTTCCCGCAATGTAACCGTATGGTGCAAAAGCCGCTTGATACCTACCCGCCCTTGCATTGGCTTCCCTTACCGCGCGTACCTTCTTACTGGTATTCGCCGCATGCCATTCGTTAAAGACGTTCATTATATTGTGTCTTTAATGGAAGAAAGCGACAATGCTTTATACGATTCCCACGATGCTAAATCACCGTTGGATTTTAATCCGCACTCGCTCCATTTCGTCATTGCTTTATACAACCGATCGTCTATAAAAAGACACTTACCCTCTCTCGAACTTCCGGCGCTCCGCTTATATCTCACATAGTGAACGCCGTCTATGTTAAAGCCGTTGGTATAAAAGTATTCGCGCAGTTTCTTTGTTTGTATAGGGTTGCCGTCATCGGGCTTATACGTATAATTGAACTTTACGTTAATTACAGCAAGCGTATAAAGGTTGCTATGTTCGTCCGCAAATGCAAACTTCTTGCGGCATATCCTTTTATATGCCTCTTCAAGTACAATTAAATCCAACGAACAATCTAAATTGTTTCTGAACAAACGAAAATAGGCGTCGCTTTTGAACTCGGGCATTTTATACCCGACCGCAACGCCGTATTCTTGTTCGCTCCTATAAATATCCGCCGCTTCTATTGAAATGATACGATAACCTTTGTGCATAAGAAGATTATAGCATAAGCAGACTGTTTAATCAAGTAACTCACAAATCTATAGTACTAAGTATCTGTAGTATTATCCGAATCCTTATCTACATTACCATCCGTTTCAACAGCGACACCACTGTTTACGTCTTCATTTATGGTGACGTTATTCTCATTCGTACCATTTGCATCTTCAAGTGTTTGCTCTGTACTCGCTCCATTTGTTACAACAGTTGCCTGTGGTTGATTATTATGCCTTTTTAACCGTAACAAAAAGCTCTTGGCGTAATGTCTAAAATCCTTATTTATAAGCACGACGATTACCGACACAGTAAGCGAATATGCAAGCGATATTCCCCCATTAGCGAATAGCTCTATCCATTGGTTATCATTTTGTATCATAGTAAAATGTAACGCAAACAATAACCCAACAAACAACGCAATATATAAATAATTTCTAATGTAATATTCTTTTGCGCTTGTTTGTAAAGTATGCTTATATAAAACAAACGGTTCTACAACATGACAAATCGTTAAATTAGTAATAATCGTTGCTGCAATTACTCCTACAACTTTATACTGCTCGGGAAATACACAAACAAATAATATTGAAAGCCCAACATTGAGAATACCTTCAAACAAGCACTTCCATCTGTCATAATAAAACATTCCAGACGAATCTTTAAACAATCTGACACTTTGCTCCATAAATTGAATAAAATTATTCGCGGTTATTACGAAAGAAATTGTTTTTGCCAGTTCAAGTTCATTACCAAATAATATGGTTACCAAGTTATCTATAACAGCATAATATCCGAGAAAAAATATTATTCCTAACACATAATTAAATGTGTGAAAAAAGTTAAAATACTTTTTTGTTTGCTCTTTGCTCTCCCCTACATACATATGCCCTATTACCGATGTAAGCGGTGTAAAGCATAGTGTTATAACACTAATCATTGCAACTACTATCGTTGTATAATTAGAATATTTACCAAGTATTGCAATACCTATAAATGCAGAAATAATCAAACTATCGGCTGTATTAACGAGGACACCACCGATTTTATGCATGAACATTGCTTTAATGTTCTTTGTTACTTCTTTTTTCTCCTCGCTATCTATCTTTTGTTTATTTGAGATTATGTTCCCGTATTTATGCCTTGCAAATATTTCAGTTACTATCCATTGAAGCGCACTTGAAATTATTCTGCACACAAGATACCAAACAAACGAGCGAGTAACAACAAGAACAACTATTTGCAAGCAATATTGCGTAATGGTAGCAATAGAAGAAATGGTAGTTGTAACGTAATTATTCTTATAGGCATTGATTAGCGATGTTTTCGAGCTGTATGCATATGTCATTACGACTGAAATAAGCATAAGTCCAAAAGTGAAATAAAGATTTACGTCAACGCTTTGATAGTCTTTTGCAATATAAGGGAGAGCAGGCATAATAGAACACCCACAAATAAGAATTATGCCACCTATAATCAAATATAATTTTGTAAATAAGTGATACAAAGCGGAAACCTTATCGTTATCACCATTGACAATCGGAGAATACATACAAAACGTTATCGCCGAACCCACTCCAAGTTCTGCGACCGCCAAAACATCTAATAAAGAAATATATAAAGAATTTAATCCGTTTATCTCGTTTCCGATATAACGGATTAAATATCTTCTCACCAATATATTGGCTATTAAAATGATTACTCTAAACGCTATTGCTACGCTGACGTTTAGCAAACCTTTTTTCTTATCCATTATTACAATTTTTCGTTTACTAAAACTTTACCGATTGTAAAATTATCTCGCTCTATGTTTATTGCTTTCGCAGTTTCTAACCCACTCAGCTTTTTATCGTTGATGAGAATACGCTCCCCAAAAGGTATATCACTTAACAAGTAATCAAAATGAATTCCGTTATTCAGCAAAAAATCTTTTGTCGAACCAATATACTGCTCCTTTCGCGAAGTCAATAGGATAACCGTATCACAATCCCGAATATTTTCTTCAAAAAATTCCTTTACGCCCGCCAAAAGAGTATCATGACCATCTAACAAATATCCGTTGTGTTTTACAAGCGTACCATCGATATCGAATATCCAAGTATGTCCCAACGACGAAAGAATCAAATTATCCACGTAATTTATCTCCTATAGCACCACCAGGATGATTAACTTTAAAATCCTCAAGGTTTATTCCTAATTTATCCGCAAGCTGTAAAGCTAACCCCTGCAAAACAATAAGATACACACTCGACGAATTATTTGGAACAATATCCCAATTATCGCCCTCATTCTTCAACACGAGAGTCAAACAACGCATAGGTAACAACTGCGCCATTTTACTTTTATCATTGAACGTAAATCCCCACACATTGGCTTTCTTATGCATCCGCAAATAGTTCAAAAGCAAAATAGACTCCGCCGTATTTCCGCTTTTCGACAACACAACGACCAAATCCTTATCTTGTATCATTCCGAGATCCCCATGCATTGCAGTATTAGTATGCAAAAAATTTGCCTGTATCCCGAGTGAATTCATCGTTCCAACGATCTTTTCGCAGATTGGTACATTTTTTCCAAGTCCGGAAAAAATCAACTTCCCTCCATTTTGAATTATATCATGACATTGCCGTAAAAGTTCGTCAAAAACGCTCAAATCCATCGAATCAACCGAATCGGTAATTGTCTTTAATTTGTCATCAAAATAATAATTCATATTTCTCTCCTTAGTTTAAAAATTCATCCATAAGTAAAAGCCCATTATAAAAAGCGCCGCAAATCGAGTCATAATCTTCCCACGCATAAGTGGAAAGCGACAGCCAAATAATTGCATGAAGCAATTTAATTTTTTTAATGTCGCAATTAGGTACAAGAGAAAACAAATATTCTTCCAAATGCTCGAATCCGTTACTCTCGATTGTTAATTTAACTTCATTCTCAAAAATATCTAACGTGAAATGCTTGTTATTAAATTGGTCATAGTTCCCTATCGCCGAGTAATACAGCTTTGCCCAATCGTAATATTCATCTCCAAACAGCTTCACCTTGCCAAAATATCCACGCGGATCGATAAATTTTATTTGTAAATCCTTATCAATAAGCGTATTAGAAAATGTGCAATCGCCATGAATCAACGTAAACTTTGTGTCATACAATGTATTTTCTATTAAAGATTTAACTTTTTCTTTATAAAAAAATACATTCTTTACAGAGATGCCGTTTATAATAATCTCTCGACTATCGGCAAATGGAATCATATCCCGTATTTTATTAATCCTATCAAAAGTTTTAACGTAATAATTTTCTTTTATCGCATAATAATCGACATCACAACAAGCCATATTATGCAATTCAAGTAAAGCATCAACAAAATTTTTTAAAACAATTTTCTTTTCGTTTTCAGAGAGTTGTGCTTTAAAAATATTGATGCCATCAACTTTTTCCATAGTAAGCGGATTAAATGAATATATATGTGGTATACGCTTGTACCCGCGTGACAACATTTCTTTATACCAATTCTTTTCGTCAATTGCGAGTCTCGCACCTTGTTCTGTTATGCCTTTTTTTACTATTTTACCGTCGATCTCTGTTATTAAATTGAACGGGCGACATATATTATCTTGCAATGTTGACTCATAAGCAAGAATTGTTCCAACTTCCTTAGTCCCAATAAGTTGTACCGTATCAAATGGCATTTTCCTTTGCTGTAACCAACGTACAAATTCACCACTTGACGGCACACCATTAAGAACTGATTTATCCGTAAAAAAGAAGCAGCCGGCAACGCCACAGTCAATTGATGGAATTTCTTCAAATTCGCCATCTCTATATGACCAACGGCATTGAAAATCTACTGAAAGCCCTACTGTATTTTTACAAACATCCTCAAATGAAAATTCTTCCCCTAAAATCAAATCTGACCACACTAACATAAAAGATTCTTTTTCAGGCAAATATTTCAATGCTTGTCCAATCCCTGCGCATGTACCTGTTTCAGATGCATTTACTATAAGATAATCGGCAGGTGAAAAGACTTCTAAATATTTTTCCATAACCTCATGTTTATAGTCAGCTATTATGATAAACTTTTTATCATTATACCGATTCATAAGATGAAATATCATTGGCAAATTATTTACAGGAACGATGCCTTTGGGTTTATTTGCTGTAAGGTGTTTCAGCCGCGTTCCCTTACCGCCAGCTTGAATAATGATATAATTAAATTTCATATTTCATCGCCTCGTCAACAATCAAATCAATATTTAAATCATCTGAATAAATGTACTCACGAATATTACAATTGCATTCCCAAGCTTTTAAAGAATACAGCGTCATAAATTGTTCGTTATTATATATTGCGATTATATTTTTTGAATTTGATATAATATAGTCCAATATACCTGATCTAACCGATATGATACATTTTGCCTCTTTTGCCAAAAATAATAATTCTTCCGGAGAAATACATAAGGATTCAGTTCCTTCTATTGGCTCTTGGTTCAAAGCCAAATTTGTATAAACGGTAATACCTCTTCCTTTAAGTTTATCCGCTATATTTACAAAAAACGCTTGCGGAATATTAACAGAATAAGAATATGGATTTATGATAATAAATGGTGTTTTAATAGTACCATTATATTTATAACTTACTGTCGGGAATGATTGTCTTGCGGATATGTCCAAATGATATGCACTATATTTAATAATTTTCTGCGCAGAAAGATTAGGTATATCTAATAAAAAATCATGCCCAATAAAAAATCGCGGACAAAGTGGGATTAACCATCCTGCATTAACCCAATGTTTAACAATTCTTCTAAAATATGGGCTACAAATAGCGGTATTCATATTATGAATCATGGAATATGAAACATAAAGAACATTACTAAGTTCTATATTATAATCTTTTATTAAGTATTTCTTGTCTTGAACTATTATTAATTTATGTTTTTCCGTAGCATGCTTATTTAACCATTCTGAATAATATGCTAATCCAATACAAATATCTCCTATTCCATGTTCAACAACTATAAATAAATAATCTTTATACTTCTTTTTTAGCTTTTTTAATTCATTTATTCCTTTTTTACATTGAAATATATATTTTAATTTGTTAAACATTACATATTCCTCAATTAACTGTTCGCCAAAATATCAGCAATCCTTTTACAAGCAAACCCATCTCCATAGGGATTACTTGCTTTAGCCATAGCATCATATGTTTTTTTATCTGTCAACAAAAGGCTGAAATTTTCATATATCTTTTGTTCACTTGTCCCCACCAACTTTAAAGTACCAGCTTTTATACCTTCCGGACGTTCAGTTGTATCACGCATAACAAGCACCGGTTTACCAAGTGACGGAGCTTCTTCTTGAATTCCTCCACTATCAGTTAAAATCATATATGATTTTGCTAAAAAATTATGGAAATCCAAAACATCTAACGGTTCTATAATGTGTACCCTATCGCAATCACCCAATTCTTCATCGGCAGCCTTTCTAACTATAGGGTTCATGTGAATAGGATAAATAGCCTTAACATCAGGATGCTCGTCTAAAACGCGGCGAATCGCCCGAAACATGTGGTGCATAGGCTCTCCCAAGTTCTCGCGTCGGTGAGCAGTTATCATAATTAAACGACTGCCATCTGCCCAATCTAATTCTGGATGAGAATATTCCTTTCTAACCGTAGTTTTTAATGCATCTATAGCCGTATTTCCTGTCACATAAATATTTGCTTCACTATGCCCCTCACGAATTAAATTCTTTTTGGATAATTCCGTAGGCGCAAAATTATAACGACTAATTATTGATACAGCTTGCCTATTAAATTCTTCGGGATAAGGGCTATAAATATTATAAGTACGCAATCCTGCTTCAACGTGTCCAACAGGTATTTGCATATAAAAACATGCTAACGCAGTAACAAAAGTAGTAGATGTATCGCCGTGAACTAATACGACATCTGGATATACATCTTCTAATATTGTCTTTATTGAATTAAGAATATTTGTAGTAATATCAAACAAAGTTTGCTTATCTTTCATAATAGCAAGATCATAATCGGGTACAACATTAAATGCTTTTAGGACTTGGTCAAGCATTTGACGATGTTGTCCTGTTACGCATACTATAACTTCAAGTGAAGAACGTGATTTGAGTTCATTTACAAGCGGACACATTTTAATTGCTTCCGGTCTTGTACCAAAAACAACCATAATCTTCTTCATAAACTGTTCTCCTATACTTTTTGATTGATATAAGTTAATATTTTTGCGACTACTTCTTTATTATTGGTTTTCTCATAAAATGCCCTTGCATTTTTAGAATATTCATCTGTATTATTTAGTAGTTTTTTTAAACCTATCGCTATGTCTTCAACAGATGAAAAATCGACACACTCAGCTGCTCCGCATTCGCCAACAGTTTCGGTCAATCCAATATTTAAAGAAGCCAACATCGGAATTCCAAACTCTGCGTATTCATATATTTTGTTAGGTGCGCAAAACAAATTATTCAAACATGAATAATCGTAGTTTGCAATACCAACGCTTGCAAATTGTGTAACACATAAATGTTGCGGACTCGGAACATATCCCATAAACAAAGTATTTTCATATAATGATACTAACTCTTTTTGTATTGAGTCCGATGCTTTTCCCATTACAACAAAGATGTAATTTTTACTGTTGATTAAATTCAGTGCTTGCGCTATTTTTTCAAGTGGTCTATCGCGTGTTACAATGCCTTGATATAATACGACTTTACTATTTTTTATTTTCTCAATCTTGTGAATTATATCGGTAGGTAACGTTTCGATATTAGGCACATTTTCTCCGTTATCATATGGCTTGTTGGGGATTACATAAATGGGCACATTAACCTTTTCATAATAGCAACGCATAATAGCGGCTCTATGCTTCTCACAACAAATTACCGCTTCTGCATTATATATTATTTTTTTCAAACCCTTGTCGTAAATAGTGCCTTTATCGTACAGCTCTAAAACTGATAATATATATCTTCTATTGTAAAGATTCTTCTTTTTAACTGCTATGGCTGACTCACAATTGCCAAACCATATGAAATAATCGCGAGGAAATTTTTTTACAAGTTTATTAACCGTTTTAATGTACTTATAAAAATTTAGTATGCTTTCAAAGCGATTTTTACTATCAATATCACACTCCATTTTATGATGTTCAATATTTCTATCTTCTAATATTTTAGTGACATACTCGGAGTTATTGCCATGATAAACTACTAAGTCTGCCCCTAAATCATTTAAATATAATATTTGAGCTAAACAGGGCGGATAATATTGAATTCCCTTTTTCAATACATAAGCTATTTTCATAAATTCCTACCTTAGTTAAAAAAGCTATAAGGGTACAAATTATTCCATTCAGGTCGAACAATTAGCGTTACAAGAAAGTAACTTAGTAATACTAAACAAATAGATAATAACCATAAATTCTTTGACTTTACTTTACCATCATAACACGCATTAGGTATTTCAGTTATCATCGGCAATAGGAAATATTGAGCAGCACGCGTAAAAAGATTAACAGAAAAACCAAGTAAATTTAAAAAAAGGCAAAGAACACAATTAACTAAAACTACTTTTTTACCTTTCAAATTCTTATTATATGCCCTATAAATGAACCAATAGAAAAATAGACTTTGTAACACGTAATATGCTACAGCTATCCACCCTGTACCAGCATATTGACTTTGCACATAACCTGAATATAAATTTGTAATTGATAAAAATGAATCCAGCACGCCTGAAATGCTTATTGCAACTAAAATAATAGACAAAGCAATGTTAACTTTAATTTTTACACTAAATACCTTATAGAATAATAACAGTAGATAAATAGCAGCTGACTTGTGAAACGTTATTGCAAATACTATAAATATTAATGCTTTTAAATTTTTTTTGTCTTTAATTGCTTGATAAGCATAAAGGCAAATAACCATCGCAATATCTTGGCGTAAAGTATTTATAAAAATTGAAAAGCAGAATGTGAATATTAATATTAACGAAACTAAAATATTCTTAGAATACCTATAAGCATAGAAACCAACTCCGACATAACAAATCGTTGCACATACAATTAAAAATACTTGTGGATTTTTAGTAAATACTCCGACGAATAGACATAGCAATTGAAATCCATATTCAATTTGATATTGATTACTAATACCTGTATCGTTGATATTTTCAAAATAATTAATATAGTTATTGGTGTCATTCCCTATATTTGATGCTCTAAAAGCTGTCAAAATCCACATTAGCATTAATAATAAAAAAGCAAATAGGTTACACCATTTTTTATAGAAATATGTTTTATTATTAAGTTTATAAACTTGTATGCATCCGTTCTTTGTCTGACTGGCAGATAATAGAAACCCTATCTCTTGTGAACGTCGATTGGTTGCAAAGCAGAGTACAATAATCAAAATGAAAGTTAATGTAATATATAAACTCATATTTAACTTATTAGTAATTTGTATTGTTCAATTGTTTTCTTAGCAATATTATCCCATTCAAACCTATCTTCAACAAGTAGTCGAGCATTATGGGATTTTTGATTTAATAATAATTTCTCGTTTATAGCTTGCAGAATAGTTTCGGCAATACTTTCAACCGATGTATCACAAGCCCACCCAGCATTATAATCAACAATTAACTTATCCAGTGTAGTCCCACTCGTAACTAAACAAGGTAACCCATAGCTCAAAGCTTCTAAAATGCCCATAGGCATTCCCTCGAAACGAGAAGTTTGAATAAAACAATCTGCTTTTAATATTTCTATTTCCTTGTTAATTCCTATGACTTCATGATTAAGATAAACCAAATCGGATAATTCATTTTCTTTTATAAACTTCTGTAATTGCTTAAAATATCCCGCCTCATCTAAACCATAGAGAACTAATTTGCTTTGACTATTTCTCAATTGTTCTTTTATTAATTTAACTGCATTTAAAAGCAAGTCTAAACCTTTATGAAAAATATCCAATCTACCTATATAAAGAAATCGCAACCCACTGTTTGTAAAAAGTTCTTTTTTAATTTGAGGCAATTGAATTCCATTTGTTTCTATAAATTTGTGCGATCCAAATTTTGTATCGTCTGCTTCTCGCTGTGATAAACATTGAATTGCTTTTGCATGCCGAATAAAAGAATTAAAGAACATAATATTTGCAACTTTCTTTTTTAATCTTTTTTTCTTTTGCGCGTTGCATGTCAATGAACCATGCGGTACAATAATATAAGGAATATGTGCCTTCAATAAAACTTTAGCAAATTTAATAAATTCTGGGCGATATACCTCGTGAAACACTACTAAATTAGGTTTATCAAATGGATTAGGTAATGATGATAATGGAAATTCTTTTATAAATTCAAATTGATGATTTATACCATCAATCCTATTATTCGCCGCAATATTGATAAATCCAATCGTAGCGTATTTAGTTTGTTTTATTACATGTTGCGGAACCACAACGCAAACACCACTACACGCATTATTATTTAAATAAGCAATATGCAACACTACCATAAAGTTTTTCTCCAAACAAAAATCCTAACATAACTCATTAAGCACTTTTTGAATAATTTTACTATCTTTTTCCATATCAAATTTTCTTGCGAACAGTACACCTTCATTATTCGCAATAGCTTTAAGCTTTTTATAGTCATTCATTGTAAATACATTGGGAGAATACCCCCCTTCGCCCCAATTAACATATGTTAATAGCGGTAAAACTTTATCTTTATAAGACGTATGATTCATAAGCAATGTTTGAAAAAAGCTTTCATCAGGGCAAAGCGTATGTGTAAAAAAATTGTAATAATTAGGATTTTCATTCACATATTCATACATCTCTTTTACTGCTTGAAATGGCAAACACCACCATGAACTACCAAAATAAAATGTATCACTCCCAAGTTTGCGTTTATATATGCTTAATGTTTTATATCTTCCCCCAGTTGCCGCATACCAAATATTACGAACAATCCGCATAAAAGTGCTTTTGTTTACCATCCACTGTGCCGTATAAACTTCATTGCGCTTCAAAAATCTTTTATACATTTTGGTATCGACATTCATTATATCCATAAATGCCGCCCCATTGTGCTTTAGCAAATAATCTTCAATATATATCGACGACTTAACGGGAAAATCTTGCCCGCTAATTAAACACACATAATCATATTGTTCATTCGATTGTAATACTTCTTTAATCAAATGTAATGTTGCTTGAACTTGGCTTATGTGTCCCCACCTTACATCCACTCGATTTTTATAATCTAAAATTTTTATATGTTCGTTAATAACTATTTCCGAATCAATATATGATTTTTTGTCTATGTGTAAATATATGTCATGACAATTTTTACTCAAGGTTTGCGCTAATATATTTATTTGTTCATGGCATTTATGACATTGCATTATATAAGCAATTTTCATTCTTATTAATTCCTCACAAACTTTTTATAGAATTTTTGTCGAATCCCATTCGGCATTAGCACTTGAACTATGAATCTAATTGTTTTTGCTTGTAAATATTCGATAGTAGAAATAACTTTATTTTTTCGCAAAAACTTGAACATTGCCTTTTGACATTTGTAATAAGAATAACCACCGCGACGAGCATACAAATCTTTGCTCACTCTCATATTTACAAGAGTATCCGATAAATTTGCAAATTTAGCACCATTTAAAAACATTCTTGCCCAAAGAAAAAAGTCTTCATTGTAATGCAACTCCAAATAATTTCCGGCACTTAATACTGCACTCTTCTTAAACATTACCGTCGGATGATTAAAAGGATCTCTTTTTTTTAAAAACAAACAAATATCTTGATGCGAACAAGGGACTATCCTCTGTCCAATAACATTTTCGGGATTATCAATAAACTCGTTAATCTGTCCACCTACGACATCTAATTCAGATTGTTGCATAAATACTTTTAACTGCTTTTCACAACGGTCTAATACGCTTATATCATCGGTATCCATGCGAGCAATTAACTCATTTTTACAAGCTAAAACGCCTTTTCGTAATGCGTTACCAAGTCCTTCGTTTTTTTCATTAGCAATACGCTTGAAGCATTCTCCATATCGTTCTGCATATTCATCTAAAACATAATATAATTCTTCGGTAAGCGGACCATCTTCTATCATTACTATGTCATCGGATAAGATTGTCTGGTTAAATATACTGTCAAGCGACTGCCGCAAATACTCGGGTTTTTCCTTATAATATACTGACATTAAAACACTATAGTGCGGATAGTTTGTCGCGTTTATCTGCTCGCTCATTTTTCCGTTTCCTCTATCGATTGCGCCAAAATGTATTTGCAATAATCATCTTTATACACACTCATCTCTTTATCATAAGTTAAGTTGCCAAACGCTTTTTTTACAAGCTTAGTAAATAAGCCCAAAAACTTAACCGCCCAGCCGAAGCCGTGAACTAAATGCAACTTTTTCCCGTTTGCTGCGGCAATCATCTGCACCATTCTGCTTGTATTTGTGTACTCTCTATTCTGCGGAAAGAATACACCGCTCTCTTCATTTGCTATTATTAACCGCACGAACTCGCACAGGTTTTCTATATACAGCATACTGCGTTCGTTTTTAACATAAGGAAAAAATTTTAGCTTCTTTGCGAACTTGACGAGCGTTAGATAATTGCCTTTGCAACATTTACCGTAAATCATCGGCGGTCGCAAAATACATACTTTGAAGCTATCGTCCACAAGTGAAACTATTCCATTTTCGGCTTGCAATTTCGACTTCCCATAGTGTGTTTTCGGTTTAAGCGGCGTATATTTTGTTATGCGTCCCGTCAACAATCCGTAAATACTCATAGAACTTAAAAAGATAAATTGCCGTACACCATCTGCTTTGACTTTTTGCGCAACCTCAATCGCCAAATCACGATTGATTTTATAATACGAATCCGAGTTTTCTTTAGTTTCTTTTTGATGTGCTATTCCCGCAACGTGGAAAACAACGTCGTAAACAGAAAAATTCTTTTCTCTCCATGACTCATCACGCATATCAACAGTATCAAACTTGCATTCTTCGGGATAATGTTCGGTAATATATTTTTCTACGGAAGTGCCGATATAACTATTTGCGCCCGTTATAAGAACCTTTTTCAATCGACAACTTCCTCCTCGCCTTGTGCTTTTTCCACTTCGTTATCTGCAACTTCTTCCGCAACATTTTCTTCTGCTTCTAAATTCTCTTTCTTATGTAATTCTCCCGTGCCGCCTTCAACTACGCCGTCGTGTTTGAATACGGCTTTAATCGTTCCGAAAAAGCATTTGCAGTCAAATGCAAAGCTCATACGTTTTACATATTCTCCGTCCAGTGCTGCTTTTACAGGAATTTCAAGCTCATCCCTACCGTTTATCTGCGCCCAACCCGTAAGACCGGGTTTTATATCGTTTGCACCGTATTTGTCGCGTTCGGCAATCAGGTCATCCTGATTCCAAAGTGCGGGACGCGGTCCGATTATGCTCATCTTACCGAATAGAATTTGCCAGATTTGAGGCAACTCGTCTATTGAAAGTTTTCTTAAAACTCGTCCTACGCACGTGATATACTGTTCAGGATGTTCCAATAAATGCG
The DNA here is from genome assembly GCA_910578655.1 of uncultured Christensenella sp. Lineage (GTDB taxonomy): Bacteria > Bacillota > Clostridia > Christensenellales > Borkfalkiaceae > Coproplasma. Next base: position 22,707 of record CAJTQE010000007.1, read on the forward strand.
TGGGAATATCTGGTGTTTTGGTTTTCATTGTTCTGAACTTCCAAAGCCAGAACAACTTTTTATTTTTACCTACGCGTTTTTGTCTGAAAAATATCGGTCCCGGATTATCTATAAAGACAAGTAATCCTATAATTATGAAGAACGGCAATAAAATAATCGAACCGATTAACGCCATTAAAAAATCAAATACTCTTTTAAAAAAATGCTTGTACATTTTTATACGCCGTCCTCAAATTTATAACTTTCGGGCGGACACCTTAATGCTATTTCCGCACGGTTTTTATCAAATACTTCGTTACACTCTAATTTCGTTTTCGCAAGAAGAACTACGTTAGACCCAACCACGCTTCCGCAATCAAGCTGGCAACCGTCCCCGACCAAAGAGTTATGATTAACAATAGAACCTGCGCAGACATAAACGCCGATGCATACGGAACTATTCGCATTTACAACAGCAAGAGGCTCAACTATTGTGCCTTTCATTAACTGTGCGCTTGGACTTACATACGCTTTCGGACTTACCAAAATCGCAATTCTAAAACACGCCTCTTCAAGTTTTTGTATATAAGAAAGGCGCAAATCCGCATTACCAATCGCAACAAAAGCATACGAATATTCGGTAACAAACTTTTCATATTCGCTGAGTTTGCCTATTGCCGCTTCGCTTTTATCGTCAAGAAAAGCAATCTTTTCAAAGCAACCCATGCTTTCGGCTACTTCTTTTGCGACTTGTCCGTATTGTCCGGCACCAAGTATTAATAAATTTTTATTTAAATTCATACGCCAACCGCTCTCTTTCTTTCGTTTACTATTCTTATATCCGGAATGGCTACAACCGTTTCGGTATTACCCCAACGCATACCTATAGCATTGAGCCTTTTTATCTGGTCTGCGTTTAAGCTCTTGCCTTTGCGCTTGCCGAGATAGATATGTTTTTGCTCGTTAAGCCACTTATTGAGCCACACTCCGTCCGCAATGTATTTAGGCGGGACGTTCAAATTGCCGTGTTCCTCAAAGTATGCTTTTGCAAGCGAATATCGCACTTCCCACGAATCGGGCTTCTCCCAAACCATTCCAAGCACATTCAATCTGTCAATTCTGTCCTGCGAAAGTTTATCTTTATGTTCACGCTGTCTGTCGAGCCACCGCCCGAGCATATACCCATCCTTTGTCGCATAGGTTGCAGGAACATTCAGGTCGCCGTATTTCGTAAAATACTTCTCCGCTTCGCTAAAACCTGTTTCCCAAGCCCTTTCAAACTTACAAGTCCAGGTCATGCCGATACTTGTAAGCGCATCTATTTGTTCCTGCGTAAGGCGGTAACCGCCTGACTTACCCTTATAAGCATTTCGCAGATTATTAAGCCAAACGCCAAGTTTAACTCCGTTCTCATCTACATACTCAACGGGAACGTCAAGATTACCGTTCTGCTCAAAATACAGTTTCGCCGCCGCAAAGTTGCGTTGCCACAGCATATCCAAAACGTCCCATATCATTCCTATACTATCCAGTGCGGCAATTCTTTCTTCTGTAAGGTAATTGCTCTGCGCTCCGCATTTACGGTATGTCCGCAAATTAGAAAGCCACGAACCGAGCTTTAAACCGTCCTTAACGTACTGTGCGGGAATTTTTAAATCGCCGTGTTCGGTAAAATAGCTTAAAGCCGCCTCGTAATATCTGTTCCAGGACAAATCGCGGAAGCTCTCCCAGACCATACCTATGCTGTCGAGCTTTTTGATTCTGTCCTCGCCGAGTATTCCGAACTGTTCTCCCCTACGCACTTTGCGTTGCGTCATTAACCAACTGCCGAGCGAATATCCCTCGTCAGTTTTATAGCGTTTGGGTACTTCCAAATTGCCGTTTAATTCGTAATACTTCTTTGCTTCGGCGAACATATAGTCCCAAGATGCAACTAACGTATCGTTGAGCTTTTCAAACAGCTGCACGCAATCGCGCACTTCGTCCACGATTTTAAAGCGTTCGTTGATAATTCTGTCATCCATACCGTGTTCGCAGTAATAGTTAATAACTACCTGCATTTCGTTCTGTACAGTGCCTATCGAATACAGATTTTCGATATTCATTACCACATCAAATATAACGGCATTCGTTGTTTTGCTCGCCGAAAGCGCCCGTCCTATTTGCTGTTTATATATAATGGGCGAAACCGTAGGACGAAGTAAAATTACTCCGTTTACGTCCTCCATGTGTACGCCCTCGTTGAGCATATCTATGCAGAACAACAGCTTCAAGTGTTCGCTATTGTCTTTTTTGAAAGCGGCAAACGCTTTACTTGTTTCGGGGTCGTCCGAGTACGCTCTATATATGTGCGGTTTGCTATCTATATCGCCAAACCATTCGTCAACGTGCGATACCATATCTTCCATGTGCTCCGCGTTTGCGCAGAACACTATATACTTTCCGTTTTTAACGGGAACATGTTTTTTGAATATTTCAGGTAAACCGTCCGCATTCTCTAACGCACGGCGTAACTTATCAAGCAGTTTTTCGCCCTCGTCACGAACGGCTTTACTTTTGGCGTTGCGAACTCGTTTACTGTACTTTTGCAAATCCTTCTTGTATTGGAACACCGAAAGCACATACTTTGGCGGATTTAAAATCCCGCGAACGATTGCCTCACCAAGTGTCATTTCGCTTGCAACATTTCCTTCAAATAATTCGTCCGCCATATCCCGTTGATTATCCAAATAACGGATATTTGTCGCAGACAATCCGAGTACAGGCACCCCCGAAAAAGTGTCCAAAACAGACTGTACGCCCTTACCCCACACTTCCGCTCCGCAGCGGTGGAACTCGTCCAATATAATATAATCGGGGTTGATGTTCGCAATTTCACTTTCACTCATATAAGTGAGCTTGGCATAGGTATAGAAAACGATATTTTCAGGAACGTAGCCGTTGGATACCGCTTTCAGATTCTCAAGCTGTGTTTTGAAAATATACTCACTGGGGCTTAGCCATAAAATGCACTTATACGGATTGTCCTCGCACAGCTTAAAGGCAATAAAAGACTTACCCGTCCCAGTAGGATGGATAATCGCCGCCTTGCTTGTTTCAGCAAGCATATCAACTGCCGCTTGATAAGCTGTTAAATTGTGAGAAAACAATTTGAATTTAGCCATTTTTAGATGTACAAATTACTTTCGTAAACGTTCACCTAATACAATAATAGGTGGAATTAAAGTATACTTATTATAAATCATTATGAACTAAAACGCAATAGATTATTAAAAACTTTCTCAAATCTGTAAGAAAAAAAGTCAAATTATATTCAAAATACAATAATAGGTGGAATTAAAGTATACTTATTATAAATCATTATGAACTAAAACGCAATAGATTATTAAAAACTTTCTCAAATCTGTAAGAAAAAAAGTCAAATTATATTCAAATAGGTGGTTGTTACTCATAAAAAGTAACCACCTATTATTGTATTAGATGATAACGGGCGGCATCGGTAAATTTACCGATGCCGCCCTTACTTTATTAAACTGCCATAGTAAATAACTTACCTACACGGTTCATCATATCTTTCTTAAAACTGTCTGTTCTATTAATTTCTGTTCGGTGGGCGTAAAACACGTTACTTGCTTTTCTCTTACCTTTGGACGTTTAATTTTATCCGCCGTATATTCAGCTATATGCCCTATGGCATAAGCCTCTTTTAACGAATTTTGAATTACGGTTATTATGCCGTTTACCGAATTTGCCGACAGTCCCTTTCCCGTTTTTATATTCCCGCCATGTAAAAGCTCCGTTGTGAAACGCTGTAAGACAAGCGGCGTTAATTCCGCCATTTCACAATTCCCGAGTGCACCCATTATATGCCCCGATACTATTTCCGAATACCTTACATAAGTTTTACGTTTTGACGTACGAACTGTAAATAACGCACAAAAACACCTGTTTTGGGCTGAAATCGGGCAAAAAGTACTTCCCAATCACTTCCCAAACATAATAAAACGGGAGAAATTTTGTGAATTTCTCCCGTTTCGATGGTGCTCGTGGCCGGACTTGAACCGGCACGGTATCTCTACCGAGGGATTTTAAGTCCCTTGAAATAAGCAAAAAACACAATATGTAGTGCTTTATGCAATAGCAATTACACTATATATTGTGTTTTTAGTTACAAAAAATTTGTGGTCGCAAAAAGTCGCAAACCTAACATTTATGCAATTTTAAAACTAATCTTCAAATTTAATTGCGGAAAAATCTCTCGCCAGATGCAACACGGTTGTAACTATAACTGAGTCATCCTCGACGTAATAAACCGAAGCGTACGAATAAGTGATTATGTATCGATATTTTACCTCAAATCGAATCTTATTGCTCAACTTGTTTCCACTCTCGGGGAAGTCAACAAGTCGTTCCATATCAGACAAAATTTTGGCAACAACCTTCACGGCTTGCTCTGGACTGTCCTCAGCTATACTTGCTTTTATATCGACCAAATCGTCATAAACCTGTGGATTGATTTTTAATTTCATAATTCCTCACATCCCAAGTTTCTTTTTTAACTCGGACATCTCCAAGTATGATTCACCGTTTTCTATTCTTTGTTCTGCTTTAACTATTTTGCTCATAAGGCGCATTTCTGCCATTATGCTATCGTATTGTTCAGCATCCATTATGACATACCTGCCGCGCCCATTCTTAGTTAAGAACACAGGCGAATCAGCTTGACAATCTTTTAAAACAGTATTGTAGTTTCGCAAATCTGAAATTGGTTTAATATTCATCAATGTGCCTCCTTTAATACATTTTATTCTTGCTGTAATTATTGTAGCACAATTCTACGAAAAATACAACAGCATTTTATAAAATTTTAAATCAATTATTGCTTTAAATTCTCAAGCTCTCTACCAAGCTCTATCTACGCTCACTTCAATTGCCTTCCGCAACCATTATTTGATTATTTTATTCGTCTGATACGGTTTCACTGAGATCAATGTAATCTTCAGCTTCAGAATTCCTAAAACAACGCCTTAAATAATCAAGACCGCCATCAACACTACAACACCCACAAGAGCAAGTAACAAAGTCGTGCCGGTATGTAGATTCGATAACATCCCCACAGTGCTTGCATTTAATCGCATTTTTAATTATCTTCATCAAAGACTATCCCCCTGCAATTCAAACTTATACAATTCAAACCATTGTGCCGCCTTAACTATTTCGGCAATTTCTTCTTTAGTAAATTCTTCCTCATCAAGCTGGACAAAAGAGATTACATCAGAATTTTTAAACCCACCATACCAATAAAGAAAAGGTCTTTTAAAGCAAGGCACAATTCCAACTTCATCTTGTCCTAATAATGCTTTAGTAATTCGCTCGTGAGAGTGATAATAAACAGGAAATCCGTTTGCTCTTAACGCATTGAACATTCGCACGACTTCATCTGTTCGACAGTGTTCTCCGCCTGCTAAAGTCAAATAGTAACCGTTCTCGTTAACATCCACATATAGGCAAATTATTGTATGTGTACTACCTTGAGAAATCTGCCACATATGGCTTGGATTTTGAATTTCCCATTTCTCCTTGTCTGTAAGATTAAACCATCTTTCAAAGGCTTCAACGGAGCTGTCCTCAATGGTTGATAAACCGCCATCACGATTATCGGCAAATCGAAGATACATTTGCTTAGGCGTCATTCCGTCAAGTCCATTAAACCGCGCCGCAGTATAACAAATTGCACAAGCATTATAATACAGTTGAGCCGTCATTCCCTTGATATGCTCAACTGTTTTTTTACTGTCAACCCCCGCAAATTTTTCTATTTCTTCAGCGGACAAGGAGCCACAATAATATTCTTTTTCCTTTGAACTAATCTCCCAAAGTTTACCCCTTAAGATAACGCCTTTACGGTATTCATAGGGCAGAGCAGAATTTAAATATTCATTATACGTTCCTGCACTTAATCCGCTAATTATTTTCTCAACCTCATCTGAAAGAAAAACCAACAAGTCAGAAAAATCACGCTTGTCCCATTCAGCCTGATATTGCGGACTAATACTTAATACAGTTGAATTATTAATTAAAATCAGAACACAGCCATTAGCAGAAACTATAATTACTTCATACCAATAAACTTCTTTTGGAAACCAATCTTTCCATGACTGAACAAAAGCCTTATGTGTTTTATAATCAGCACTATCACGCAATTCTGCATAATCCTCAAACGTTCCCCGCGGAACAGAAACCCAGAATTTCCAACGCTCATTGTTTTTATCAAATGATTTAATTTTCTGCACTTTGGAAAGCAACTGCGAAAGCAATACTTTTGATTCTTCATTTAAATCACAGTCTTGACCAAATCCTAAGCTGTGCTCTTCATAATACGCCATTAAAGGTGCTGTCATTTTCTCATTATCCATCGCCAAAAATGTCCTCAAAAAATTTTGAAAAATTAAAGCTACTCAAGCTATTAAAACGTTCCATCGCTTTTTGTTCATCATCATACTTGGACTCAACCAAACCAAGCATATTAACTAATACTTTTTCATTTTCGTTATATTTTAAAATGCCGGGATGCCCGCAGAGAGTATCTCCAAGGCTATACCAAGTTTTTTTGCTAAATAGCTCATCACGAAATTGTGGATTTGTTAAAGCCATTCGATAAACAATATAAAATGATTTACCCTGCTTTAATAGGTAAATCTTGCCTTCTGCTCTATCAAATCGAATATAATAATAAAACCCATAGGTATTACGGAATTTACATTCGGTCGAGTCAAATGCTATATTGTTTTCATTAATTAAAATTGCTGGTTTCGCAAATCTTGTTTTAATAAATCCTGCGTTATGGATTATCTTTCTTTCACCCGCAGCAAAGCGTTCAAAAGTATCTTTCAGTTCTTCTTCAATGCCAAACGGTATTTCAAGAACAACATCATTAAAATCTTCTATCGTTCCAAAATATGTTTTGGTAAAGGAAGTACAGCTTGGCGCAGAGTAATCATTTAATTCAAACGAATACCAGCTCGGTTTTTTAACCCGTACCATAATTCAGAATAATTATAACATAATTACAACGACAATAAAGAGCCAAACTGAAAATGTAGTCGGCTTTTTGCAAAATGTAAAAAAATAATCGAAATACAAACCGCCAGCGAAACATTTGACCGCTGGTGTGTTGTTTTTAGCGAAACCCAATTTTAAAATGTAACTACTACTGCTTACGCCCACTCAGGAAATGATATTCTCTCATCGAGCTTTTTAAAGACCGAGCATTTTCAATCAAAATACGCCGCTCATACGGTGTGCAGTCTTGAAATAATTCTATGTATTCGCTTTCATCAACTTTAAGATAATTATCAAGACTTTCAGCAAGCAAAACGTCAGTCGTTACTCCAAGTGCATTGGCTATAAGTATAAGCGTGTCAAGGCTAGGCCCTTTTATCCCGCTTTCAATGCAGCAGACATAATTCGGTGTTTTATCTATCATTTCGGAAAACACCGCTTGTGTTAAATGCTTTTTGCACCGCAACGACTTAATTCTTTTTCCTAATAAAATGTAATTGAGAGCCACTATTTATTCCTCCAAAAAATAGTTTTCTCAATTATAGCCAATTGTTTATGATATAGACAATTTGCTGTTCTAATTATAAACTATTGATGATAAAATTGCAATTAAATATAGCCTAGTGGCGAAGGAGGTCAAATCTTGGACTCAAATTCAGAACTGAAGCAGATTGGTCAAAGAATACGCGCCGCAAGAACTGCGCAAAATTTAAGTCAAGCCGACCTCGCTTTTGCTATTGAAGTTTCCGATCCTTATATAAGCGATATAGAACTCGGAAAAACTAAAATGAACATTCTAACTTTCTGTCGGATAGTTGAAACTTTGAAAATGTCGGCTGACTCAATTCTTCGTCCAAATGTACCTGTCGTAAACCAGATATACCAGCAAGAATTCGCTGACTTGCTCAAAGATTGCTCACCACAAGAAATCGAATCTATTCTTAAAATTGTTAAGGAAATTAAAGCCTCCTTGCACAGCAAAAAGGAAGATTAGTTTCTTCGGCGAATACATTCGCTCTTATATTTTATCTTAAAAAAACTTTAAATAATATAAACCAGTAGTCAACATATGTGACTGCTGGTTTATTTATTTTTACTTTCATTTAACTTATAATTACCACAAAATTGCTTCCAGGGGGAATTATGGCAGACGAATTAGAGATTATAAATAAGTTTTATGAGATAGCGAGGACTCCCCAACAACTTAATTTTTTTTGCGAAACGCCTGAACACGCACGCAAAATTGCAGAGCATAAAACGTGGTTAAATAATATTCGTCACGAATGCCCCAGCCCTGCTAATCATTACAAAATCGGTGTTTATATCCGTTATTTCAACCAAACCCGTTATGAAGATTATCTCGCTTTCCATAAGCAGCAATACATAGATACAGTTGCATTATGTCCTAATTGGGAAATAATCGATTTTTATATAGACGAAGGTGCGACTGCGCCCAATATGGAATCAGCTCCCGAATGGTGCCGTTTGCTTAATGATGCTCTCGAAGGAAAAGTTGATTTAATCATAACACAAAAAGTTTCCAATGTTTCTAAAAAGCCACACGAAGTAACTCTGTGTTCACGTATTCTTGCATCACAAATTCCGCCTATCGGTATTTACTTTATTTCCGAAGATATTTTTACGCTTGCCTCATATTACAAAAATGATATGAAAGATACGTTCTTTTTACCAACGCCTGATTTGCAAGTCTTACCAGAAAACGCAACCGATAAAAAAGGTGAGTCTAATGATTGATATAGATAAACAAACAGAACGTCAACGCGCCAAAGCAAAAACTCGCAAGCGCATGCACGTTGAAATCGATCAAGAAAACTATGAATACAAACCCGCGGACAAGCCTATTGATTACTATGATAACGACACACAGCAAGACGTAGGTATTTATGTCCGCGTTTCAACCGATGACGTGCGTCAAACAACTTCGTTTGAATTACAAAAACAATATTACGAAGAATTTGTCATTCAACACCCCAATTGGAAATTAATCAAGATATATGCTGATGAAGGAATAAGCGGTACTTCCTTAAAACATAGAGATGCTTTCAATGAAATGATTGCCGACAGTAAAGCCGGCAAGCTCAGTTTGATTATTACAAAAAGCGTTTCACGTTTTGCCAGAAATGTAGTTGACTGTATCGGACTTGTGCGCGACCTCGCAGAGCAAAAACCACCTGTGGGCGTTTTTTTTGAGTCTGAATGTATTTTCTCTCTCAACGATGAATCACAGATGGCGCTTACCTTTCAAGCTACTATGGCGGAAGAAGAATCGCATACAAGAAGCCGCAGTATGGAAACTTCACTTCGTATGCGCCTTGACCACGGTATTCCTTTAACGCCAAAGCTGCTCGGATATACACACGATGAAAATGGAAATCTGATTATAAATCCAGAAGAAGCCCCTACGGTTAAGCTCGCTTTCTGTATGTATTTATACGGATATTCCTCGCAACAAATAGCAGATACTCTCAATGCACTCGGGCGGAAATCATATCTCGGAAATGTTAAATGGACTTCTAACGCTGTAGTGCAAGTTTTAAGAAATGAACGCCACTGCGGTGACGTTGTTACCAGAAAAACATACACTATAAGTTACCGTACTCATAAGTCAGCTAAAAACCGCGGGGAAAGACCTCAAAGCACTTATCATAAACACCACGAAGCAATTGTTTCAAGGGACGATTTTATTGCTGTTCAACGTATGCTTGATAACGCAAAATATAAAAACAAATCTTTCCTCCCAGAATTGCGCGTTATTGACAGCGGAATTTTAAAAGGCTTCGTTGTAATAAACCCGCGCTGGGCAGGTTTTAAAGAAGGCGACTATTTCAATGCTTCACAAAGCGCATACATTGAAGATGAAAATGATGTTAATACTGCTCACGCGCAAGAAGAAATTAAAATCGAAGTTGAAGCTGGCGACTTTGATTTGCGTGGCTTTGAAATAACACGTTCAGAATTCTTTGACAGCGTTAATAGACCTTGTATTACGTTCTCTAATAATCAAATAATGCTGAATACTGAATGTGTGCGCAAGCTGGGAGAAAAAAACTATATCGAATTACTTATTAACCCTATAGAAAGAAAATTTGCAATCAGAACAACAGCAAAGTCAAATAGACAAGCCGTTATTTGTTCCAAGGTATCACAAAAAATTTATTACACCAAGCCTATCCCCTCAGCCGCTTTCCAAAATACGGTTTTCTCACTGTTCGGTTGGAATACTGATTGTAAATACAGAATTATTGGATCTCGATTTGAGAAAGATAACGAAACTGCATATATCTTTGACGTATCCAATTCTGAAGCCTTTTTCAAATCTTATGTTCTAAGCAGTCAAGAGGCAACCGAAGCCGGAACAGTGTCTATTCAGCCGTACACACCTTCGGGCAAACGCATACGCGCAATTCCAAAAGAATGGACAAGCAGTTTTGGTAAGCCTTATTACCTACACGAACAGACTCTTGCTGCTTTAGATAAACAAAGTGAATCAGATTGGAAAATCCGTATGGAAGGTCAATTATATGAAACAGGAAAGAGAATTAACGTTACCCCATTTGATGAGTTGCGTAGTTATATAAAAAAAGAATTAAATGGCGTAATGCCACAGGAGAAAAAGACGAATGAGTAAATCGGAAGAAACTACACCCACTAATCAGCCCGTATTAAGTGAAAATGACGAGCTTTGGGAACTTGGCGAAAACTTTAATTTTGACGAGTTTCAAGTTGTTCGCCGCGAATTCTTTGCACATTTACAAGAACCGTCTGTTTCCTTTAATAACTGCAAATTTTATGTAAATGCCGCTTGCCTTTCAAAGTTCCCCAACTCAGGCTTTGCGCAAGTGCTTGTAAATAGAGAAAAGAAAATTCTTGCACTTCGCCCCTGCTCCGAAGGCTCACGCGACTCATTTATGTGGTGTACCCAAAATGCCAACGGCAAGCGCAAACCTAAGCCGATAACATGTAAAATATTCTTTGCCAAAATTGTATCGATGATGGATTGGGACCCTAATTATCGGTACAAATTGCTCGGTAAACTTATTCATTCAAATGGCGAATATCTTATTGCTTTTGACCTTACAGCCACGGAAGTATATCAACGCGTTAATGTAGAAGGCGCGAAGCCCAAAACATCACGCACACCTGTTTTCCCGCAAGATTGGCAAAATCAATTCGGACTTCCTTTCAACGAACACCGTCAATCAATGCAGATAAATATTTTTGATGGCTACGCAATATACGCCATAAGAGAAGAAACACCGCCAGAAAATGCGGAAGATAACGCTTCTCTTTCAGTAACAATAAATGACGGTGGTACTAACAATGAATAGTGTTATGTCAACCACTATGGCTGTCGATTTGAAAAAATATAGAATACGTATTCACAAAGCAACTATACATCAGTTAGGCGACCCTAAGTATATACAATTACTTGTCAATCCTAAAACTATGGAAGTTGCTATTCGCTCTGTTGAAAAAGAATTATCGGGAGATCAAACCCATAAAGTCAATATTCACCGTATGAAGTCAGATAATTCATACGAAATATATAGCCGCACATTCACTACAAAACTATGCGAAATAATTGGCGGCTTAGAAGCTAATTACTCATACCGTTTCTTTGGGAATATACTGCCTGCACAAAAAGCAGCCGTTTTCTCCTTAAAAACCATCAAACGCATTGAGCCATCGGAGAACTTAGACAATGACTAATTTACCCTCATTTAGGATTGATAAACAATTTAAATCACTCATTCGACCACTTTCTAAAAGAGAATACTCTAACCTTGAACAAACTATTATTTCTAACGGCTGCCACGAACAAATAACAGTATGGGGGAATATTGTAATTGACGGTATTTACCAATACGAAATATGCGCAAACCACAATATACCCTTTGACTTTCAAGAACTACATTTTGATTGTCGTGAAGCCGTAATTGCGTGGATATGTGCGCACCAACTTAAACGTGATGATTTAACAGAGGAAATGCGACGTTTCCTTATTGGGCTCCAATATGAAACGGAAAAACTTATTATCAGACGTAAAAGCTCTGACCTTTCAAGCCCGTATTATCCAGAGGACGGACTTCAACCCGATGACAAGGCTCACCCTTCTCGGCACATAACAGCACAACGTATAGCTAAAGAAAACAATATCTCTTATGGAACTGTACAAAAATTTGCTCTATATACACGCGCATTGGAAAAAGTGAGTGCAACAGCTCCTGACCTCGTTATCAAGGTATTATCTGGCAAGTATAAGATTTCCCACAAAAATATTATTGAAATATCTAAAATGCCCATTTCAGAAATTAATCGTCTTATACAGCAACTCGAACAAAATGACGGACAACAAGTAATATTTAAAAAGGCGAGGAACGTTATTCAAAATAACCCGTATATATCTAAACAGTCAGCGAATAAAAAGACCGTAAAAGATATGCCAACATTTGATCCAGATGCACCTGTAACTGAATTAGCCTTGACAATTCCGTCTTGGCTGGGTTCAATAAACCGCACAATTAAAAACACAAACTTTAAATCAGTCTCAAAATCAGCAAAAAATAAGCTGGCTACCATTATACTAAAATTAGACAGCTCGCTAAAAGATATGCTTGCACTATTAAAGGAGAAAACAAATTGAAAGATTATAGCGCATTTGTTCCCAATGTACACTTCGAGCAAATCCCAATAAAAAACCTTGTATCAAATCAGGAATATCAACGTAATTTATCGCAATCACATATAAACCGCGCAGCCGCTAACTTTGATTTATACCAGATTAACCCTGTAAAAGTCAGCAGGCGTGATAATATCAATTATGTATTTAACGGTCAGCATACAATAGAAATTATAGCTCTCATTTCCGGATCGCGTGAAACCCCCGTTTGGTGTATGATATATGATGATCTTTGTTATGAGCAAGAAGCGGATATCTTTGCTAACCAAATGAAATTTGTTAAACCTTTAAGTCCTTATGAAATCTTCATGGCTAATATTGAAGCAAGCAACGATGAACAATTAATGATAAAATCTTTAGTTGAATCATACGGCTTACAGATTAGTTCAAAAAAAGCCCCCGGAAATATATGTGCCATTGCAGCTCTTGAAAATATTTTCAAAAAACACGGTTATCACGCCCTTGACCGTGTACTACGTCTTATTATTGGCGCTTGGGAGGGCGACTATAATTCATTTAGCGCAAACATATTAAACGCTGTTGCAAAATTAATTATCGTATATAAAGACGCTCTAAATGATGACCTTTTTAAAGAAAAACTGGGTGCCGTTTCAATTAAGCAGCTTACCAGAACTGCAAAAGAACGTCGCCCCGGTTGTATGGGCTATGCTGAAGCTATGATTTTAGAGTATAACGGTAAGAAAAAAACCGCGGCGGCAAAACTTTCTATTAATCTTTTGTATTCAAAAGACTATTCAATCTTAAATGCGCTTGCCGAAGAAGATGATACATACGAAGTAACAAACGACTCTGAAGATGATGAAAATGAGGAACACCCTCAATAGAAAAATGCGCTTACTTTGTAAGCGCATTTCCTTTTACTTTTAATGTGGTTAAATTAACTTCTTCAAAACTCTGGTATAATCCTTCTTCGCATTAAATACTGCAGAAACATAAATCTTTGCATTTGTTTCATCAATTGAGTAGAAAATCAAATACTCTTTATGTATAAGAAATCTATACCCAGCGGAAACCAATGTCCTGTCTTTTGGAATTGCACCCATTAAAGGAAACTCCTCCAACCTTGAACATTGTGCCGCTAATTCGCTGACAAACCGTTTTGCTATATCTTTGTCTTTCGATTCTTCTGCAATATAAAATGCTATATCTCTTAAATCGCTTTTCGCCGTATCAGTAAATTCTATCGAGTACTTCATAATTATATATTGTCAACATCCCTCAATATATCCGATACTGCTGCGTTCATCGGCTGAACTCTACCAAGTTTAATATCGTCCTGCGATTGAGCTAAATGTGCATACAAAGCCAATCTTTCTTGCATCTCAGCCATCTGTCTTTGTTGCTCTAAAAAGTCTGCGTGACTAATCAATACAGTATCTTCTCTTCCATTAACGGTTATAGCAACAGGATGCTGATGCGCAAGCGCGGCTATCTGCGCATAATTCGTTCTGATATCTTTGGAAGGTCTTATCGAAATCTCTCCACTCATAATTTCACCTCTTTTTATTCGGTAGTCATATTATAACCTAATTTGTCAACCTTGTCAATAGTATTATATGCTATTGTTTACACAATATTTTGGAAGTAATTTTTAACACGCAAATAGCACTCCAAATCCTTATCATCGAAAAATGCCTGCGTAATAAATTTAGCAAGATTTTTACGTTTAAATTTGATTAAGGCAAGAACAAACCCGCCTAACCCTATAGCATATATTTTTTCCTTAAGTGCTAAAACATCATCATATAAGCTCATTGGCAGTTTGTTCAATTTACTAATTAATATATGCTTACCGCGTTTCTCATTTTGCCGAACTCTTTCACGCGTAACGCCAATATTTTCTCCCACTTGTTGTAATACTTGCTCTTTACATTTTATACCCAGCCTCAACATTAATACTTCTTTTTCACGGTCTTTTAAAGACGCATTAATAAAAGGTTCTAAAAAATCACAAATTTCATCATACAGCAACGGATAGTCTTTTTTATGACTTATGTATTCTGAACGTATGCTATCATCACTCAAGTTTTGCAAAACCGCGGAATCATATTTAAGGCTCATATGCACTACGCATATATACCACCCCAAACTTTTTTCAGGATAGTGTTCTTTGTCGCTTAAATGTTCTTTTACCTCTTCAGAGTGTTTTGAATATAAAGTTTTTACTTCTCCATATGTTAAATAACTACCGTCATAACGCAATTTATCTACAGGGTTTTTGAAATACGGCGGGTTAGCTTTTGGCAGCTCCTTACCGCCCAACAAAGCCTTTGTCAAATCAAACAATTCCTCAAAGCATTTCCTGCCAAAATGCCTTATCTTTAAAATCTGCGCCTTAGTCATAAAAAGCACATCACCCAAACAAGGCTTTGAGGCACGAACCAAACAGTTACGCAATCTAACAGAGCCACCCGCGGCAATATTAATACTCAAATAATCGTCCTTTTGTAATTCCAATCGCTCCCCGTCATCAAAGAAATCAATGAACTTACAATCCATACGATCCGTATAAAAAGTTTCTTCGTTTTGAAGTTCAGACATATTAAAACTCATTATGTACCTTTAATAAAAATCTTCAGTATCGTCTAAAGCAACCTATAGATACTTTGTACAATAAATCAATGCTTTCTATTTACTTTTTCTGCTAATACACTCATTAAATATGGACGAATAGAGTTATAAATTATTGCGCGTATTTTTCTGTGCATATTATTTGTAATATCTTCTTTTTTTCTTTTACTAAACATTTTTAAGAAAAAATTATAATCTTCCTCGCCATCGAAACCGTTATACTCAGTATCAAATGCTCCGCGTTCATACAATTCATTTATTAGCTTTCTTGTAAAAAACTTAGGCGATAATTCAATAAATTGATTATCTTCGACTGCATGTAGAAGGTGGAACATACCTTCACGCACAGAAATTTTTTCATTT